>NZ_CP049200.1:0-300000 GCF_011045195.1 Caulobacter soli | reverse complement strand
AAGGCCAGTTGGCGAAAGTCGTCGGCGATCATGGCGGCTCTGGAAGACGGGGACCTAGCTTGGATGCCACACCGTCCGCGCCTTTCCAAGATACGCCAACCCGCTGCGTCGAACGGGGTCCGCTCCGGGGCGGCGTGGCGCGGTTGGACGCGCGGACGATAGGCGCCTCAGCGCCTCTGAGCGGCCTTGGGCCAGCCGATCGTTTCACCCGGTCGCCGCGCCGTGCAACGGACGGGCCAATGGGCCGTCACGGCCATATCCCGTCGCTTCAGGTCGTCGCGCAGGAACGATCTCTGCTTTCCGCGCGACCACGCCCTGTCTCAGCCCGCATGCATCACGAAGCTCTTTTCCATATCCTCGACGATCGCCCACGTCCCTTTGAAGCCGGGCTCAAGGACGAAGGCATCGCCGGCGTTGAGTTCGTACTGACGCCCGGACTCGTGCGTTATGAGGCACTTGCCCTTGATGAGATGGCAAAATTCCCACACATCATAGTTTATGGCGTAGACCCCTGCGGTGCATTTGAACGTTCCGGCATAGATCTTCTTCTCTTCGTCAGAATATGATCTTTTTGACTGAGCTTGCGGTTGCCCCGAAAGAACGGTCCACACCGGAGGAGGAGATGTCCGAGTTTCGACATCTGTTTCACGAAACGAGCAAAAGCGATCTTCAAGCATTGTTATCTCTCGTTATATTGCTTCGTATTGGCGATAAGGCCTAATCAGGCTCCCGCCCCTAGAACGTCACCACCGTCCGGATGCTCTCGCCCGCGTGCATCAGGTCGAAGGCCTCGTTGATGCGCTCCAGCGGCAGGACGTGGGTGATCATCGGATCGATCTGGATCTTGCCGTCCATGTACCAGTCGACGATCTTCGGGGTGTCGGTGCGGCCGCGCGCGCCGCCGAAGGCCGTGCCCTTCCAGACCCGGCCGGTGACCAGCTGGAACGGCCGCGTGGCGATCTCTTTCCCCGCCTCGGCCACGCCGATGATGATGCTCTCGCCCCAGCCGCGATGGCAGGCCTCCAGCGCCTGGCGCATGACCGTGGTGTTGCCGGTGGCGTCGAAGGTGTAGTCCGCCCCGCCGTCGGTCAGGGCCACCAGATGGGCGACCAGATCGCCGTCGATGGTCTTGGGATTGACGAAGTGAGTCATGCCGAACTTACGGCCCCACTCCTCACGGTCGGGATTGAGATCGACGCCGACGATCATGTTGGCGCCGACCAGCTTCAGACCCTGGATGACGTTCAGGCCGATGCCGCCCAGGCCGAACACGATGGCGTTGGCGCCCGGCTCGACCTTGGCGGTGTTGACCACCGCGCCGACGCCCGTCGTCACGCCGCAGCCGCAGTAGCAGGCGGTCTTGAACGGCGCGTCCTTGCGGATCCGGGCCACGGCGATCTCGGGCAGCACGGTGTAGTTCGAGAAGGTCGAGCAGCCCATGTAGTGGTGGATGGTCTGCCCCTTGTAGGAAAAGCGGCTGGTGCCGTCCGGCATCAGCCCCTTGCCCTGGGTGGCGCGGATGGCCGTGCAGAGGTTGGTCTTGCCGCTGAGGCAGCTTTTGCACTGGCGGCATTCGGGCGTGTAGAGCGGGATCACGTGGTCGCCGACCGCCAGGCTGGTGACGCCCGGCCCGACCTCGACCACCACGCCCGCGCCCTCGTGGCCCAGGATCGAGGGGAACAGGCCCTCCGAGTCCAGGCCGTCCAGCGTGTAGGCGTCGGTGTGGCAGACGCCCGTGGCCTTGATCTCGATCAGCACTTCGCCGGCCTTGGGACCTTCCAGGTCGACCTCGACGATCTCCAGCGGCTGCTTGGCGGCGAAGGCGACGGCGGCGCGGGTCTTCATGGCGAGATCTCCGGATTTCGGGGCGTCCCCGTCGTACGCCGCGGCCGACCGCGCGATAATCCCGGCGCTTGCAAAACATTATTGCCTCACCGGGATAATCGTCGCATCACCGCCCCATGAGCCGATGGGACGGGATCGACGAGTTCGTGGCGGTGGCCGAGGCCGAGAGCTTCAGCCGCGCCGCCGCCCGCCTGAACCTGTCGACCTCGGGCGTCAGCCGCGAGGTGGCGCGGCTGGAGGACCGGCTGCAGACCCGCCTGCTCTACCGCACCACCCGCCGGGTCAGCCTGACCGACGCCGGGCGCCTGTTCCTGGCCCGCTGCCGCGCCCTGATCCAGGAGCGCGACCTGGCCATGCAGCTGCTCGGCGAGGACGAGGGCGAGCTGAAAGGCCAGCTGCGGATGACCTGCTCGGTAGCCTATGGCGAGCGCTACGTGGTCCCGGCCGTCAACGCCTTCGCCCTGGCCCATCCACGCCTGTCGCTGCACATCGAACTGGACGACATCGTCCGCGATCTGGTGGCCGACGGCTTCGACCTGGCCATTCGTTTCGGCCGGCTGGGCGACAGTCGTCTGATCGCCCGCCGCCTGGCCTCGCGCACCCGCCGCCTCTGCGCCGCGCCGGCCTATCTGGCCAAGGCCGGAGCGCCCGAGAACCTGGCGGCCATCGCCGACCACGCCTGCGTCGTCGGGGCCAGCGAGACCTGGACCTTCAGCGACGCCGGCGGCGAGACGACCATCCGCCCAAGCGGCCGTTGGCGCTGCAACAGCGGCCAGGCGGTGCTGGACGCCGCCATCGCCGGGCTCGGGCTATGCCAGCTGCCGAACTTCTATGTCGACGGCCCAATCGCGGCCGGAACCCTGGTTCCGTTGCTCGAGCAGCACCGCCCAGCGGATGAGGGGGTGTGGGCCGTCTATCCCCATCTTCGCCACCTGCCGGCCAAAGTGCGGTTGCTGGCCGAACATCTGGAGGCGGCCCTGCGCTGACCGATAAACCGCTGACTTGACAGGCGTGCGTGGATTATCGTCTCCAGCGTCCCGTCGGCGACGGGCTCAGACGGCCTCGGCGATCAAAGTGCGTCGGCGAGGGCCCGACGAGCCGGCGGCAAGGCCAGCTCCGCGGCCAGGATCTCGTCGCTGATGGTGTTGCGGCCCACCAACAGACTGCAGCCGATCTGGTCGAGCAGATAGGCGCCCGACGATCCCGACCACCAGCGCTCCAGCAAGGATTTGCGCCGATGGCCCACCACGACGAGGTCGACCGAGACTTCCTGGGCGAATTTTCGGATTTCGACGGAGGGATCGCCCGAGATGATCTTCGCTGTCGGATCCAGGCCCATCTGCCGCAGGCGGGCAACGCCTTCGTCGAACACCGCCTGCGACTGTTGGCGAAGTTCATGGATGACGCCGGGCTGAGCGGCCTCGGCCACTTGGACGCCGCCGCCTTCGACCACAACGCACAACAAAAAGACCCGCGCGCCGCACCGTCGCGCCAGCAGCGCGCCCTCGCGCAGCGCCCTGCGCCCCTCTATCGATCCGTCATAGGCCAGCAAAATCCGACTATACACGTATCCCTCCAGGTCTTGCCCTTGCGCGGCGATCCGAGCATGACCGGCTTTGCGGCGTTGTACAGTCCTGTATTGGCGTTCGCGCAAGCGCATCCGGCAAGGAGAAGACAAGGATGGGACTTCAGGACCTACGAACGGCGGCGAGGGCTCGATGATCGTTCGCGACCGCCCCGGCCTGCTGGGGATCGCCCTGGCCCTGCATGGATCGATCGTGCCCAAGATCGTCGGCCGGCTGGCGGTGCTGGCGGTCATCTCGATCGGCGCGGTGCTGCTGGGACAGCACGCGCCGGGTCCGATGCGGCTGCTGGGCGCGGCGCCCTTCACCCTGATCGGCCTGGCCCTGTCGATCTTCATGAGTTTTCGCAACAGCGCCTGCTACGATCGTTGGTGGGAAGCGCGCAAGCTGTGGGGCGAGTTGATCATCGCCACGCGCAGTTTCGCCCGCCAGACCGATCGCCTGAAGGCCAGCGAGCGCGAGCCCCTGCTGCTTGGCCTCTGCGGCTTCGCCCATGGTCTGGCCGCGCGCCTGCGTGATCGGGACGAGGCCGCCGCTATCAGAACTTGGCGGCCTGGTCAGGACGAACAGGCCTCGCCCAACCCGACCGATACGGTCCTGTCCGAAGTCGGCGCGGCCTGCGCGCGGCTCGTCGCCCGCCGGCGGATCAGCGCAATCCACTATTCGGTTCTCGAGGCGCGCCTGACCGAACTGAGCCACGTTCAGGCCGGCTGCGAGCGGATCAAGTCGACGCCCACGCCCTTCGCCTACTGGCTGCTGCTCCACAGAACCGCCCACCTGTTCTGCCTCCTGCTGCCCTTCGCCCTGGCTCAAAGTCTGGGCTGGTGGACGCCGTTGCTCGTGGTGTTCATCGCCTATGCGTTCTTCGGTCTGGACGCCTTGGGGGACGAACTGGAGGACCCGTTCGGCGAGGACGACAACGACCTGCCGTTGGACGCCATGGTGCGCACGATCGAACGGGAGGTGTTGTTCTCGCTCGGACGCGCGGACCTGCCCGCGCCCTTGAGGCCCAGTCGGTATCGCTTGACCTGACGATCACCATCGCATCGGAGCTGACAATCGGCAGGGCCGCGGCTTTCGTCCAGGCGGTTCGGCGCAGGCGCACGCCGCTCCCGATTGGCGCCGGCCGGAGAAGGCCGAAAGTCCGCCCGAACATCGCCCGCCGGCCGCGCGGCGATCGCTGGCCCGGTGAACGCGGCGGGTCTAGGCCACGAACGGGAACGGCGACAACGACTTGCTGTTTTCCTCGACCAGCAGGGTGCGGTTGATCGGGGCGGCCGCCCGCTGCGGACAGGCCGGACGCTCGCAGATCCGGCAGGACGGACCGATCTCCACGGCCAGCGGCGTGGCGATGTCCAGGCCCCGGGCATAGACCAGCTTGTTGGCGTATTTCAGCTCGCAGCCCAGGCCGATGACCAGTTCGTCCTCCAACCCCGCCTGCAGGCCCGACACCCGGCGCACCGTGCGCGACAGGGTGAAGTAGCGCTCGCCGTCGGGGGTCTCGATGACCTGGGTGACCACCCGCCCGGGGGTCTTGAAGCTGTCGTGGACGTTCCAGCGCGGACAGGTGCCGCCAAACCGCGAGAACGGGAAAGCTCCCGCCGCGAAGCGCTTGGAGATGTTGCCCGCCGCATCGAGCCGCACCATGAAGAACGGCACGCCCCGAGCGCCCGACCGGCCAAGGGTGGTCAGACGCTGGGCGGCCTGCTCGTAGCTGACGCCGAACCGCGAGCGCACCCGCTCGATATCGTAACCGCTGGTCTCCAGGGCCGCGTGAAAGAGCTCGTAGGGCATCATCACCGCGGCGGCCAGGTAGTTGGCCAGGAACACCTTGAGCAGCTGGCGCGTGGCGCGGTCGGGGGCCTTGAAGCGGTCGGTCAGGGTGGTCAGGGTCTCGCCGAACTCCAGCAGCCCAAGCTGATAGGCCATGGCGAACAGCCGGCTGGCCGGCGCCAGGGTTTCGGAGATCATCAGCCGCTTGCGATGGTGGTCGTAGCGACGCAGCGAGGCGGTCATCACCTCGACCGGCATGATCCGGACCTGCACGCCACAGTTCGTCAGCAGGCGCTCGCGCAGGGCCGGGCCCAGGTCCTGGGGATCGGCCTTCAGGGCCGCGACGATGGTTTCGGCGCAAGTCTCCAGCTCGGCGAAGTAGTTGCGCTGGGCCCCGACCAGGTCGCGCACCCAGTCGGTGGGATGGGCGGCCCCGCCCTGAGGGCCGGCGCTCCCGTCGGCGCGCTCGAACGCGCCCAGGTCGACCAACCGGCCGCGATCCAGATAGGCCCGATAGAGCCGCACGATGGCCTCGGCCATGGCCGGCGAGGTCTCGGCGACTTCGATGGCCTCATGGCGGCCCACGCCCAGGTCAGCGAACATCTTGTCGGCCAGCACCTCCTCCAGGCCCGCGCCGCCGCCCGGGTCGTCGGCCGACAGGCTGCGCAAGTCCAGGTCGTAGGCGTCGGCCAGGCGCAGCAGGATCTGGGCGGTGACCGGGCGCTGGTTGCGCTCCAGCAGGTTCAGATAGCTGGCCGAAATGCCCAGTTGCTCGGCCATCTGGCTCTGATTGACCGACAGGTCGCGTCGCAGGCGCTTGAGCCGGCCGCCGAGAAAAAGCTTCTTGTCCGAGATCCCCATTCGGTCAATCTGTCACAACTTTACAAGAATTACAAAGTCTGCCTGTGACAATTCAGCTTCAATAGGTTCGCCTCGTTCCAGCGACCGGGGCTAGGTCGCTCCCAACGCATTTCCGGTTCGCCCCCCCCCTCACATCGCCGCATCGGCGGGAAGGCGGCGAACAGCTTTTGGGACCGCCAAGATGACGCGCAAGACCTACGCCCAACACCGCCAAGAATTGCTGGCCCGCTATCCGCAAGGCGTGACGCCGGGCGGCGTCGGCATCGACGACATCATCCAGCTGAAGCTGCAGAACACCTTCTCGACCCACCTGGACATCGCCCGCGACATGGCCGGCGTCATGCGCGCCGACATGGCCGCCTATGACGCCGACAGCGCCCAGTTCACCCAGTCGCTGGGTTGCTGGTCGGGCTTCCACGCCCAGCAGATGATCAAGTCGGTCAAGCGCCTACGCGGCACCACCAAGGGCGCCTACGTCTATCTGTCGGGCTGGATGGTCGCGGGCCTTCGCAACCGCTTCGGCCACCTGCCCGACCAGTCGATGCACGAGAAGACCTCGGTCGTCGACCTGATCGAGGAGATCTACGTCTCGCTGCGCCAGGCCGACGAGGTGGCGATCAACGACCTGTTCAAGGTCCTGACGACCGCCCGTGACGCCGGCGACAAGGCGGCCGAGGCCGCCGCGATCGCCGCCATCGACGGCTTCGAGACCCACGTCGTGCCGATCATCGCCGACATCGACGCGGGCTTCGGCAACGAGAACGCCACCTACATCCTGGCCAAGGAAATGATCAAGGCCGGCGCCTGCTGCCTGCAGATCGAAAACCAGGTCTCCGACGCCAAGCAGTGCGGCCACCAGGACGGCAAGGTCACCGTGCCGCGCGAGGACTTCATCGAGAAGCTGCGCGCCTGCCGCCTGGCCTTCGAGGAACTGGGCGTCGACGAGGGCGTCATCGTCGCCCGCACCGACAGCCTGGGCGCGGGCCTGACCCAGAAGGTGCCGGTCAGCCAGGAGCCGGGCGACCTGGCCAGCGACTACATCAAGTGGCTGAAGACCGAGGCGATCACCGAGAGCAACCCAATCCTGCCGGGCGAACTGGCGATCTATAAGGACGGCCAGTTCGAAAAGCCGGTGCGCATGCCCAACGGCCTGTTCGCCTTCCAGGACGGCACCGGCCGGGCCCGCGTCATCGAGGACTGCATCGCATCCTTGACCCAGGGCGGCGCCGACCTGCTGTGGATCGAGACCGACACCCCCAACGTCGACGAGATCGCCAGCATGGTCTCGGAGATCCGCAAGGTCGTTCCCGACGCCAAGCTGACCTACAACAACTCCCCGTCGTTCAACTGGACCCTGAACCTGCGCAAGCAGGTCCGCGACCAGTGGATCGCCGAGGGCAAGATCCACAAGGACAGCTATCCCGAAGGCGCGGCCCTGATGTCGGCCGAATACGACGCCAGCGACCTGGGGCGCGAGACCGACGCTCGCCTGGCGGCCTTCCAGGCCGACATCGCGGCCCGGGCCGGGGTGTTCCACAACCTGATCACCCTGCCGACCTTCCACCTGACCGCCAAGAGCATGGACGAGCTGTCGCGCGGCTACTTCGGTCCCGACCGGATGAAGGCCTACGTCAACACCGTCCAGCGCGAGGAAATCCGCCGCGGCGTCTCGGCCGTCAAGCACCAGCACGAGGTCGGCTCGGACCTGGGCGACAGCTTCAAGATCATGGTCGCCGGCGAACGCGCCCTGACCGCCGGTGGTCACGCCAACACCATGAACCAGTTCGCCGCCGAGTAGCGACGGCGAGCCCCAGCGCCCTCCTCCCACCCCCGTGGAGGGGGGCGCACCCCGCCAACCGATCGAGGATCATCCGATGTCCGCCACGCAATTTGCTCCCGCCGCCATGCCGAACGCCTCCGCCGAACAACGCGCGGTCGATCGGGTGGCCGAGGCCGCTCACCGCTTGAACGAAGCCGTGCAGCGGGCCATCGCGGCCGGCTATTCGGTCGAACTGGTGCGCACTTCGCGCCACCACGACGGCGCGGGCAACTGGGGCGACCAGATCGTCCCGACCGTTCGTCCTAACGGCGCCGCCAAGAGCGCCTGATCTAACACCACCTCGTCGACACCGCTTCCCGGCGCCGCGCCGGGGCGCCCCACAGAGCCCGCAGGACTTCCCATGCCCCTCGACATCGCCGCCAACATCCAGATCAACGGTCCTGTCGAGGGGCGCGCCGTAGAAGTCCTGACGCCCGAGGCCCTGGACTTCGTGGCCGACCTGCACCGCCGCTTCGACGCCCGTCGTCGCGAACTGCTGGCCGCCCGCGTCGCGCGCCAGGCCCGGTTCGACGCCGGCGACCTGCCCGACTTCCTGGCCGACACCGCCGACATCCGCGAGAACGACTGGACCGTCGCGCCGATCCCGGCCGACCTGCAGGACCGCCGCGTCGAGATCACCGGCCCCGTCGACCGCAAGATGATCATCAACGCCCTCAACTGCGGGGCCAAGGTGTTCATGGCCGACTTCGAGGACGCCACCTCGCCGACCTGGTCCAACCTGATCGAAGGCCAGGTCAATCTGAAGGATCGCTGGGCGGGCCAACTGGCCCACGTCGATCCCAAGTCCGGCAAGAGCTACGCGCTGGGAGAAAACCTGGCCGTCCTGAAAATCCGCCCGCGCGGCTGGCACCTGCCCGAGCGCCACATGGAGGTCGACGGCGAGGTCGTCAGCGGCGCGCTGTTCGACTTCGGGCTTTACCTGTTCCACAACGCCAAGGCCTCGCTGGACCAGGGTTCGGGTCCCTACTTCTACCTGCCCAAGCTGGAGAGCCACCTGGAGGCTCGCCTCTGGAACGACGTGTTCGTCCACGCTCAACAGGCGCTCGGCATCCCCAACGGCACGATCAAGGCCACGGTGCTGATCGAGACGATCCCCGCCGCCTTCGAGATGGACGAGATCATCTTCGAACTGAAGGACCACATGGCGGGCCTCAACTGCGGCCGCTGGGACTACATCTTCTCGTTCATCAAGCGCCTGGGCCGCCGCGCCGAATTCCTGACCCCGGACCGCTCGGCCATGGTGATGGGCAAGGCCTTCCTGGGCGCCTACTCGCTGAAGCTGATCCAAACCTGCCACCGTCGCGGCGCGTTCGCCATGGGCGGCATGGCCGCCCAGATCCCGATCAAGGGCGACGAGGCCGCCAACCAGGCCGCCTTCGCCAAGGTCCGCGCCGACAAGGAACGCGAGGCCGGGGCCGGCCACGACGGCACCTGGGTCGCCCACCCCGACCTGGTGCCGGTGGCCATGGAGGTCTTCAACCGCCTGATGCCCACGCCCAACCAGTTGGACAAGCGCCTGGCGGACCTGTCGATCACGCAGGCCCAGATGCTGGAGCTGCACGACGGCGTGCGCACCGAGGCCGGGGTTCGCGAGAACATCCGCGTCGGCGTGCGCTACACCCAGGCCTGGATCGAGGGTCGCGGCGCCGTGCCGCTCTACAATCTGATGGAAGACGCCGCGACCGCCGAGATCTGCCGCACCCAGCTGTGGCAATGGATCCGCCTGAACGCGGCTCTCGACGATGGTCGCGACATGACTTCGGAGCTGTTCGTGAGCCTGCTGACCGAGGAGATGACCGACCTGCGCCGCGACTTCCCCTCGCCCCGCCTGGAAGAGGCCGCCCTGCTGTTCTCGCGCATGGTGCTGTCCGACACGCTGGAAGAGTTTCTGACCCTTCCCGCCTACGCCTTGCTCTGACCACGAGCCAAAGCTTGGGACCTGATCGGCGCTCGCGGCGCCGATCGGATCTCCAGGACGGCGTGACGCCCCCGGCTCCTCTAGGGACACGGGGGATACGGGGGCGTTACGTCAAGTCCGGCGCCTTTTCGGCGCCCCTGCCCCGTGATCGCCCCTGGAACAGGAGCCGATGAGCCTGCTCCACGGGCAGAAAACGACGCATTCCAACCAAGCGCGGCGGCTCTGGTCACGACGAAGATGGTTCGGAACATGGCGTCGATCCGGAAGCCCGCTCCGTCTATTGACCAGGAAATGGAAGTTCTCAGGGAAGACTGGCGATATTTCGCCATGAAGATTCCAACATGCCTCTGAAGCTTGACTGAAACTTTTAATATTGATTTCTCGCCCACGAGTTGAGCTTTGGCTTCGAGATGTTACCTATGGAGCGTTGGACTCGCCGATCATCCCGCTGACTAGAGTGAAAGATGGTGTGCCGCGTGAGAACGGTTAGTGCCGAAACTAGGGTATTCTAGATGGGTAGGAGTGCGGCCGTGTCTCCGCTTGCATGGGAGCCGGTTTTTGAGCGTAAACATCCTAAGCCCGAGGCAAAGGCAGTGCCTGAGCCTGGCCTGTCGTGGCCTCACCTCGTCACAAATCGCCGTCGAACTTGGCCTTTCGCGACGCACGGTCGATCAGTACTTTCTCGACGCCTTTAGACGGCTTGGCGCCCGTAACCGCGCTCAAGCCGTCGCCGAGGCCTTGAGACGCGGCGAGATCGTCCAAGACGTCGAGCCGCCCGACGATCGAGACAGTTCGTTCGAGCCGGACCGGATCGATCGCCCCCCCGCGCTCGCGCGTCACGCGAGCGGCCCTTGCCGAGCTCAAGACTGTTGATCCGGAAGGATCGTCGACCGAATTTCGGCGGCGTCCGGCTCCCACCTTGAGTCCGCCAGACCTGTCGCCGCCGTTGGCGTCACGCGACGGCCTCCAGTCGATAGTCGCCCGCCGACCAGCCGTCCACGCGAACCACCGACTCCAGCCGCCGGCCGGACGGCGCGCGCGCGATGAAGGCGATCATCCCGATCGCCTGACCAATCGCCCGATAGGGCACGCTGGCGGAAACCTCGCCGATCAGGTCTTCCAGACGGGTGAGCGCTTCGCGCGCGCTGTTGGCGTGCAAGGTCGCCAGCCCGCCCGGATGGCCGGTGTTCCAGGCCTTCAACATGTCCAGCGCGCTGCCGTCCCGAACTTCGCCGATGATGATGCGGTCGGGCCGAAGGCGCAGGGACGCCCGGACAAGGTCGGCCATCGTCACCGGCGGATCCGTTCGTTTGGTCAGTAGGGCGATCTGGTCCCTGGCCGAGCATTGCAGCTCGGGGGTGTCCTCGGCGATCAGGACCCGGTCCGACGCGAAAGCCGGCTCGGCCAGCACCGCGTTGGCCAGGGTGGTCTTGCCGCTGCCGGTGCCGCCGGCGATCAGGATGTTGTCGCGGCCGCCGGCGGCCGTCCGCAAGGCCGTCGCCTGATCCAAGGTCATGATCCCGGCCTCGACATAGTCGTCGAGCGTGAACACCACGGCCGGCCGCTTGCGGATCGAAAAGGCCGGCGCGCTCGCCACCGGCATGAACACGCCCTGGAACCGCTCGCCCGAACGCGGCAGGGCGGCGCTGACCAGCGGCCGCTCTCGTGTCACCGCCTCGCCCACATGGTCGGCGACCAGCCGCAGGACCCGCTCGGCGTCCGCCGGGGTCATGTGTTCGCCGCTGAACGCCCGCCCCTGCCCGATCCGCTCGATCCAGATCGCGCCGTCTGGGTTGACCATCACCTCCACCACGGCCGGTTCGGCCAAGGCGGCGGCCAGGACGGGCCCCATGGCCTGGCGCAAGGCGGCGTTTTTGCGGTCCAGCGCCTCCTGGGATCCTCCGTTCATACCTCGTCCTCATCGTTGTAGATCAGGTCGACGATGCTCAGGCCGTCGGCGCAGGCCAAGCTCGAGGCCAGATCGACCGGCCGCAGCGGCGGCGCATAGGACTCGACCGCCGTCACCCCCAGCCAGTCGATCGGCGGCCGACCCGGCGTATCGAGGCTCTCGGGCGTCTGAACGAACCGCGCCCGCTCGCCGTGGAAGAAATCCCGTGCGGGGGCCGAGAACACCGGCTCGTCGAAAAAGCGGATCTTCTCGGCCAGCAAGGGCTTGGCGTTGTTGACGAACAGCAGCTGCTTGTTGGCCGGCAGAGCTCGCACGTCCTGTTCGGCCAGGATGTAGCGCTCGACCTCGGCCTGGTTGCGGCTGCGATGGCCCTTGCCGAACATCAGCCTCGGATCGCTGAAGCTCTCGCGCATCTCCAGGGACCGGCCCGCGCGCTTGACGATGCGCTCTATGCTGGTGGGCTCGGACGTCGCGAAGGCCGCAGTCACGTGGCAGTTGTCGAAGATCGAGGTGTGCACCCCATAGTGCTTGAAGACGTCGTTGAAGCTCTGGCAGATCAGATGGGCCGAGATGCCATAGCCGGCCATTTCCCCCAGCGCGTTCTCCAGGAACGGCAGCGCCCCGAGCTTGGGGAACTCGTCGAGCATCTTCAGCAGGCGATGACGCTTCTTGCGGCCGCGGCTGTCGGCGTCGATGGTCTCCATCAGGCTGTTGAGGCTCTGGCGCAGCATCACCCGCACCAGGAAGGCCAAGCGGTCGGCGTGGGCCTGGGGCGTGATCAGATAGAAACTGACCGGCGCCTGCGCGCAAACCAGGTCGCCGATGCAGAAGTCCGACCAGGAGGTGGCGTTGGCCACCAGGGGATCGGCCCACAGGGCCAGGGACTTCTGGGCCGTGGCCAGGACGCTGGAGCGCACCCTGGGCTCCATCGAACGGAAGGCCGTCGCCCCCAGCCAGACCTCCGGATGCACCTCGGCGATCGGCTCCCCGTTCGCATCGCGGGCCAGGCCGTCGGCGGCCCGGGCGTCTGGGCGCCAGCGATGCTTGGTCCCGAGCATGGCGTCCAAGGTCGGCTCAATGTCGATCAGCAGCCGCCGGACATAGGTCAGGTTCTTCAGGTCGTCGGGGGCGGTGTAGAGGGCGTGCAGGATCACGCCGGTGAAGAAGTTGGCCGCGCTCTGGTCGAAGAAATCCAAATTGCCCTGTTTGAGCCCGATCGGATCGACCAGGATGCCGACGATGTTCTGGATGTCGGCGATCTCCATCGCTCCCTTGCGAACCTCGAACAACGGGTTCCAGCGCGCGGTGTCCGGGTCGGTCGGCGCGAAGTAGAAGGTATGGGAAAACCGCCGCCGGTGATCGGCGGTGATGTGCCACAGCTCTCCCTTTCGGTCGTAGACGAACAGGCTCTCTGGCCAGGACAACACGGTGGGCACCACGTGCCCCGCGCCCTTTCCCGACCGCGACGCCCCCACGATGATGCAGTGCTCGACGCCGGTGAAGCTCAGCAAGCGCCCCTTGAGCCGGCCCAGCACCCGCCCGCCCAACTGCTCGCCGTGCAGCAGACCCGCCGAACGGGCCTCGGCCAGCCCGCCCCAAGCGGCCGTTCCGAACGGACGCGGGCGGGCGACAAACCGGCGCGTCAGGCCCGCGATCATCGCCAACGGCCAAGCGAAGACGCCCAGCCCCACCAGCGCGGCCTGATCGAAGGCCTGCCGATAGTCCTCGGCGTAGCGGCCATACCAGGCCAGGAACGACCAGGGGGCGTAGAGACGCGCCGCGCCGACCTGGCCCAGGCCCGCGCCAAGGGCGGGCGGATAGCCGAAGAGATGACCGGTTGTCTGGGTGGCGGCCCACAGGCCCGCCAGCGCCAGGACCGCGCTCAGCGGGACGAGCCAGCGGGCCCTGGCGATCATGGTGGTCATGCTGAGGCCTCCTAAGAGGCCCCCAGCAGAGACCCGCCGCGCGCCGGCGCCAATTCGGCGGTTCTACCGGAGCATTTCTGCGGGGTTCGGCCTGGACGACGAGCCTCGTCGTCGCCGATCGGCCGGCGCGCGTCCTTGCTCAGCGGCGCGTTTCGCCCATGAAAGCTTTGAGCGCGGACGATTACCGATCGGGACCAAGACCCGGCATCCGGCCCTGGACCAACGCCATCACCTTGGCGAGCGCCGCCCTCTGAGCGGCGGGCGCATGAGCCCAGACCGCGTCGACGACACGCCGATCGACCTCGCGCACCGCCTGGTCGACGCCCAGGTCCATCCGGACCGGCGCCGTCATGGCCCCCTCGCCCAACTCTCGCGCCACCAAGAGTTTGACACGTGTGCTGGCGACGTTCGCGATGCGCTTGTCGGCCCGCTTGATCTTGCGCTCCAGAGTGCGCGCGGCCCGCCGCGCCGCCTCGGCCGCCTGCCGCGCCGGATCCAGACGCGACGCCACATAGGCCCGGCCCGCATCGCCGCGCAGCCAGTCGCGGCGCACCTGCAAGTCCAGCGTCGCGCGACGATCCTCCGCCCGCGCTCGGTCCAGCGCGTTCAACTCGGCATGGGCGGCCCAGATCATCCGGGCCGGGTTGCGGATCCACCTCAGCAGCGTCGATCGACGCGCCCTCCCCCGTTCGATCCGTCGCTCCGTCCGCTCCAGGCGTCGGGCCGCCTCCGCGCGCCGTCCCACGGCTGAGCCCAGCACCTCGGCGGCGATCGATCGCCCCGTCGGGACCTCGGCCGCCGAGAGCCGCGCCCGGTCCCGCGCCCAGCCGTCGCGCTCGCGCACCATGGTCTGGTGGATGGCCTCGAACTCGCGGATCACCGCGTCGATCGGATAGGCTTGGCGCGACCGCCCCTCGGCCAGCCGATCCTCCAGCGCCCGCACCTGGGCGGGCGCCTCGCGACGCTGAGTGTTGCGCTCGCGGATCCGGCGATTGATGTCGCCGCGGTCGGACGCCTCCCCGCGCCGCTCCATGCCCGAGGCGGCGGGGCCCAGGTGAATGGACGGCTCGCGCCCCTGGCCCTGGTCGGCCAGGCTGCGGCTGCTGACCTGCGGCGCGTCCGGTCCCAGGTGCTGGCGCAGATGCTGGTTCTGGATCAACTCCCACTCCAGGCGCAGCGCCCTGACCGCGTCGGGATTGTCCCAGTCGCGGGCCTTGAACCCGAAGCCCTCGGGACCGACGCGGCGCGTGGTCACCATGATGTGGGCGTGATGGTTTCGGGCGTCACCGTGACTGTCGGGATAATGCACGCCGTAGTCGGCGATCATCCCCTTGGCCACCAGGCTCTCGGCGACGAAGGCCCGCACCAGCGCATGGCGCTGATCGTCTGACAGCTCGTGCGGCAAGGAGATCAGGATCTCCCGGGCGGTCCGGGAGTCGGACCGCTTGTCGGCCGCCTCGGCCGCGTTCCACAGCCGCTCGCGATCCAGCAACGCCGCCGGCGCGTCTTCCGGCCCCATGATCCCGGTGAAGGCCACCCCGCCCTTGGCCGAGTAGTCGAAGACCATCTCCAGGCGCTCGTCGCGCAGGACCGAGGCGGAGCGATAGGCGGACGCGGCGACGGACGAGCGCCCCTCGCTGCGTTTGAACGGCTGGATCTCGAGCCGATACTGCGCCACCCCGTCCTCGCCTCCATCCACCTGTCAGTCCGGCCGAAGGCCGGCGAAACGCCGCGCAGCGAGCGGGATCGCTAAGGGGCTCGCCCCTTGGCTCGACGCCCCCCGGCGGCGCCCGGGATCAGGGCGTCGAGGGGTGTCGGGCCCTCCCGACCGCAGGCGTTGCGCAGCAATGCATAACTGCGCCCTTGTCACCTTACGACCTCAAGGGGTAACCTCATCCCATCCCGTTTTCAAGCCGCGGCCTTGATCCCGACCATGGACGCTCCCGCCAAAGCGCCACGCCGAAAGCCGGAATCCGAAGCGGCAAGAACCCGCCGACTTCAGAACCTCGCCGTGCGTCTGGCCGATCGCGAGCATCGGGCCAAGACCGCCCTGGCCGCCTTGAACGGCGCCCTGCCTCGAGCGCGCGGCCACGTCACCCGACTGTCGGATATCGAAGACGAGAGCCATCGCCTGGAGGTCTGGCGCGCGCGGGTCGAGCGGCTGGAAGCCCTGCTCGATCAGACCGAGCGCAAGCGCGAGACCCGGGCCAAGATCGTGCTGGGCGCGACCCTGCTGGCCGAGGCGCAAGGCGACCCCGACGATCCGCTGATGGCCCGGATGCTGGAGATTCTCGACCGGCGGATCGACCGGCCGCGCGACCGCCACGCCATCGCCGAAATGCTTGGCCTGCGGCTGTCGCCGATCAAGGACGCCGCCGCGCCCGCCCTGCCCGACTTCGACGCCATGACCCAGGCCGTGCTCCTGGGCGGCGACGCAGCGCGCGGGCCGGATCGGCCAAGACGCAAAAAGGGGGGACGAGCCCCCCTCCCCTAGCGGGTCAAGACCTGGCCGTCGCGACCGCCCTTCCGGAAGTCGACGGCGAGCATGTCGATGGCGATGTGGTCGAAACAGAACACCGCCTTCATCTCCGGATCGGCCAGGGCCTCGGCGCGCCATTGCAGCGCCTGTCGACGATCGTTGCTCCGTCGCCGGATGTAGCCGCCGCTCATCCGATCGAGCTGAACGCTGTATCGCGGCTCGCCCTTGGCGATGTGCGCCGCGCGCAGCTGATCGTTGATCCGGTCGTGGGTGTGGTCGGGGCCGATGGTCATGGCGAGATCTCCTCAACGACGCTCCCATCGAGCGCCTTGATCTCCAGATCCATGTCGGGCCCCGGCCAGTCACCGCAGCCGACGCGCAGCGGCGGCGGAGGGGAACCCGCGCAGCGGGTTGACGGGCTGGGTGACATGATCGGATGGGAAGAGGCGCCCCCAGGCTCAGTAGCCGAAGCCCCGGCGTCGCAAGGCGGCGCCGGTGAGCGCCCTCGGGCGCGAACCCGCGAGGCGGGCCCCTCCGGCGGACGCGCGCCGACCGGTCCCCGGCGCCATAGCGCGGGGGACCGCCGAGGCAAGCGCCCCGGACCGTTCAGTAGGGTCCGCGCGCCGCAGGTCGCGCCCCCGGGTCAAGACCATCCGTCGGGCGCAAAAAGGGGGCCGTAGCCCCCTCCCTTCAACGTTGGCCCTCGACGATGGCCTGCAAGGTCGCGAAGACCATGGGGCAGAACAGGTCGACGCCGATGACCGCCCCGCAGGCGTTCATCATCCAGGGTCCGATCCGCCCGTCCAGGACCCACGACACCACGAAGCCTAGGCTGGCGATCAGGCCGACCGCGATCGACCCGTGAAAGCCGATGGCGATGGCGAGCTTTTCGAGACGGGAAATGGCCATGGGACTATTCTCCTGAATGACGCTCCCATCGAGCGCCTTGATTTCCAGATCCATGTCGGGCACCGGCCGGTCACCACAGGGGGCGCGCATCGGCCCCGGAGGGGAACCCGCGCAGCGGGTTGACCGGCTGGGTGACATGGGACGATGGGAAGAGGCGCCCCCAGGCTCAGTAGCCGAAGCCCCGGCGTCGCGAAGCGGCGCCGGTGAGCGCCCTCGGGCGCGAACCCGCGAGGCGGGCCCGTCGGTCCGCCGCGGGCCGATGGCGGCGGGCGCAGCGCGCCAGGCGCCCTGAGGTTCGCGCGCGCCGTCGCTCCCGTAGGGCGGCCTCGCGCCGCCAGGCCGGCGAGGCCGCCCGGTCCCCGAGGTGAGCGACGCCCGCGGCTCGGCGACTGAGGCGAGGGGGCAAAAGCCCCCTCGCCTCAGTCGCCGACATAGCCTGTCATCCGCAGCGCCAACCACTGGTCGTAGAACGGATGATCCACCAGTCGCCCCTGGGCGTTGAGGTCGTCGCACCAGACGATGATCGCGTCGCGCTCTTCGTCCGCCAGCTTGGCCCAGGCCTGCTCGCGCGCCGCGCGCGCGGCTTCCTCGGCCAGATGCTCGGCCCGGCCTTCAGCCCATTCCAGTTCATCGAGATGGTCCCAGAACGCGTGCACGTGATCGTCGGGCGCTTCGCCCAGCCGCGTTTGCGCGGACCGCGTCGTCTTCCGAAGCCAGCCCATCACCGTGTTGATCAGATCGAACATCGCCAAACCTCCGTTCGCCGCTCCCGGTGAGCGGCGTTGACCCGGCGGGACACGGCGGGGTCCCCTCCTGTCACCGGAGCGCTCGTCGGAGAGCGCGGAGGGAAACGGCGCAGCCGTTGACAGGCGGGGCGCCGTGACACGATGGGACGACGTCGCCACCAGGCTCAGTCGCCGCCGCTTGGCGGCGTCGAGCCCCGAAAGGGCGAGCCAGCGCTGGCGGTCCCGCCCAGGCGTCGGGGCCTTTCCTCAACGATCGCTCCGTCGGGCAGGACGAACAGGCCTCGGTCGCCTGCGGCCCTGCCTGGCGCAGCCTCCGCGGCGCCGTCCGAAGACCCGGCCTTACGCACGAAGATCGCGCCGCCGGCTCGGGCCAGGACGTCGGCCGGTGCAGGCGCGCCTCGCCCGGCGACCTGCGCATAGAAGGCGTGGTCGCCGATCACCGCGCTGGGCGCCGCGCCGCCGAAATGCACCAGGCCTGGAGACACCGCGCCGGCCGCGGCTCGGGCGGCGACGATCCTGGGGTTCTGAAAATAGAGCGCCCCGCCGGTCAGGTCGGGCAGCCGCCCGTCCAGGGCCAGATTGACGATCGTGTCGATCCGCGCCCTCTGCGCCGGACCGGCCGGCGGCAGGGCGCGCCAGTCGCCGCCGGCGCGCAGAACCGGCTCGAACTGGCCCCGGGCGTTGACCACCTGGTCGACGCTGTCGCCCCAGGCGCCGGAGGCCAGGCGGTTGAGGATCGTGTAGACCACCCCGGCCAGGCCGCTGTCGCCCTGCCCGGCCGCCTCGGCCAGGGTGACCCGGGTGATGGCGTCACGGGCCGAGGCAGTGTCGACCAGAGGGCGTAAACGGCCAAGGTCGTACACGGTCGCGCCGGCCGGCGCCTGCGCCCTGGCCGGGCCGGGCGCAAGGCCGCCCGCGAGCGCCGCCGACAGGGCGACGAGACCCCAGGCAAGCCGCCGCCCTCTCACGACGGTCTGGCCGGCTTGAGAGGCGCTGTCGGCCCCTTGAGCGGCCGAAAGACCCCGATCAGGTCGGCGCGGCGGACCGGGCCGTAGTAGCGGCTGTCGAAGCTGTTGGGGATGCGCGCGGAGTAGACGAAGAACTCGCCGGTCCGCAGGCGTCGGCACCCGCCCCATTGAGGCAGGATGCGGCCCCGTCGATCCGTCCGCGCGATCGCCGCCAGGCGCGCGCCGTTGATCGACAGTTGACGGCCGTCCGTGCAGACCGCGTCGCCCTCGCCAGCCCGGATGGTTTTCAAGATGCTGGTCCTGGCGCGTTCGGGCATGGCCGCGCCGACATAGGGCCAAGCGTCGGCCGGCGGCCGGAAGGCGATCATCTCACCGACCGCCGGCTCGGCTGACGACCGAAAATAGAGGCCCGGAGGCTCGCTGTCGGAGGTGTTGATCAGCACAACAGGAGCCGAAGGCGCCGCCTGGGCCAGAGCGGCCGCGCCCAGGCCCAGGCCGATCAGGACAAGATGGACGCGGCGATGCATGGCGTGAGCTTCGACGGCCACGAAGGCCGTGGCAATTCCGCAGAAATCCGGAGGCGACGTCGCCGTCTTCGCCCAGGTCGCCTGCGCCGCAAGCGCCGGCCGGATCCTCTACCAGGCGAGGCCCTGACGGAACCGCGCTTGACCGCTGTTTCGGATCGGCGGCCGATCCCGCGCGCGCCAAGCCCTTCCGGCGGCTTTTGTTGGAACGCCGCCACAATGTCGCCAGGCGTCCAAGCGGAGGAAAAGAACGGTGGGCGTTCCCCCGCTAAGGCGTTTTGCCACGAGCCGGAGGATCAGGGCCGTCTTTTTGGCCCTGCTTCTCCCGGCGGCGCCTCAGCTGCGCCGTTAGAGATATTGTTATGGAAGAAGTTAGATAAGTTAAGGGGCCGGGAAGCTCGTGAAAGCCTCGCTATAACAGAGGCTTATGGAACCCCCCAGTGGGCGATAGACCGTGGATCGGTGTCTGATCCCCCGAAGGTGCGGTGGGCGTTCCCCCGCATCATGCGTGTGCGTTCCCCCGGGACTGTCCACAGTCAGGCTCGGTTCGCGGCCGGTGGGCGATAGACCGATGGTCCGCGGGAAGCTTCGGTGGGCGAAACCCCGACGCGCCTCGTCGTTTTTCGATGTGGAGGCCAGGCCGGACAGGGGTTTGGCCGCCGAGATCGGCCTTTGGTGGGTGAAACCCCGAAACTTCACCCCTCCCCGCCCCTCGGCGGCCAGATCGGTGGGCGAAACCGCGAAGGCCGGCTTGTTTGGCGGTGTGTGAAACCCCGACGGAGAGGCCCCGAGTCGGTGGGCGAAACCCCGAACGTCCAGGATTGACGCCAGGGACTCGAAAACGGCCGCCAAAAGCGCCGTTCGAGGTCGATTTTAACCCGGTGTTTACCAATTTGGCGGGCGCCGACCGCGACTCCGGTGGGTGAAAGACCGTCACCGGGGATCTGTCGTCTACTTTAGAATACGACAACAACCCCTTGAATTACAAGGAAATCGCCGCTTGGGGTGTGTGATAGACCGTTAGGCGTCGCCGGTCGTGACCCGGCGTTTGGCCCAAGGCTCGGCGCGACCGTCGACCTGGTCTGCGCGGCGATCTTCCCGCTCCCGGCGCTTGCGCGCGGCGTCCTCGGCCTCCAGATCGGCCTGGACCTGGATGCGTTCGACGACCGAGCGGCGGATGAAGCGCACGCCCTGGGAGCCGTCGCCCATGGTGATGAACGCCATGTCGTATTCGGGCAGCTCGTTGATCTCGACGATCTTGCGCATCATCCGGCTGAACTCTTTGGGTTCGCTGTCGGAGCCGGTCTTCTCGTGCAGCACGCTGACCCGGCACGACCAACCGTCGTCCTGGTCGCCGGCGTGCTTGCGGGCGATGCGGTAGATCGCCTTTTCCAGGCCGCCGGAGATCTGGAAATAGTCGGGATGCATGGTCAGCACCGACTTTTCGTTGATGATCCCCTCATAGACCCAGTCCGACAGGGTGATCTTCAGGGCGATCGGCTTTTCGGTGATCGGATCGACCTCGACCTCCCAGCTGTCCAGCCAGCTGAAGCGGCGGTCGCGGCCCTTCTTGGCGCGGATCGAGGTGAAGATGGTCGTGGTCGTCAGGCGATCGAGGGCGGCCTTGAGGTCATTGTAGCCCTTGCCGCCGGTGTCGCGCTGAATCGAGCGCAGCAGATCATAGGCGGTGACCTTCAAGGACCGCGGCACGTCATTGCGGCCCTCGGCCTTGATGCGGTTGAGGGCGCTGGCGGCCCAGATCAGGATGTCCCCGTCCCAGATCGTGGCCATGCCGTAGGCCGGGACGGCCTCGACCTTCACCGAGACTTCGCCGTCCGGGCTCTTGTATTCGATCGGCTTGAGGCGCTTGCGCTTTTGCAGGCTGAAGAACGGCCGCTCCATCGTCTCGCGCTGATCCTTCAGCGGAAGGTCGCGCATCAGCGGGATGAAGAGGTCGAACTGGTTGTTGCGGTCCTTGGGGGCCGTCATGCGCCCTGCCCTACTCGAATGTTCAGTCGACCTAGCGCGATTCGCCCTGCTGACGGCGCGCCTCGGACCAAGGGTCTCATCCTATGGATCAAATAGGCAAATGGGGATTTGCCCATTTGCCTATTTGCTCAGCTGGACTATCCGCGCACCCGGCGACCGTCTTGCGGCAGATTGGCCAGGTCCACCGGGAAATCCTTCGCCGCCAGAGCTTCCAGGATCAGGTACTTCACGGTGACCCGGCGGCGGACCGCCTCGAACTTCAGGGCCATCGACAGGGCGTCGTCGATCTCGAACTTGATCGAGGTTCCCCGATCAGCGTCCGAGGCGGCGACGGCTGCGGCGCGAACCGGCTTGGAAGCCTTGGGCCTGGGCGCGGGACTGGGGGCCGCAGGTTTGGGCGCCGAGGCGATCGGCGCCGGCGGCGCGGGCTTGGCCTGAGGCTCGGCGTGAGGCTCGGCCAGGGCGGCCGACATGTCGCTGGAGGTGCGTCCAAACCCCAGGTCGCGCGTGGCCTCCTTGAGGGCCTCGGTCGCGACGCCATCGTTGATCGGGCGCGGGCGCGGGGCCGGGTGGAATAGTGGACGGGCGACTTTGTCGTTCATGGTCTTCCCTTCCCGGTTCAGGCGGCCTGGGCCTGGCGGGCCAGCGCTTCTAGAAGTTCGGCCAGCACCGCGGCGATCTCCCGCGCGGCCTTGGGGTCGCCGTTGGGGCCGCTGGGGGTGTCGCCGGTGAAGTGGATCTGTTGGTAGGCCGCGCGTTGGATGATCTCGGTGCTCAACACCGGAATGTCGTTGTCGCGGATTTCCTGGCGCGAGTGGCTGGCCACCCGGCTGTTGAGCGTCGCCATCTGGCTGAAGATCACCCGCGCGGGGATGCGGCGCTTGAGCATTTTTTCGGCGCGCTTGACCACCTCGTAGGTGCGGTAGACCTCCTGCAGGTCCATGCCCGAGACCTTGGTCGGGATCAGCACCAGGTCGCTCTCGGCGATGGCGTAGGTCACCGACTGCGAGGCGGCCCCCTCCAGATCCACGAACACCAGAGCGTAGCGGCTGGCGGCCTCGGCGATCACGTCCTGGATCTTGGTCTCGTTGGCCTCGCTGATCACCGTGACCTTGCAGTCGTCGCCGGCGCGGTCGCGCCAGGTGGCCACATGCCCGTTGGGATCGCCGTCGACGATCGCCACCGAGCCGCCCTGGCGGGCGAAGGCGTCGGCCAGACACATCACCAGGGTGGTCTTGCCCACCCCGCCCTTCGTCGAACAAACGCTGATGACCGCCATGACGCCGCTCCTCTATTGGGGCAATGGGCAACTGGGTATTTGGGCAAGGCCCCTTTTACGCAAATGATCTAATGCGGACTTGGTGAAGAGGGTGTTAACCCAAGTGGGCGAACGGGCTCTAGGGTGAATGGGGAAGCCCGCTTATCCACAAAAACCCAAAACCCCATCCAGGCAAATCCCCCTTTGCGCAAGACAGCATTTGCCCGTTTCCGCTTTTACGCAAGACCCCAATCGGGCAATTCCCCCTTTTCCCAATTTACCCTAATAACCCAAATGGGGCTTTGGGTGTTTCCCCAAAAGGAGATCTCCCCAAACCTCCCTTGGGCGCGGGGAGGGGCGCCGGCCGCCCCAAACGCCCAAGCCCACACTTCCCCATTTGCCCAAATGGCCAAATGCCGCGATTCAGCCGCCGCTAGAGCCGCCAGGCCCGATACCTGGAGCGCCCGCTGATCTCCATCAGGGAGGAGCCCAGGCCGGTCAGCAAGCGCCGGGCCGAATGGCTGGCGACGCCCAGATGCTCGGCCGCCATCGGCGCGCTGACCAGCGGGCGGGCCAGCAGCAGTTCGAGCAGGTCGGCCGAGCGGTCATGGGCCCGCCGGCCGCCGATCCGCTTGAGGACGACCTGGCGGGCCAGCTCCAGGCGTCTCATCTCCGCCAGGCCGGCTTCGGCGCCGACGGCCAGGATCTTCAACCAATAGGCCAGCCGCACGGTCGTGGCCGCGGCCATGAATCCGCGCGGCGGCTGCATATGGGCGCGGCGCGCGGCCTCCAGGCCCAGCAGGCAGGACCGTGTCCGCCCCGAAAGACGCAAGGCCTGGGCGACCATGACCCCGCCGACATAGTTCTGGCGGGGCAGGGGGTTGACCAGGCGCCAGCCCTCCAGGGCGGCGGCCGCCCGCAGCAAGGCGGGGGCGCGATCCGGCAGAGCCCGGGTCCAAGCGACCCATTCCTCGACGGCTTCGAGCGGATCGGCGGTCTCGCCGCGGCCCAGCGCGCGGATCTTCTGGACCAGCTCGTCGACGAGGGCGGGGGGCTCGGCCTCGCGCTCCGCCGAGCCCGGCGCGTCGTCGACCGGCGGCGCCAGGTGCGGCGGATCGCTGCGATACCCGGCCAGCCAGGCCGCGCCCGCCGCGGTCTGCAGCTCCGCGCCGATCCCCCGCGCCTTGCGCCGCGCGCGCACCAGGCCGTGCGTGGCCCGCAGGGCCTGGTCGGGCAGGCGCGCGTCCATCTGGGCGTCGTGCAGGACCAGATCCTCCATGTCGACGATCTCGCCGCTGACCCAGCCCCAGGCGTTGGCCTCGGCGAAGTCGATCCGCGCGGCCCAACCGTCGGTGAAGGGGCAGCTCTGGGCGCGCGCGTCGAGTCGGCTCACGCTGTCTTCAGCGCGCGCCAGGCCCAGGAACAGGCCCTCGATGGAAGCGTCCAAAAACCCGCCCTCCAAGGCGAAAACCCACGTGCATGGGTGACGCACATTTCTTGCCATTAACTGTGCGTTACGCCAAGCCGCAAACGACCCGCCCCGGAGCTTGGCCTCCGGGGCGGGCGCCTTGCGGTCTTAGTCCTCGTCTTCGGGATTGGTCTCGGGACGGTCGAGCGACTTCAGCTCGTGGCCCGGGCCGGCCACCACCACCTTGGAGAAGAAGTGCTCCTGGCCGTCCTGGCCGGTGAAGCGCTCGTTGCGGATCTCGCCCTCGACATAGACCTTCGAGCCCTTGGGCAGGGGCCGGGACTCCAGCCAGCTGACCGTCCCCGGGCTCCAGATCTCCACCTGGTGCCAGGTGGTGAAGTCCTGTCGCTCGCCGCCCTTCTTGGTGTAGCGGCTGGTGGCCACCCGCAGCACGGCGACCTTCTTGCCCTTGGGGGTGGTGCGGATTTCCGCGTCGGCGCCGGTGAAGCCGATCAGTTGAGCCTTGTTCAGCATGGTCTTTCTCCGTCTTCCGCCGAGAGGAGCCCCGGCGGCCCGCGGTCCTTGCCGCGATCACGCGAACCGGAGGGGCGGGGAGGAGGGGCGGGCCAAAGCCCGCGGTGATTGGAAACCGGCCTGCACGCCGCGCAGCAAGGAAGGCCGGAGGGTCCGAGCGCCGCGCCTGGCTTGACCAGGTCGGCTTTGACCCGGCCCGCCCCGCCCCAGGGCTGGCGTGATTGATCGCGCAGGACCGGCGGCTCGCCCGGGCCCGCTGGCGCAGACGCTAAAGACCCCTCTGCGCACGGCCGATCGGCTTTTCCGGCGCCGGCCCGGCTGGACGCCCCGCTCGAAAAGCCACGGCGCTGACGCCCCTTGGCCGCCGGCTCCTGGAACCATGCCGGCGGACGCCGGCTCCGCCGCTGCGTCGGTGAGAGATCGTCCCGGCCGGCGCCCATGGAGCCGCCGCCCCAGGGCTGGAAGCCTCTGTCGAGAGCCTCCACGCACCGCGCTCACCGATTGGACGGCCGCAGCCGCCCCATCAGGGCTGGCCCGCCCGCGGTCAACCGCAGCGAGCCGCCGCCATGACGACGATGGCGACCGCCAGCGACGCCGACAGGCGCTCTGCCCAGGCCGAACCGCAGCCGGCCCAGCGGACGCCAGCCAGGACATGGATCGTGATGCGATCGTTCCGGGAGCTGCGGGGGAAATCGCTCCATGCGAAGACTTTTGATATACAAATTGAATAGCCAATGTCCGGGGGCAATTTGAACGACGCATGACGAAGAGGTCCTATGTCAGCGAGGTCCGCGCCGCCGCCGCCGCCGAGACGCGGCAGCGGGTGATCGATGCGGCGCAGCGCCTCCTGCGCGAGGACAGCATCGCCGGCTTCTCGCTCGACACGGTCGCCAAGGCCGCGCGTGTCACCCGGCTGACGGTTTACAATCAGTTCGGATCACGCCGGGGGCTGCTGGAAGCGGCCTTTGACGACATCGCCCTGTCGGGCGGCTTGCCGCGCCTCGCCCAGGTGATGACCAACCCCGACGGGCGCAAAGCCGTCACCGAACTCGTCGAGGTCTTCTGTGCGTTCTGGAGCAGCGATCCGGCGGTGGCCGCGCTGCACGACGCCATGGCGATCGACGGCGAGTTCGCCCGGGCCCTGCGCGAACGCAATGAACGCCGCCGGGCCAACCTGACGGTCCTGGTCGATCGGATTGCGGGCGGGCGTGCAACCAAGCGTTCACGCACCGACGCGATCGACCTGATGTACAGTCTCACCAGTTGCGCGACCTACCGGTCCCTCAGCGAAGGCCGATCGAACGCGGCGGTCGCGTCGATTCTCAAGGCCGCCTGCGGTGACGCCCTGGATCGCCTGCTCGACCAGACCTGAACGCGCGGCGCGCATCGACGGGCGGTCAGCATCGACGATCCTGGGCCCCTGCGGGTCGGCGGGGGCGCCGCCCGTCCAGCCGAGAAAAAACATCTCTATGGCCTCCTCGTTCGTGATCCACGCTCCATGAAGGGCAAGAAATGGCCAGACTGATTGTCTTTGCGGGATTGCCGGCCAGCGGCAAGTCGACCATCGCGCGCAAACTGGCGGCGCAGACCGGGGCCTTCTGGCTGCGTATCGATGCGATGGACCAGGCAATCTGGGCGTCTGGCACGGCGCCGACCGACCTGCGTGACTGGACCTATCGCGCCGCCCAGGCGCTCGCCGCCGACAACCTCGCCCTTGGACACGACGTCATCGCTGACTGCGTCAACGACTGGCAAGAAGCGCGGGACGGCTGGCGGGCCGCCGCAAGCCGCGTTGGCGCGCAGGTCGTGTGGTTGGAAATTGTCTGCTCGGATAGGGCGGAACACCGCCGCAGGGTCGAAACTCGGACCGGTGACATTCCCGGCTTGGCGCTGCCGGACTGGGATGCGGTCTGCGCGCGCGATTATCACGCTTGGGATAGCGATCGCCTCAGCATCGACACCGCTCACAAGAGCATCGATGAGGGCGTGGCGGCGGCGCTCACCGCGTTGGGAGGCGATCAGTCCGCTGCCGGGCGCGATGGCTGACTCCCTCTTGGACGGCGAGTTGCGGGCAGGGCGCGCCCGGCAGGAGGCGACCCAGCAGCCCAGCAGCGCCGCCGAACAAGTCTCCGAACCTTTGCTGGAAACGTCTTCTGACGTCGACACCTCGCGCCCGCGGCGCCAGCGGGCGAACGAATCGCCAACCGCAAAATTTTGTAGGCGATCTGGCTCCAAGCCCCAGATCTTGGATTTCGTTCCGCCTTCATTCCGCCCGCCCGGCAAAAAAGGGGAGCGGCGAGCCCGCCGCTCCCCGACCTGGCTAGCCGCGCAGCCGGACCTCCAAGGCGCGCACGCCGCTGGCGAGCGCCTTTTGCGCCAGGTTCTTGGCCGGTCCGAACGCCTTGGGCTCGGGCTCGCGCGCCACGTCCAGCGAATGGTCCAGGGTCAGGACACAGACGGGCTCCAAGTCCAGCAGCTCGTCGTTGCAGCGAAACACCGCCGAACGGCCGAACCTGTCGAACTCAGGCTTGGCCAGGACGACCGTCAGCCCTCGTCCCTTGGCCCATTTGATGGCGTGCTTCTCGGGACCCTCCGCGCCCGTGGTGGCCAGGACCATGGACGGCCAGGTCTCGAGCGCCCAGTTGAGCGCGTCCAGAACCCGACCATTGTCCATCGCGGTGTTGGCCCGCGGGGCGGCCCTGAAAGCCACCACCTGCGCGCCGGGCGGAAGACCCTGGTCGCGCCGCGCCTTGGCCGCGCGGATCGCGGCGCGAGCCTCGATCATCGCCGCGCTGGTCCGACTGGCCCGCACGCCGCCCCGCCATGGCGTCCAGACCTCGCCGGTGGCCACCGTATAGGTCTGGGAGGCGGCGTTGCGGATGGTCTCCACGGCCAGCACCGCGATGTCGGCGGCGTGGGCCTTGACCGTGGCCTCCTGGAGATTGGCGTCCTCGGTCTCGGAAATTCCGAACGCGCTCGCGTCCGGGCCGCCCAGGTCCCGCAACATCTCGCGCAGGCTGTCGCGCGCCCGATCGGCCTCACGCTCGATCCGCTGCGCGGCGCTGTGGAAGGCGCCGATCAGCGCCTCGGCCAGGGTGGCCTGGAAATCCTCCAGGGCGGTGTCGGCGATCAGGTCGAGAAGTTCGGTCATCACGCAGTGGCCTAGCTGCGTCAGGGCGTCCTCCGGCGGATGGGGGCGCGGATCGTCGAGGGTCAAGGCCTGGGCCTCGAAGGCGGTGAGGGGGCCGGTGAGAGGGGAGGGGGCGTTGGAGGTCATGGGATCTGTCCCTGAGCGGGGTTGGAGGAAGAGCCCGTCGGCTCCCGACCGCCCCGCGCCGCCGGCCCGGTTTCGGCCACAAGGGCTTTGAGCGCAGCGCCCCTTGTGGCCGGGGCCGGACGGTGGCGAGGTCGCTGGAGCCAAGGGCCGCGCTCCAGGCCGTTCAGGACGCGATCGTCCCGGCCGCCCGTGGCCCCGCGAGGCGTCGGCCGCCGCGCCGATCGCGGTCTTGGCCGACCTGAAGACGAGGGGGACGGGCGACCCGGCGGTGCGGCGCGCAGTAGGGACCCTGGCCGGCCACCCCGTCGCCGCAATAGCCGAACCCCGCCTCGCGAGGATCGCCCAGCGGCCAGCGACAGATCCGCGCCGACAGCGCGCAGGTGTCGAACACCCGGGCGACGGCCTCGACGACGCGCCGCGTGCGCGGCGCGGCGCGCACGCCTGGCGTGGCCGGCGGGGGAGGGGGCTTGGACGAGGAGATCCGCCGGACAGGGCGGCGCTCGCCCCCGGACCGCCCCGTTCGGCGCGGCGCCGACGGCGCCATCCGACCGGTCAGGCCCAAACGGTGGATCTTGCCGATGACGGCGTTGCGGGTGACGCCGCCCAAGGCTCTGGCGATTTCGGACGCGCTGGCGCCCTCGAGCCAAAGCCGGCGCAGGGCGACGATCCGCTCCGCGCTCCAGGAGGAGGAAGACATGGGACAAACTCGACTGAACGCGCCCGATCGGCGCGCCTCAATTCTCCCTGCCTCTTCCTTTCACGGCAGGTGAGCCCTTCGACCGACACTGGACTTCTCAGATGTCGGCGCACGCGCCCCGCGCACCCCACGAAGCTGAACCGCCGGACCTGGCCGCGCCCCGGACCTCTAAACGGCTCTGTTCGATGGCACCGAGGCGCCGAACGCCCCGGGCGCAGGAAATGACAGCGATGTCATGACGACAAGGCAAACCTGAGCTATGGTGAGGGCCGACACGGCTAAGGCAGTTTCGATGCGAGTGACCACCGATCCGGACGCTGTGGCGAGGTATCAGGCCGCCTTGACCGAAGAACGCCGATTAAGCGCCCTTCCCGAAACCGAGCGCGATGCCGACGCGCACAGAGCCGCGATGCTGGCGACCCAGGAGGCCTTCGAGGCGATCAGCCGGGGAACGCCTCGATCCCCGCCGCTTCGTGAGAGCCGCTAGCGACGCCTCAACGGACCCAAGCGGGGCCATTAGGAAAACCTTGGCGACTAAGGTGCTACCCAAACCTGCAAGAACAACAGGCGAGGGTGAGAGGTTGAGCGAGACGCACGGCAATATCCTGGCGGGTGCGGGGACCTTCGTGGTCGTGGGCATAGCGGCGATGATCGGCTTGGCGACCGTCGCCAGCCCCTCCCGCCCCGTCTCGGCGTCGACATCCACGGCGCCTGCGACGACCGCGCCGCCGAAAGCCGAGCCGCGACTCGTGCCTCTGGGCGCGGCGCCGCCCGACGGCGTCGATCAGGACAGCGCCTATACGCGCCGCCAGATCGAGGCCTTCATTTCCGAGCGCCTGGGCCAGCCCTACGCCCTGGTCGACGCGGGCGAGGATTCCGGCGGCCAGCGTGTGGAGTATTGCGGCTCCGCCCGCCCTCGGGCCGGCGGCCCGATCCGCTACTGGTCGATTGTGTCGTGGTCGCACGCGCCGATAGAGCACAGCTTCCCCAAGGCGCCGCCGTCCTGCACGGGCCGCGTCCTGGTCCAGGCCGGCAAGACTCTGAGCTTCGACCAGGCCCAGGCCCTGATCGCCGCCGCCGCCCCGCCGCCTCAAATCGCGACCCCGGGGACCGACGCCTCGATGACAAGCCTGATCGACAGGGTCACGACCTATGCGGTGCTCGTCGGCCGGGGCGCGGCCTGCGGCGTCGATATCAGCGGCCCGTCGGAGCGCGTGGGCGCCTGGATGGACCGCGTCGCGCCGCCAGGATCGCAGGCGCAGCTGACCTTGTTGCCGATGTTCATGCAGCAAAGCCGCTATCACGCCTCCCAGCAGGCCAGCGGACAAAGCCCCGACGATTGTTCCACCGTCCAGCGGGCCGTTCAGACCTATCCCTGGCCATAGTCTTTAGGCGATCGGCGCCTTCGCCATCAATCGGAGGCCCGGGAGATCACGACGCGAACAACGTTGATGGGCCCAGGTTCGGAGGGCGCGTCACCGTCGCTCGACGCGCCGCCACCGCCACCGCCACGCAACACGACCGGACGCTCTTTCCCGGCGTCGACCAACAGGCCCAGGCCGCCGCAGGAACCGTCGTCGTAGAAATAGGCCGGCGTTGACACCCCGCGGCTTGGACGGCCGGGATAGCTGGCGGCGGCGGCGTGGAATGTCACTTGCAGCAGCGTCTCCACCGTATCCGACCAGGGATCGCTCCCGCCAATCGTGACCTCCCGCCCGGCGGCTCCACAAACCATCCTAGCCAGGAGCAGACCCAGCGTGGACTGCGCCGCGAAAATCAAGGGGTTGGCTGGCGCGGCGTGCGCCCAACCCGGCGGGCGGGCCTGAAGATCGATCATGCCATACTCGCCCGACTGGGAGACCCTGCCGGGCGTGCCCGAAGCGCCGATGTCGCGGTCGGCGCGGAAATAGGGCTTCTGGTAGAAGGTGAAGCTCGGCCAGGTCGAAAGCAGCTCCAACTGCACCAGATCGCCCGATTCGGTGAGGGTCTTGGTCGGCGGCGCGCCCTGCTTCGCCTGGACCAACATCGCTCGGCGGTCGGGCGAGGCGCCGGTGACGTCATCGACAACAATCAGCAGATCGGCCAGTTCGCAGTGCTGCAGGTCGCCCGCGCCGTCGGTGAACTCGACCTTCGGCGTGCAGTGCGTGAAAATCCCGACGATATCGGCCCGCCTCCCGAGCGGACCAAGGATCGGCCTCCAGGCGGCGGCGGCCCGGGGGATCCCAGCGGAAACCACGGCGGCCACCGCGTCCGGCTCGTTGGTCGGCGCGGCGGACTTCCATCCCAGGAGCGAGCCGTCCAGCGCCCCGACAATCGGTCCGTCGGCGGCCTGGGCCAACCGGTTCACGTCGGTCCAACTCAAAGTCAGCATGCAACCCGTTCCCATCGTCGTCGAAGGTGAGGCGAGGCGTATCCCGAAGTCGAGCCTCGCGGCGGACCTCGCCGAACCGTTCGCTCAAGCATCCCGCGGCGACGCCTCGGCCGAGACTAGGTTCAGCGCCCGCTCCATCAGCGCCAGCTGAATTTCCAGAGATTGCAGGATGAACTGCGATGGCGGGAAAATTCTGGCCGCCTCGATAGCCAACACCTCGCCCGCGTCATGACCGTCCATCTGCGCCGTCACGCGCTCGTAGGCGGTCGCCACGAACCTGCAGGCCATGGCGACGACTTCGTCCAGCTCTGTCTGCGCGATCAGGCCCAAGGCCTGCAGCCTGGGAAGGATGCGGCCAAGCAGTTCTTCGAAATAGGCCTCCTCCGCTGCAATCAGGGGGCGGCCGGTTTCCTGCAAGATCGCCGACAGAAGGGCCACCGGTTCCAACGCCGCCTTGAAATCCGCCACGACGGGGTCTTGGAGGAACGGGTGGCGATCCTGTCCTCGCCAATCCTCGGTCAGGCTGAGATAGGGCATGACGGTGCGGATGAACTTCAAGGCCGTCGGGACGATCCGGCCTTGCTTCAGGGGCGCGTAGGCCAGGGTCGTGAGGTCCGGAAGCTCCGACGTCGCGGCCACGAACCGCGGTTCGGTCAGGAACCAGTCTATGATGGTCTCGACCTCCAGAAGCGCGAGATACTCCACATTGAGAAGCGTCAAGCCGACGTCGGCGTCCTGGGCGCGGGCCAGCACCTCGACCTCGAGGCCGTGCCTGGCCAGGACGCTGCGGATGTCGTCGGCGCGGCGTTCCACGTCGCGGGCCGCGCGTTGACGCGCCTCGGCGGCGGCGCAGCCCAGGACAGGGTTGCGCCGACTGGTCTTGCTGACCCGCAGGGCCGCTGTGTGATGTCGGACCGGATCGGCGTCAGCGTCACCGAGCACGGCGGCGATGTCCCAGAGCATCACGCCCATACGCTCCAGCGCGGGCAGGGGATTTTCCCCGGTCATGGTCCAGAGCTTCGGCGCGCCAAGCTCCCTGGCCTTGCGGGCCAGATCCACCGTGCGCAAACCCATCAACCGCGTGGAGGGCTTGTCCGTCGTCGTCAGTTCGTCGACCAGGCGTTGAACATCGGTCGCGAAGGCGTGCATCGCGTCGTGGGCCGGAGCGACGCCTTGGTCGCGCACGCCCACGATCTCGTCTTCGGCCTTCGGAGGCGGGATGAAGTCGGTCAGAATGGCGCGCGCCATCCGGCGCGCCTTCCATCCGGCCCCCGGTTCTTCTTGCCGGCAGAAGAAATCGGCGGCTTCCTGCAACTGGCCCGCCAGCTCGTTCACCGCCCACGCCAGCGCCGTTGTTCGGCCGGTCTGGGTTTCCGCCGCGACCAGCCGCCGGACGGCCCGGATCTGCGCCCGGTTCCAGGCGATGCGGGTCGGCGCGAGCAGGGCCGCGCGCCTCATGCGCTTGCTGGCGATCTCATGGCCGCCATAGCCCGCCGGCTGGCCGTCGGGCGCGATCGCGCGGGAAATGATCCATTGCGCCTGGGGGGCGGCGATCGCCATCAGCTCGCACAGCCGCACGACATCGGCGTGCACATCCGGCTGCACCTCGGGCGAAATGAATCGGACATCGCCGCTGACGCAGACCGCGCCCTCCTCCTCTCCAAGCACGGGACGGGTGATCCACGGGACCTCATGATAGAGGCGGTCCAGCAAGACCTCCGTTCCGCCGGCCTCGGCGATCAGGGTCTGAGCCAGGGCCGGATTCAACGCCCCAACGGTCTGGGCGAATTCCAGCAGGGTCATCAGGGGCAGGGTCGTCAGGTCGATCGTGACGTCGAGCTTGAGGTCCGGCGCCGGGCCGCAGCCGAACAACGGCAGCAGGGCCGCGGCGACATCGTGCGCGGCGTCCTGGTCCACGATGGGGGGGATGGCGGCGTCGTCCAGCCGGTCCAGCAACGCCCGCCGCAGGTCGGAGACCTCGACGGCGGCGAACAGCGTGGCGGCCTCCTTCACCTTGGCGAAGATGGGCGCGTCGCCGAAGTCCGTTCCCGCCAAGGCCAGCGTGAAGAACGTCGAGCTGTGCCGATCGTCAAGCTCGACCGCTCTTGAGACCTCCAACCAATGCGCCGCGACCCGCTCCGCCGTCGCCAAACCCAGGCCATGGAAGACGCCGATCCACACCGCCGCCGGGGTCTGGGGTTGGGTCAGCCGCTGGGCGAGGGCGTCCAGGAGGGCGCCCTCCTGCTCGGGCCAACGCCGCAGGACCCGCATGACGAAGCCCGCCAGGTCGCCGGGCCGCACCGCATGAACGGCCTCGATCATGGCCACGGCGCGATCATCCCCCAAGATCTGCCGCACAGCGGCGTCCAGGTGGGTCGACCGGATCTCGTGCAACCCCAACAAGGCGCCGTCAGGACCTCGGCGGATGGCGTGCTCATCGATCAGGCGCTGTAGGGCGCGCGCCATTCGCGGCGGTTCCCACCCCAGGCGATCGCGCAACCGTTCGCCGTCAATGGCGGCGGCGTGGGCGGCGGCGAACGAGACCGCGCGCAACGCCAGCAGCTCGTCGTCGCGATGTTCATCCAGGCGGCGTCGCACCTGCTCGCTGAGCGTTTCCTCCAGACGCCGGCCCTGGGTGAGCAGATGGGTGTATTCCAGCAGCAGGCCCCGGCTCAGATCGAAGGGCTCCCGCCAATGGCCGAAGACCGGCTTGCGTGTCGCCGACAGCGCCGCCCAGATCCGCTGGGCCAGGGCCTCATCCAACGCCGGCCGCACCACCACGGTTCGAGCCAGGGTCTGGAGCGGAAAGACATCCTCTTCGCGAACCGTCCCCAGCACCAGCAGGCCGGGCGCAAAGCCCGTCTCGCGAACCAGCTGATCCCAGCCGCTCGTGCTGGCGTCACGGCCGACATCGTCGATCATCAGGCCGATGGGTCGCTGTGGACCGACCTCCAGGAGCCGCGCCATCTGGATGAGCTTGGCGACGTCGTCGCTCGTCGCCGAGCGGACCCTGTACCAGCGCACGGCGTGCCGCGTCTGATAGGCGGCCAACCAGGCCAGGGCCGACTTGCCCGCGCCCGACGGGCCCGCGACCAGGACGCTGCGACGGTCTTCCAGGCCCTCCAGGAGGGCGGCCGTGAGGTCGGGGCGCTCGAACACCAGGCCCGCGCCGACGTGGCCGGGGACGACATCGACACCGCTGTAGAAATCCGACGCCTGAACCGAGGCGCCGAAATCGGCGATCTCGCAAAACGTCGCCATCAGGGCCAGATGGCCCTTGATGTCGACCAGAGCGCCGATCGCGTCGACCCGCCCCTGCACCTCGGTCGCGCCCAAGCTGCCAACCGCATCGGTCGGCGCTCTGAAATTGGCGTCCGCCAAGCGGCCAACGATCTCTCGCAGTTGTTGAGCGGCCAGGCGCGCGGCCGCCGCGGCGAGCGACGAGCCGCCTTCCAATCCCTCGGCCGCTCGGTTCATGGGCTCGGGTTCGACGACGAGATGAGTGCGTTGGAGGAGGACTTCGATCTCCGCCGGCCCCCAGGCGGGGAGACTGGCGGCCAGGACCCGGGCCAGCGGCTCCAGCGGCTGGTCGCTGTCAGCCAGTGTCCGCCGCCAACCTGTCGCCGCCAGGCCCTTGACCGGGCGCTCGAGCACCAGGGCGACCCGAAGACCCGCCTTCGCGCGCCAATCGTCTCCCAGCGCGCTGGCGGTCTTGGCGATGTGGGCCGCGATCTCGCCGAGCGTGAAACAGGCTTGCGGGTCGTGCCTGGACTTGAGCTGGGCCCGGATCTCACATCCCTGGCCGTGCAGGGTGATGTCATCGACGCCCTCGGGCACCACGGCCCGCCAGGCTTCGGCGCCCCGCCAGGCCTCGACGGCCAGCCAGGCCGCCACCGCGTCCTGGTAGTGAAAGCCGCGGCCGGCGCGCGCGCCCGATCGCGTGGCGGCCCACAGGTTCGCGTCGATCAGAACAAGGTCGGACATCGGCCGCGCTCCCCCAAATTTCGCCGCGGCTAATCGAGACGATCGGCCAGGACCGCGAACACGCCGGCCGTCCGCCAGCGCGCCTTCCAACCGACGACGTACAGCGCTTCCTTGGCCCGGGTGACGGCGACATTGAGAAGATTGGGCTGGCCGCCGGCCCAGGCGCGGGCCCCTTGCTGTTGGGGCAGGGGGGCGCCCAGGACGAAGATCACCGCCTCGGCCTCGCGGCCTTGGACGGTATGGACCGTGCCGACGCGATCGCGCGCCCAGCCCTGCGGGTCGCCGACCGCGCCGGCCAGCACGCCGGTTTCGACAATCATCCGCCGCAGGCCGTCGGCCACCGCCACGAACGGCGTGACGACATAGAGGTCCAGCCCGACCTTGGCCTTCACCAGGTCGGCGAGAAGCCCCATCACCGCCGCGCCCTCCTCGGGCGACCACTTGTCGTTGGCCGAACCCTGGACGTCGATCCAGCGCGACGGCCCCAGCACCTTGGCGATCGGCGAGGCCTCGGGGGTCTTGGCCTGAACCATCATCCGCTCATAGGCGACCAGATTGGAGACGGCGAACATCGGCTCGGCGCAGCGGCGATGGACCAATAGCGGCACGCCGACCGTGCGGCTGCCGGTCTTGCCGATGAACTCGGCCCTGTAGGGCGTGGCCGCGTCGGCCAGGGTCTGGACCGAGGCGCCCGGCGCGTTGAAGGGATCGGGATCGACGCCAAAGCGCCGATGGATCGAGGCGGTCAAGCTTTCGGGGAGGGTGACGACCGGCGGGATTTGCACCGGATCGCCGACCACCACGACCCGTCGGGCTCGGGTCAAGGCCCCGACCGCCGCCTGCGGCAGCGCCTGGCCGGCCTCGTCGATCAACAGCCAGCCCAGCGACGCCGGCGGCAGGGCGCCCATCATCCGGTCGACCGAGGCGAAGGTGGTGGACAGGGCCGGCACGACCAGGAACAGCGAAGCCCAGAGATCCGGGATCAGCTTGTCCTTTTCCGGATCACCCAGGCCAGAGCCGCCCAGGATGTTCATCATCGCCCCGAGATTGTGCCGCAAGGGTCGGGCGGCGGCGTCGATGAAAGCCTTATGCAAGGCCATGGCGGCGACGAACACGTCGTCGCGGGCCCGCTGCGCGCCGGCGTCCAACCACGGCGAGATCTTCTGCCGGACCGCGTGGTCGCGGGCGAAGAAATCGGCGTCGACGAACCGCTCGCCAAGATCGCGGCGACGCTGCTCCGCCGTCGCCGTCACGCGCTCCAAACCGCTACGCGCCAGCTCAAGTTCGGCGGCGACAGGAACCAGCCGGCCCAAGACCCGGGCCAAGGCGCCGGCCAGCTCGGGCTTGAGCACCGGGCGGGCGGCGATCAGATCCAGTTCGGCGGCGGCCTGGGCCGCCCGCGTCGCTTCGCGCCAGACCCGGAAGGGGCGCGTGCGCAACAGCCGCGACCAGAAGCCCGGCCGCCGATCGGCCATGCCGGCCCAGGCCGCCAGCGAGGTTCGCAGGCGTGGAAGGCGGGTCGCGGCGATCCGCGTGACCTCCAGTTCGGCCAGCGCCGCCCGACTGCGTTCCAAGGCGGCGGCGAACACCCGCCGCGCCGCCGCCCATCGCCTCAGGGCTTCAGCGTGGTCGCGCGGGGCGTTCTCCTCGGCAACGATGCGCGGGATCCGCTCAGGTCCGTCGGCGTCGGCCTCGATCAGCTGCGGCTTGCCGGCGGCGGCGGCCAGATAGGTGGCCAGGCCGACCTCCTTGTCCCACCAGAAGGTCCGGCCAAACCGGTGGCGGTTGCCGGCGTTGCCGAGCACCGCCGCCCCCAGGCCCCACGTCGGCCGCTGCAGCAAGGCGTCGGCCAGGCTCTTGAAGTAGCGCAGATCGCCGGCGTCCTCGGCGACCGCGCCGAGACCCGGCAGTTCGGCGCTGACGTTCTCCACCGCCCCGTTGTTGGAGGAGGCCACCAGCATCTCGAAGCCCTTGAGGCTGTCGTCGAGCCGATAAAGATGCAGCCAGCCGGCTCCGGCCTTCAGGGTCTTGCCCGTGGTGTGGAAGGCGTCGGCCGGATCGGCGAAGGCCATCATCGCCTCGGCCCGCGCCGTGACCAGCGCGGCGAGCAGATCGCGCAACAGGGTGGTCTTGCCGGTGCCAGGCGGTCCGTTGACCGCCAGAACGCCGCCGGCCTCGCCCTCGACCAAGGCCAGGTTGACCGCCGCCTGCTGCAGCAGCACCAAGGGGTGGCGGCCGCGCCCCGGCCAACGCGCCGGCGGATAGAGACCCGGCGTCACCGCCGCGGCCAAGGCGGCGCGGTCGGTGAACAGATCCGGGCGTTGAGCCGGACGGATCGCGCCCATATAGCGTTGCAGCACGCCGGACGCTTGGCCGCGACCGAACAGATCCCGGGCCCGGGCCAGGTCCCGCAGATAGAAGCTGTTGACCAGCAGGGGTTCGGGCGGCTCGGCGCTCTTGAAGCTCACCAGGCTGCGAATGGCGAAGCGCGGCGGCTTGACCAAGTCGTCGGTCAGACCCAGGGTCCCGACCAGCCAGCGATGGGCCGCGTCGATCATCGCCCGGGTCAGGGGCCGCGCTGCGCCGTTTTCGTCCTCGACCCGGATCCGCTCGGCCAGCGCCTTGTTGAAGTCGGCCTCGACGTCCGTCCAACGGGCCAGGCCGTCGAGGCCGCCGGCCAAGGCGACAGGCACGCCCCAGCCAAAACTGGCGACCAAGGCCGGATCCTCGTCGATCGGCCGCCCCTCCTTGTCGAGGATCAGCACCGCCAGGATCGCCTCGCCCTTGGCGTTGGGACGCTCGGCCCGGCCGTCGGCATAGACGCTGTGCAGTCGCTTGACCGCCTCGGGCATGTCGATCGAACCCAGGACCACCTGATAGTAGAGACGCGTCCCAGGCTTGGCCTTGCCGCCGCGCTCCCACGGCAACGGTCCGTCGAGCTTGACGACCGCGCCCTTGTCGCCGCCCGCCAGTTTCTCGGGCCGGCGGAAACCCGGCGGCGACAACACCTCCAGGGCGGTCCAGGCCGAGAGGATGCCGGCCGGGGCATTGGTCACCGGCGGAAACGGCGTCGTCTCCAACGGCGCGCGGGCGTCGAGGCCGGGTCGGGCGCCCGTCTTCGGCGCCGTCGCCGGACCAGAGTCCGCGGTCAGCGACGCCGTAGAGGCGAGGACGACGGGGGCGGGAGCTTGGTCCCGGCGCATCGAGGCCGCCAGATAGGCCAGGCTGGCGCCCACCTGCACGGCCAGGGCCCGACCACGATCGGTCTTGCGATGGACGAGCTCTGCTTCGAGCGTTTCCAGAAAGGCCGTATCGCCGGGCCGGGCCGCGAACTGTCGTTCCAGTTCGGCGATCGGCGAATTGAAAAACGGACGGTCCATGCGACGCTTGCCCCCACAACGGTCGACGATTAGACGCGCGGGGCCGGCGACCGCAACCTTCGGAAGCAAGAGGGGGCGCTTTCCTGCTCACCGATTGCACCGCCGCATCTGGGGAAAGCCGAGCCTCAGGCGCTCGTCCCTCCCCGCGAGGGGGAGGGGACGGCGGCGGGCCCTCAGGCCTTGAAGAAGGCCAGCAGGTCCTTGTTGATCACGTCGGCATGGGTGGTGGCCATGCCGTGGGGCAAGCCCGGATAGGTCTTCAGGGCTCCCTTCTTGACCAGCTTGATGGCCAGATGGGCGCTGTCGGCGATCGGCACGATCTGGTCGTCCTCGCCGTGCAGGATCAGCACCGGCACGTCGATCTTCTTCAAGTCCTCGGTGAAGTCGGTCTCGGAGAAGGCCTTGATGCAGTCGTAGTGGGCCTTGGCGCCGCCTTCCATGCCCTGGCGCCACCAATTGCGGATCACGCCCTGGTCAATCTTGGCGCCGTCGCGATTGAAGCCATAGAAGGGGCCCGACGCCACATCGAGGAAGAACTGGGCGCGGTTGGCGGCCAGGGCCGCGCGGAAGCCGTCGAACACCTCGATCGGCAGGCCGCCCGGATTGGCGGGGGTCTTGAGCATGATCGGCGGCACCGCGCCGATCAGCACGGCCTTGGACACCCGGCCCGGCTCGGCCCGGGCCACATAGTGGGCGACCTCGCCGCCGCCGGTGGAGTGGCCGACATGGATGGCGTTCTTCAGGTCCAGGTGGGCGGCCAGGGCGACGACGTCGGCGGCGTAGGTGTCCATCTCGTTGCCGGTGTCGGTCTGGGTCGAGCGGCCGTGGCCCCGGCGGTCATGGGCGATGACGCGGTAGCCCTGGGCCAGGAAGAACAGCATCTGGGCGTCCCAATCGTCGCCGCTCAACGGCCAGCCGTGGTGGAACACGACGGGCTGGGCGCTCTTGGGACCCCAGTCCTTAAAGTAGATCTGCACGCCGTCCTGGGTGGTCACGAAGCCGCTGCCCTGGGTGGTCTTGGAGCCGGACGTCGTCCGCGCGTCGGCGCTCTTGGCGGGCGTGGACTTGACGGGCGCGGCCTGGGCGGCGGCGGTCAAGGGCAGGGCGGCCGCGCCGGCGGCCAGGCCCAGGCCGGCGGTCATCAGGTTGCGGCGCGAGGCCTGGATGTTCGACTGGCTCATCTCGAAGTCCCTCATGATATTGCGATACTTGTTATCGCGATATCGATATGGCTAAGCCGCCCAGAACCCTCTGTCCAGCGAAATCTTTATCGCGATATCGTTTCTTGTGGTATGAAACGGAAACGAGCCGCAACTTCCGAAGGACCCCGTCCGTGCCGATCCCGTTGGACAACCAGATCTGCTTCACGCTCTACGCCACCAGCATGGCCATCAACCGCACCTACAAGCCGATGCTGGACGAGATGGGCGTCACCTATCCGCAGTATCTGGTGCTGAACGTGCTGGGCGAGACCGACGGCGCGACCGTCGGCGCAATCGCCCATCGGCTGTCGCTGGAATCGAGCACGGTCACCCCGCCGGTGAAGCGACTGGAGCAGGCGGGCCTGGTCAAGCGCCAGCGCAGCCAGGTCGACGAGCGACAGGTGCAGGTCTATCTGACCCAAGCCGGCCGCGCCCTGCTGGACCGCTGCGACTGCCTGGGCCAGACCCTGGTCGCCAAGTCGGCCATGACCCTGGAGCAGCTCGAGGCCCTCAACCTGCAGGTCAAGGCGCTGCGCGAGACCCTGGTGGAGGCCTAGGCCGGCGCGGCTGAAGCGCCGCGCTTGCGCCTCCACGCCCGCGCGTCAGGATGGCGATCTGATCCTTCACGATTCTCGCCGCCCCATGACCGACGCGCCCACCCTCGCCGACCTGCAGGCCGCCCAGGCCGAGCTCGACCATCAGCTCGACCGCCAGGCTCGCTATGACGGCAACAATCCCAACAAGCATGTCACCGACGTGCGCCTGGCCCGCGAGAAGGTCACGGCCCTGACCGCCGCCCTGAAAGCCGCCGGCCTGATCCCCCGCACCAAGCAGGAGATCCTGGAGGCGCGCCTGGACGCGACTCATCCCAGGGCTCGTCACAAGGACATCGTCACCTTCGAGAACGAGCGCTATCAGCGCTGGTTGGAGCCGGCCACGCGCAGCCTGTCGGGCGGGGTGATGACCTGGTCCAAGACCTGGAAGCGCATGGCCAAGGCCGATCCCAAGATCGAGTTCTGAACCGCTCGGCTCAATTGGCCAGCACCGCAGTTCTCCGGTATTGGCAGAGCTTTATATACAACCTTGAATAAAAGCGTCGTCGGCTCAAGATCGACCCGTTCCCATTCCCCTATGAGGAATCGACCTCTCCGCCCGGGTGGCCAACGTGCATGTCCAGGCTTGCGCTAAAGACGTTGGCGGATGTTCTTCAAGCATCTTCTCAACGCCCGGCGCGGTCGCGGCCGACGACGCAGTTTCTCCATCTCCCGAGGCCACGCCGACCGGAATCGCCTCACGGTGCGACCGCCCCACTACGCCACCCTGCTGGTCAACGACCTCGACGACATCAATCAAGGGCTTGACGCGGGACTCTACTTTTCCGCGAGGTGATCGACCAGGGGATCGCGCTCTGTGAGATCCCCGGTCACGCGTTCAGCCCGCTCAAACCGCTCACATCGCAGGCCGCCCTGGCGCTTGGCGAGCGCTATCAGAAGATCTTCGCTACTATCCGGACGTCGCTCAAGAAAGCTGAATTCCAGATGGCGCAGGGCGACGAGGACGACTGGCTGCACAAGGCCGCCTTCAACCTGCACCAGACGGTCGAGGCGGCCTACATCGCCGTCCTAATGCTCATCGGCTTCTATGCGCCGCGCTCTCACAACATCAAGTTCCTGCACGCCCAAGCCGAGGCCAAGGCGTCGTCGCTGATCGCCGCCTGGCCGCCCTGGCGCGGGCGGCCGGCGAAGATCGAGCATGAACCTCACGCTGCTGTACAACATCGTCGCCGACCTCACCGTCCGAGCGGTCGGGCTGCGCCCCTCCGTCGGCGCCTTCGATCTGGTGGTGATGGCCGAGGTCGCCGCGACCAAGCCCGCGCCGCTGCCCGGGCAAGACTCGAGATACCCTGGTCACCGCTCGCGTTGAGTACGAAAATCTCGTGTCGAAGGATGAGCCGATCGACGGGGATGAGCTTCTGCGCAACGTCGTCGACTGCGTCATGCGACGTTGCACCACAGGCCGGCGCCGACTTTGGCGGCCAACTTATTAGCGACGATCCTCGACCTTGGTCCTGCTCGGCAAAACAAGGGTCCTAGCCATGAACTCCAAGGTCATCGTGCTAGACGTCGAGCGGCGGCTGGCCGCAGCCTCCGCGGCCGAGATGGCGCTGCGGGCCACCTTGAGCGCCGCGCCGGTCCCCATGATCCTACTCGATCTGGATCAGCGGCCCCTGTTGTTCAGTCAAGGCTGGTTTGATCAGGCCGTGACGTCGCGCGCCTCGCAGCTTCTCAATCACCATCCTTTGTTTCTGAGCCCCGAATTTACACAGACCGCGCGCCGCTGCCAGGAAACCCGGGCTGCGGAGACCTGCCGCGTCGAGATCGCCGCCGCCCCGGAGGGGCAACCGCGTTGGTTCAGTTTCGAGTTCAACGCCTGGCCCAGCGACGGCTCGCCCTACAGCCGGTTGATCGCCGTCGGGCGAGACGTGACCGAGGCGGTGCTGGCGGCGCGAGAGACCGAAGCCGCCCGCCAGAGTCTGGCGGAGCAGAACGCCCGGTTCGACGCCGCCCTCAACAACATGCCTCATGGCCTTTGCATGTTCGACGCCGAAAAGCGCCTGATCCTGTGCAACGCCGCCTACCGCCGCCTCTACGCACTGCCCGACCGGCTCCTGGAGCCTGGAACGACGCTAGGCGACATCTTCGATCATCGCCGTTCCGTCGGCACCGGTCCCAAGAGCTTTTCGGCGTTCTCCGTCGCCACCGTCGAGGCGGCCCTCAACGGCGCCGCGGCGACGAGCGACGTCGAATTGACCAACGGCCGCACCATTCGCATCACCCATAATCCCATCGCGACCGGCGGCTACGTCGCCACGCATGAGGACATCACCGAAGCGCTTCGGGCTACCGCTCAGATCGAGTTCCTGGCCTTCCGAGACCCTTTGACCGGCCTGCCCAATCGCGCAGCCTTTCAGCGAGCCTATGACGACGCCGTGGCCGCCGCCGAACGCGGCGGCGAGATGTTCGGTCTGATCATGATCGACGTCGACCATTTCAAGGACGTCAACGACACGCTGGGTCACGACGCCGGCGACGCCTTGCTGAAGGGCCTAGCCGGCCAGCTCAAGCGGGCCTTCCGACACGGCGACACCGTGGCGCGGCTGGGCGGCGACGAGTTCGCCATCGTTTTACGCGATCTCAAGAGCGAAGCGGACATGATCCGCCCAATCGAACTGCTGCAGGGCCTTTTGCGTACGCCGATCGAACACGCGGGGCAGAGCTTCACCATCTGCGCCAGCATTGGCGCGGCGGCGCATGGCGACCCGGATGACGACCCTACTCATCTGCTGAAGAACGCTGACGTCGCGCTCTATCAGGCCAAGTACGACGGCCGTAATCGCAGCGTCGTGTTCCGGCCGGCGATGCGGACGGAGGTTGAAAAGCGCGTCGAACTGTTGCGCGAGGTTCGTTTGGCCATCGGTCAAGGCGAGTTCGAACTCTTCTATCAGCCGGTTGTCGACGTGGCCGCCAACGCCGTGGCCGGGTTCGAGGCCTTGATGCGCTGGCGTCATCCCGAGCAGGGCGTCTTGCCGCCGGCCGCCTTCATGGCCGCCTTCGAGGACAACGACCTATCGCTGCAACTGGGCGAGGTCGCCTTCGAGGGGGCCTTGGGACAGATGCGCGCCTGGCTCGATCAGGGCGTGGAGTTTGGCCGCGTCGCGATCAACATCTCCTCGGCGCAGTTTCGCACCGGCCGCCTGGCCGAGGAAATTGCGGACAAGCTCGAACGCTGGAACGTGCCCGCCGACCGCCTGACCATCGAGGTCACCGAGAACGTCTATATGGGCTGGGGCGCCGAGGTGGTCAGCGACACCGTCAAGCGCTTGCATGCGACCGGCGTTCTGATCGCGCTCGACGATTTTGGCACCGGTTATGCCTCGCTGGCGAACCTTCGCCAGTTCCCGATAGATCGCCTGAAGATCGACAAGTCGTTCGTCCAGAACAGCCAGGACGACGCGATCGTTCGCGCTGTCATAAATCTCGGTTCCAGCATGGGCATGAAGGTGGTGGCCGAAGGAGTTGAACGGCCTGACCAATTGGCGACTCTGACGCGGTATGGCTGCGACCAGGTGCAAGGCTATCACTTCGCCAAGCCGATGCCCGCGACCGAAGTGGCGGGTTTCATTGACGCCTTTTCGGTGCGAGGCCGAGGTTGATCTGACGCAGGATCCAAACGGGTTCGTGTAACACAGCGATAAGGGCGGCTGTGAGCGCCTCGGCCCGAATCCGCCTCGGCGACGGATGCTGGTCGGACTTCAGCCGCCCAGAGCGGTTCCAGGGAATGTCGGTTAGGGCGAGGTCAACGGCCGTTCATCACCTTTCAGGGCAATTGAGATCGTCTGCTGTGTGCAGCCCACATCGTGCCATCCAGGCGGATGCTTCGAATATCACCCAGGACGGGATTTCGACCTCTTCATGCAGCTTGATCCGGCGCTCGGCGTCCTCTTCTACGATTGAGCCGAAATCTTGAGCGGCGAGGCGGGACGACCTAGGCCGCGTCCCCAGACCGTAACTCTGTGGCAAGATGGTCCAGACGATTCCCGGACGCCGCATGATCGAGCCAAAGCCGCCCCCTCCCGACACCGAAGCCCTGGAAGAGATGGCCCGCCGGCTTGAGGCCAGCGGCCGCTACCGCCTGCTGCGCAAGTTCGAAGGCTGCACGCTCTCCACGTCCGGCGATCCGGCCGCCTTGCGCCAAGGCGTCTATCTCGATGTCGAAACCACGGGCAAGGACGCCGCCCGCGACGAGATCATCGAGCTGGCCATGGTGCCGTTCCAATACGACGCTGACGGGCGCCTGTGCTCGGTCGGCGCGCCCTTCGTCGAACTGCGCGAGCCCTCGGTCCCGATCACCGAAGAGATCACCCGCATCACCGGCATCACCCATGAGATGGTGGCCGGCAAGTCGATCGATCCGGACAAGGTCGCCGCCTTCATCGAACCGGCGGTGATCATCGCCGCCCACAACGCCGGCTTCGATCGCCGATTCACCGAGCGCTTCTGCGAGGCGTTCAAGCACAAGGGCTGGGCCTGCTCGATGTCCCAGGTCGACTGGACGGGGGAGGGGTTCGAAGGCACGAAGCTCTCTTACCTCGCCAACCAATGCGGCTTCTTCTTCGACGGCCACCGGGCGGAGAACGACTGCCTGGCCGGCCTGGAGATCCTGGCCCGGCCCCTGGCCGATGGCCGCACGGCCCTGGCCCACATGCTCGACGCCGCCCGCGCGCCGACGTGGCGCATCGCCGCCGAACGCGCACCCTATGATTTCAAGGATAAGCTGAAGGCCCGGGGCTATCGCTGGAACGGCGAGGAGGCTCTCGCCCCCAAGGCTTGGTACATCGACGTGGCTGAAGCCGATCGCGAGGCCGAGCTGGCCTATCTGCGCACCGAGATCTACGGCGGCGAGGTCCACCTGGCCCCACGCCGGCTCACCGCCTTCGAGCGGTTTTCGGAACGCGCCTAGCGATGCCTTGGCGATGGCGGCCTCGCGGATGCCGCGCCGGGCCATAAACGGGTTCTGCGACGCGGTCGTGCTGTGCGAGGGCGGGGCGGCGACAACACACGCGGGCCACTCAGACCTGCCCCGGAGAGCACAAACTGAAAAAGCGGGAGCCTTGCCGCCGCACCCCTTGAAGGCGACCAGGCGCCCTATTGCCGAGGCGCGTTAGTCCGTTCGGGTCGGCGGCGCGGGACGTCTTGGCCCTTGAAGCCCCCTTGCGGGTCTTGGGCGCCGGGATCATGACGCCGCCCCTGCCGTCGCGCTCGCCGCCGGGAGCGCCGGGCGGGCTCGCCGGGTCAGATCAACGCCGATGATGGCGATGTCCTCGACGTTGGGCAGTCGTTCTGACAACGCCAGCCAGTGATCCTTCAAGGCGGCCACCAAGGCGTCCAGGCCCGCCAGCCGCCCGCCGGCGGGATGGTCCCAACCGGCCTTCTCCCCGCTCCAGACCAAGACATAGATGCCGCGGCCGGAGCGGACGTCGCGCAGATAGTCGCCGCAGAGCTGGTTTTCCAGCCGCTCGAAAAGCTGGGGTCCGCTCCAGTTGTCGGCCAGCTTCAGCTCGACGGGGACCGGCCCGTCAAAACCGACGCCGTGGAAGCGCAGGTCCGGCCGCTTGGCGTCAGCCAATTCCTCTTCCTGCGGAATGGCGTACCGTCCTGCGGACCGGGATCGGCACAGACCGCCGATGAAATTGCGCACCTCGGTCTCCTCGTCCGCCCGGCGCAGGATCGGGGCGAGGCTCTCGTCGCCGCCCTCCAGATCGTTCTTGAGATCGAACAACCGCTCGACCGCCAGATCCCAGAGTTCACGATGATTGGCCGGCGTTCGCTCCAGCTTTTCATTGAAGTCGCGCACCTGGACGGGACTCCACGGCCCCGGATCGGCGTCGCGTTGGGCCTTGGCCCTGGCGCGGTAGACCGCCCAGGGGCGTGCTTCCTCGTCCGGATGCTCCAGAGCGATGTCCATCAGCGCCAGGAACGCTTCCTTGCCCGGCGTTTCGGCGATGAACGCCATGAGCGCCTCGCGCGCCCGCTGGGCGTCGTCGCGCAATCCCGGAGAATAGACGCCCTTGCCGGCGCGCTCGATGTCGTCCTCGCGCCGAATGTAGGCGTGCATCAGCAGGTGCAAGGTCTTCATGTGCGCGATCGTGCGGTAGGCCTGCCGGGCGAACGGCAGGCCCAGGCTTCGTTCGCCGATCAGATTGCTCAAAAAGCGCATCGCAAACTGGGTGCGAAGCTGGGGCGTCTTCAAGGCGGACAGTCGCGCCGCCAGCGCCGGAATGGCCGCCTGCGGATCGACGCCGCACCACATGGCGAACCACATCGGCGCCAGGACCTCGTGCTTGGTCGTCCCGGCCTTCCTGGCCGCGAGCGCGGCCAGGGTCGCATCGCCCAGGTTTGCGCCGTTCAGAACCACCAGCATGTGGCCCAGATTGGCGGGGCTGAACTTGCCCGCCGCCAGTCGCGCCTGGAACGCCGCGGCCAGGCCGTCCCACAGGAAGTGTCCGTGCCAGGCGACGTCATACAGCACATAGTTGCTGTCGGCGTCGGGCCCGGCCGTCGCCAGCTCGAAATCGATTTCCCCGAGCACGACCTCGACGACCTCGCCGGGGAACGCCGCGTGGAGGTCCGCCAGCCAGGGCGGAAAGCCGTTCAGTTCGTTCATCGCGTAACGGGCGGCCAAGCGCGCCTCGTGCGACGACAGGGCGCCGAGCCAGGCCGGCTGCTCCAGCGCCTCGATGTTGAGCCCGGTCAGCCCGAAGATGGTGGTCAGCGGCGTGCCGTCGCCGGTGGGGCGTTGGCTCTTCATGGACGGCCTGCCCACGCGCCAGTAGTCGACGGCCCCGTCGCGGAACGCGCGCGCGACCTCGACGCCGAACTCCGGCGCCAAGGACCGCCAGTCGCGGACGCTCCAGGTGTTGGACAGACCTTCGCCGCGCACCTCGTCGTGCAGGTACCATTGGCTTTGGCTGATCTGCGGCGCGAGCTCGAACTTGCGGATCGACGCCACCTCGGCTTTCAAATGCGTCTTCCAGTCGGCCCGGATAGCCGCCTGCTTGGCCTCGCGGGCCTCGTTCTGCTTCGCCCACCGCGCCTCCTGGCGCCGCCAGCGCCGCGCCGCCTCGGACTTGGCCGGATGGAGAAGCTGTTGCAGTCGCGCCTGCAGCTCCATTTCGCCCAGGACCGCCTGCTTGAGCCGCCGCCGCCAAGCGTCGGGTCGGTCGCCCTGACGATAGAGCGCGAAGGCCAGCTCCAGCGCCACGAGCCGGTCATCCAGCAAGGGACGCCCGGTGACGTCGGCCACGACCGCGTCGAAGTCCTCCACCGAAAAGCGCCAGTCGCGACCGAAGACCCCGACGTGGAAATAGTCGGTCAGGCGATTGTCGTCCTCGCGCCGCCGCCGTGTCTCGGTCACGTCGTACCAGAACAGGTCGCGGTTGAGCTCGGTCCAGCTTGGAACCAACCGCGCCAACGTCTCGCGCACACTGCGAAGGTTCGACGAGTCTATGAGGTCGGTCTCGCGCGCCGTGCGCAGCAACCACAGGCACGGCTCGGTCCGCGCGAACGGGCGCCGCGCCTCGATCAGACGGACGACGCAACGCGCGGCCGTCGACGCCAGCCAGGCGTGGCGCCTGGAGATTTCGCGATAGCGCCGGTCGGTCAGAGGCCCTGTCGCCAGCAGCGCTTGCAAGCCGGCCGCCCACCCCGCCACCTGGTCGAGCGGCAGACGTTCGAGATAGTCGGGCAGGGCGTAGGTGAGGGTGTCGACCTCGTAGCGGGAGGGGGGCTTGGCCTGAGCCACGGCCCGCAACAGCCAACCGGCGGAGTCCGCATCAACGCCCAGGTCGGGTATGAACTCACCGATCCAGTCGCGATCGACGTCGTCGCCTTCGGCCAGCAGGGCTTCGCGGACACCCTGGACCTGGGCTGGCGAGGCGACGGCGATCACGGCGCGGATCGCGGCGATCCGCGGATAATGGACGCGCAAGGTCAGAGCCAGATGCGTCACCTCGGCCGCCAGGTCCGCCAACTCGCCGATCCACACCATCCGCAACAGGAAGGCTGCGATGTTCTCGTCGGCGGCGTGGCGTTGCAACAGCGACCGGATTTCGTCGGTCAGGTCGCGATGGGCGAAGCGCTGGACCGCCGAGATGTCCATCATCGAGCGTCCGTGGGCCGGCTGGGCGATCAGCGCGCAGGTCTGGCGCAGGATCGCGACACGCGTGTCGCGCGGCAGCTGGCTGGGATCGCCGCCCTCGAAGAGCACCTCCGGAGCCAGCCGCGTGACGCGCTGAAGGATGCGCTCGTCGAGCAGGCAAAGCCAGGGCAGGATCGGGCGCGTGCCCGGGACGATCACCTCCAGGCCGTACTGCTCGCGAAAAAACAGGGCCTCGATGCGCATGCGCGAGGCCTGATCGACGATCCGGTCGTGCAGCCACTCGGCGGTCAGATATTCCCGAACCGTCCGATGATGAAACCTAACCGTGCCGTAGATGCCCTCGTCGAAGATCGGTCGCCCCAAGAGCACCCCGATGTCGCCGTCATCCCAATCGGCGAGCACCTGATTGACGGGCAGGCCGCGGGTGTTGGCCGTCCCGTCGGGCACGCGCAAGGCCGCTTCCTGGGTCAGGGTGGCGGCGGCGGCGACCAGCTTGGCGCCGCGACGCAGGCGCTCGAGCGGAATGGGCCTGGCCTCGGCCCGATCCTGGTCGCGCTCTTCCAACCGGCGGTCGATGCTGGCCCGCATCAGCGCCAAGCGTGAGGCGATCTGTCCCTTGTCCGTCCAGAACGCGCACAGCTCGGCCAGATCCATCGGCCGGGTGGTCAGATCCCAGGCGTCCTTGCGCTCGACCGCCGCGCGAAAGGCGGTGATGTCGGCGACACCCTTGCCCGCCGCGAAGCGATCGACCTGCTCGCCGCGCAAGTCATCGAGGGCCACGATCATGAAGCCCTCCTGGTCCGTCTCGACGGTCTCGGCCTTGATCGCGCGCGCGTCCGCGTCCGTCTCGATCGCCCGCGCCGGCGACGCATAGGGAAAGGCGCCGCGCACGAGCATCAGATCGGTCTTAGGGCGCCAGGCGACGGCCCGACCGGTGATGACGATATGCGCCTGGGCCAAGACCGGGGCCAGTTCGCGGCCGAGCTTGCGCACCGCGCGCTCGAAATCCTTGGGATCCTTCAGCCGGGCCTCGTCGACCGAGTCCAGCAGCAGCCAGCCTTCCGTTCCCGCCTGGGTCCAGGCCCGAAATTCGGCGTGGGTCCCTTCCTCGAAGGCGTCCTCGAAGCCCTGGACCACATGTTCGATACGGATGAAGAAGGCTCGTTTGCCCTGGCCGCGAAGTTCGCGGCAGACGTGGCGGGCCTCTGCGGTCTTTCCCGAACCGGCCTCGGAGAGGAGGATCACGCGCGGCGCGGCGAGCAGGTCTTTCCAAACCAGCGGCTGGGTCTCGCGCCCCAGGATCGACACCGCGGTGTCGTCATTGGCGGTCTCGTCCTGGAGAAGCCGGTGAAAAGTTCGCTCCAGCGGGATGAAATCGTCGTCGAGGTCGATGCGCATGACCCAACCTTAGCCTGAAACGCAGCCGGGTCAGCGGGCCAGGATCATGAGACGTAACAAAGCGCGATCGGCCGCTTGAAGGTCGCCGAGCTTGAAAGCTTGGAGGGCTAAAATGGGCGACAGCTCTCGCCTCATCTCATGCGAGGCCGCCGGCTCTGCGTTCTTCCGACCGGGCCTTTAAAGTTGAAAGCTCTGCGGAAAGGGAAGGGGAGCGAGATAGCTTCTCGCCATGGCGCTGAACTCGCTCCTGGGATCAACGGCAAGGCGCAGCTGCTCCAGATAGGCCTGGGCCTCCACCTGAAACGCCGCGTGATTGGACATCTTCAGCAGGCGTTCGTACGCCAGCTCTATCGCCTTGAACGCCTTGGTGCGCCGAGGATCATCGTCGCGGATCAAGCCGACGACCTCGATCGTTGCCCACCCTTCATCGGTCCGCCCGCGGGGCTGATCATCGCGCCATTCGATATGATCATCGGGATCATCATGGTCGGGACGCAACAGCAGCGGCGCCTCGTCGGCCAGGACGTCGAGATGACTGCGCGCGCGCCGCGTCGGATCGCGCAATGGAAATTGGGTGCCCTTGTTGAGCGAGTTGCACACGACGCAGGCCAAAAGCAGATTGTCCCAGTCATAGGCCAGCCAATAGTAACCGGGTTTGAGCTCGGGCCCGTCGCGATCCTGACAAACCCCGCCTTTGGGCCGCCAATGCTCCACGTGGCGCGCCATATATTCGTCCATGTGAACTTCGCAGTAGCAGCACTTGCTGTGCTGCATGTCGCGCAGAGCGATGCGAACATCATCATGTCCATAGACATGGACCTTGACCGGCAGACTCTGGTCGCCGTCCAGATAGGCCTGCGGCGCCTGCAGGAACGCCTCTTCGTGCGCCTTGGCCCAGTTCGCGCCCAGCCGCGTCAGGGCCGCCGGCGCCGCGGTGCGAGCGATCCGGATCATGACTTGGCGGCGAGCTGCTTTTCCAGCTCGACGACCCGCCCCATCAACTTGTCGAACGCCGCGTCATACGGCGCGTCGGGAGCCTGCAGATCATGGATGATCGCGTTCAAGGCGTCTAAGCGCGCGTCCTCCTCCGGGGTCAGCTCCCGCTTACGCAGCAAGGCCCTGCGTTCGATGAGCAAGGCCTCCGACCGCAGGTCCGCGCCGATCAGTTCATTGAACGCGCGGCTGCCGAGCACCTCATCATAACGCCACGGTTTGGAAGGCAGGGGGCGATTGAGGATCGTCGCGTGGTCGCCCTCCAGCCGCACGACGGAGACCGGATCGCCCTGCGCGATCCCTTCCTGGGCGATGATTGGGCTATGGCTGGTGACGATGAACTGCACATTCTTGAAGACGTCGAGCAGGTGGTGACGGATTTCGCGCTGCCATCGAGGATGCAGATGCAGATCGATCTCATCGACAAGTACGATCGCGCTTTCGTCAAAGGGCGACGGACTGTCCGGCCGGCGCTGAAAGAGCGTCCAGGCCAGATCGACGATCCAGGAGATGGTGACACGATACCCCAGGCTAAGCTCGGCCATGGGCACTTCACCGGACGCGGTTCTGACGCGCATGCCGGTCCGACTGGTCGAGCCCGTAAGCCTTGGCATGACGATCGAGATATCGGCGGGTTCAAGATGCGGGATGACCTTGGCGATCGCGTTCTTGAGCCCACCGAAAAACCGCGACACGCGATGGTGGTCACGGCGCAGCTCTTCGTTGCCGGCGTCCGTTTCCAAGGCGACTCTCGCGGACAGCTCGGCATGATGCAGAAACTCCATCACCTCGTCGGCGTCGACCAGCTCGACGAGATCATTGAACAGCCCCTCGGTCGGCCGATTGTCCGACACGCTGTTCATATTTCGAGAGCCCAGATGCCGTGACGCGCCATAGCCGATGATCAACGGCCCTTCCGCCTTCAGGCTTTCATGCTGCTGCTGGAGCGTTGCTGTCTGCAGTTCGCCGTTCTCGACGACGCAATCGAAGCCGATCTCGATCTCGCGTCCGGTCGTATCCCTGAGCACCGCCGTCATTCGGGCGCTGACCCGATCGGCGTGGCGTCGCACCAAGCCTTCGATGCGCTCGTTGTCGTAGTCGAAAACATCAGGTTCGACGAAGTCGGGATCGGGCAGATCGCCATCGGTCACCGCCAGCGCAATCACTTGTCCATCGTCTCCCCGCTTGAAGGCGGGGACTGGCCGCATCATCGCCAGCGCCTGCATGGTCGTGGTCTTACCGACGCCGTTCTCGCCGAGAATCACACACCATCGGGCGGGCGCGCCGTCCAAGCCGGCCAAGTCGAGCTTCTGAGCAGGCCCGAACGCCCGCATGTTCTCGAGCGTCAGTCCTAGGAATCTGAAATCGTCAGCCATGGGGGCGGTCTAGCATGCAAACCGCGCTGACGTTAGCGATCGGCGAGAGCCTTGGCTCTGAGGACGTCGTGCGGGGCGCCAGGACAGCGGGCCCCGCACGACGATCTCCTAAAATTGGCCTTCCGCATCAAACTTTCAGCCTAAATACAATATTTCTTATGAAATAAGATATTACATGTAAGTATACATCAAATTTCAATACCAATTTTCGGCGTAATAATTTTTAATATTCCTATCTTTATTTTAATTTCTAATTTCCAAATAGGAATTTCATTTTTGAATTGCCGAAACCTTCATAAACGTTGTTTAATTATGATGAGAAAAAATGCGAATAATTCTTAACTTTACAATGATTTACGTGATTTTCAAACAAATCGAACTCGTGCTATCGGTGGCGTTCGATCAGCCGCAAGGAGTCCGATCATGAACGCCGCCCCCGCTCGTCCCGTCGAGCCGACCGCCGCGACCGGTTCGCTCAAGCTCGACAGCGCCGCCCTGCAGCGCCTGATGCAGGAAGTGCGCAACAACGCCGTCAGCACGCCCAGCGCCTACAACCGCATGCACAACCGCCACAACCGCTAGGTCCCGTCCGGGCACGTATCATGGTCGAAATCGACACGGTCCTCGTCAAGCTGGCGAGCCGCTGCAACCTCAATTGCGACTATTGCTACGTCTACAACATGGGCGACGACGCCTGGCGTCGTCAGCCCAAGCTGGTCAGCGAGGCGACCATCGAGGCCCTGGCCGATCGCCTGGCCGAATTGTTCGCCGTCCAGGCCAAGCCGTTCAGCATCGTCTTCCATGGCGGCGAGCCGCTGCTTGTGGGGGCGGCGCGGTTCGACAAGATCTGCGCGACCCTGCGCCGGCGCCTGCCCTCGCCGATCGGCCTGCACGTCCAGACCAACGGCCTGCTGCTCTCCGATCAGGTCCTCGACATCTGCGCGCGCCACGACGTCGGCGTCAGCATCAGCCTGGACGGTCCGGCCGCGGTCCATGACCAGCATCGTCCCGACCTGCGCGGCCGCGCCTCCCACGCCAAGGTGGTCGCCGCCATCGATCGCGTCCTGGCCCATCCGCAGGGCGAGGCGATGCTGTCGGGCCTGCTGTGCGTCGTTGATCTGGCCGCCGATCCGCGGGAGGTCTACGATTTCTTCAAGGCCACCGGCACGCCGAGCGTCGACTTCCTCTATCGCGACGGCAACCATGACACCCTGCCCATGGGCAAGGCCAGCCTGACGTCCACCGAATACGGCGACTGGATGGTCCGCATGCTCGACGCCTATCTGGCCGATCCCGCGCCGATCCGCATCCGCCTGCTCGACGACATGATGCGCCTCCTGCTGGGCGGGCGCTCGGTCAAGGAGGGGATCGGCGAGGACGACTACGGAATTCTGGTGGTGGAGACCGACGGCACGCTCACCAAGAACGACACCCTCAAGTCGGCCAATGGCAGCGACCGGTTCGACAAGACCTGGACCGTCTTCGACGATCTGCGCGTCTTGGTCGGCGCGCCCGACTTCATCGCCTATCACCAGGCCCAGCGCCCCTCGGCCCCTGAGTGCCGCGCCTGCCCGGACCTGAAGATCTGCGGCGGCGGCATGCCGACCCATCGTTGGAGCGCCGCGCGCGGACTGGACAACCCCAGCGTCTTCTGCGCCGACCAGAAGCGCCTGATCGACCATATGCGCGCGCAGATCGCCTCGCGGATCGCGGCCTGATGACCCCCGATTTCACGAACGCCGAAACCCGCGACACACCGTTCCCTCATTTTCGGGTCGCCGACCTGCTGAGCGAGGCGACCGCGGACGCCATGCTCGACTGGCTCGACGCTGACGCGCCGTGGAAGCTGCGCATCGCCTCGTTCTACGAGCAGCACGAGTTTTCCATCCTCGCCTGCTCGGCGCCGGGCGCCATTGCTCAGCTGGTCTCCGCGCCGGTGATCGCCCGGATCGGCGAGGAGCTGTCGGCCCGCCTGCGCGCCCCGAAGCTGCAATTGGTCGACGTGTGCGCGCACCGCCTGGTCGCGGGCCAGACCATCCGCGTCCACAACGACTATATCGGCGAGGCCGAAAGCCACCGCCTCGTCGTTCAGCTCAATCGCGGCTGGAGCGTCGAGCAGGGCGGTCTGCTGATGCTGTTCTGCGAGGACGACCCGGCCAGCGTGACCGACGTGCTGTTGCCAGCCCATCGCAGCGCCTTCGGCTTCGAGATCTCCGAGCGCTCGCACCATGCGGTGTCGACCATCCACGCCGGCCAGCGTGACACCCTGGTCTACACCTATCGGAAGGCGGCTTGACCCGCCTGCAGGTCCGGATCCACGCGGCGCTGAATGCTTCCTCGGCGCGCTGGTACGAGGGCTTGGCCAGCGACCTGGCCGCCCACGCCTGGTCGGGCCTGGCGCGGATCGGGATCGACGCCGAGACCTATGGGGTTTCTCGCGTCGTCGCCGGCGATCCAACCGCCCAGCGCCACGGCGTGGCGTTGACGGGGCTCGCCTGGGCTCACCCGGTGCGGCTGGACCTCTTCGATGCGACCATGCGCCGCCGCTATGGGGCGCTGGGCCTGCAGCCGCCGCCCGAGACGTTCTCGGCGAGCGCCTTCGAGGCCGCCCTGGCCCGGGCGATGGTGGTGTTGGACACGGTCGCCCCGGTCGGCGCGGCCGTCCGGTCCTTGGTCTGGTCGGTCACGCCCCTGGCCGTCACCGGTCCGGATTACGACAGCGGCTTCAGCGACCCGGACGTGCCGCTGTCGATCTTCATCGGCGCTCACGCGCCGGAAGACGAGGTCCCCCCGATCCGACTGGCCGAAGGCGTGCTGCACGAGGCCATGCACCTGCAGCTGAGCCTGATCGAGGATGTCGCGCCCTTGGTCGTCGGCGGCGTTTTCGAACACCATTCGCCCTGGCAAAACCGGCCGCGCCCAACCCAGGGCCTCCTTCACGGCCTCTACGTCTTTCGGGTCGTGCAGGACTTCCTGCGCGCGGCGCTCGCCGCCGACGCGCTCTCGCCGGCCGACCACGCCCATGCCCAAAGGCGGATCAAGCAGATCGACGCCGATTGCGCCCAGCTCTCGGCCCTGAAGACCAGCATCGACCTGACCCCGACGGGGCGTGGCCTTGTCGAGCGCCTTGAGCGATGACGAGGTCCCGCCGGCGTTGAGCGCGGCCTGACAAGCGGGACGCGATGACGGCGCCGCGTTGACGCCTCTTTGACGCTCCCGAATTTTGCCGGCGCCCGGATGCGCCGCAAGTCCAGGCTGATAGGGTGAGGCTTCACGCGCTTGGCGACCCTTGCCGCAAGCCGCCATGGTCGGGATCGGAAGATGGCTGATGACGAGACTGCCCCATCAGGCTGGCCGCCGCCGTTCACGCCGTTCGAGGCCTTTGATCTTCACACCATCGAGACGATCTGCGCGCCTTTCGAGACGGTCAACGTCCAGGACCTGGAGCGCGCCCTGATGCAGCTGGCCTTGTCGCCGGACGCCATCGAGAGCGGCCGTGCGAACGGTCTTCGGCTGCTCAGCGGGGCCGCTTCCCTCGTGCTGCGGCCGTCTGAAAAGGGCGAGGCCTGGCGGGCCCGGTACGCCTCCAACACCTACCGTAGACCCGTGCTGGAGGATTTCAGCCCCGACCAAGCGCGGGTGCTCGGCGAGCTGGCGGGCTTGGTCGCCCATCCAGGGCTGAAAGCGCGCCTGGGCGACATCGCGTGGTCGCTGGATCGCAAGCTCGGAAAGGCCGCCAAGATCGCGATCGACGGCTATGTCGAGGCCGCGCGACGCCTCGTCGAGGGCGCCGCTAAGGCGCGCCATGGGATCGAGCAAAGGGCGTCGCACGAGGCGCTCGATCTATACGAGCGCGCCTTCTACCTGGCGCGCCGCACCCACAAGACGGGTGTCTGGCCTGGCGGCCTGGTGGAAGGTTTTGGCCAGCTTTGGCTGACCGCCCGCGAGGCGGGTTTCGCCCCGCTGGCGCTCAAGGTCGCCCGGCTTGGACTGCACTACGAACTCTTCGATCCGGCCGAGGCCGCCAAGGCCTTGGAGGCGGTTGTGGCCAAGAACGGCTCCAAGACCGCGGCCTTCGCCAATGGCGACGTGCTCGACGCGGCCGCCGATCTCCATGAACAGGCCGGCGATCAGGAGGCGGCCCGTCGATGCCGGCTGGCGGCCGTTGATCAGCTCCTGGCCATGCGCGGCCAGGTCAGTTCGGCCGGCGCCGAGGCCCATTGGGTCCAGACCGCGCTCTTTTCGCTGCGCCACATCCCCGACACCGCCGAGTTGCGCAAGACGCTCCGCCGGGAGCTTCGCGATCTCCAGGAGGATAGCCTTGGGGAGTTCGGAAGCTTTTCGGTCCCGATGGACATCGGCGAGGACCGTGACGCCTTCCTACGGGTCTTCGATCCGCTGGACCTTCCGGCCGCGCTCAAGCAGTTGGCGGTGATTTCCAAGCCCAGGCCGATCGCCCGACTTCGGGCCCAGGCCCTCCAGTCGCTCGAGACCGCGCCGATCAGCGCGATGATGTCGAGGGTTTTCTCCGACCAGGACGGCCGCAACGCGGCCCATGCTCCGGGGGCGACGTCCGGCGAGGAGCCGAGCGAAGAGTGGTTCAAGGCCACGATCAACGACCAGGAAGGCGTCTATCGCCGCTGGATTCTGGCCACGCGCTTCGAACCGGCGCGTCATTCCCTCGTCGAGCGGTTCAACATCGACGAGCGGTGCTTCGTCCCGATCGTCCAGGCCTCGCCCTTTGTGCGGTTGGAACAGGTCCGCCTGGTCAGCCAGGGCCTGGCCCGGTTGATCCAGGGCGACTACCGGTCGGCCGTTCACCTCCTGACGCCGCAGCTGGAACCGGGCCTACGCTATATCCTGCGCCAGGCCGGCCATGATCCGTCGATCGAGTTTGACGACATGACCGAAGAAGATGTCGGATTGCCCGCTCTGCTGGGACGCTTCCGCCACCAGCTGGAGACGCGCCTGCCCCCGGAGGTGGTGCTGGAACTGGAGCTTCTGTTTCATCACCGCCCGGGCACGGCCCTGCGCCATTCGGTGGCCCACGGGACGCTCGGCGCGGGAGGATGTTTCGGCGACGACGCGGTCTATGGCTGCTGGCTGATCTATCAGCTGGTCTGCGTGCCCTTGCTGCAGGACTGGGACGCGCTCGTGGCGCCGGCGATCCGATCAGCGACCGAATAGCGCCGGCCGATCGGCGGAGGCGTTTTGCGTTGCGCCCATCGCGTGCGCGCCGTGCGAGGGCGACGTCCCAGCCCTAGTCGGGCAGCAGATCGTAGGCCTTGAGGATGCGGTAGGTGGTCTGGCCGTCGATGACGCAATAGAACCGCGGCCGCCCAGGATGCACCGTCAGGCCCCGAAGCGTCCCGCGGACGACTTCGCCAATCAGATGCGCATGTTGAACGATCGAGATGTCGGCGCCGGAATTGACCAGCCGATAGACCTGATCGGCGCGCTTGCCGCACATCTCCAGGGTCATCTCCCGAAAGTTCGTAGGGCCCTTCAGCAGGAAGGCGGCCGTGCGGCGGCGATCGGCCACGGTGACGGCGCAGGAGAAATGATCGTTGAACTCGCCGCCCCAATCCTTCTTGGTCGGCTCGTTCAACAGCTTGGCGAAGGCCTGCTTGACCGCCTCCTCGGGCACGGCCTTCATCACCTCCATCCATTCCTCGGCCGAGGCCGGGGTCACCGACGTCAGCCTGGCGAACTGATCGATGTCTTCGGCCAGGATCTCCCCGTAATCCTGCCCCATCCAGGCCAGGCCTTCCCCCCGATTGCGCGGGTGCTCGAGGGTCGGCGCGCCCATGACGATCGGCTCGATCTCGAAGCGGTCGCCGCGATCGTGCAGCAGGCCCAGCATCGCTTCGCGGTAGCCGCCTTCGGCGCCCTGGGCCAAGGTCATCCGACCGGTGTCGGCGCAGATGTGACTGGTGTGATAGGCCAGCGTTACGGGCTTGCCGAACTCCACATCCAGCAGCACGCCCTGGCTGACCCGCGCCTGGTCATAGACCTCCGGGCACGGGGCCAGCCGCTCGGTGCTGCGAAAGACCTGCCGAGGCTTTCCCCGCGCCAGGGCTTCCAGCAAGGTCGGCGCGTCCGCGGCGTCGGCCATGTCCAGAGCCATCGTCACCAGCAGGTGGTCGTTGCCAAGGCTGGTGAGGTGATCATCGCCCGGCCGGGCGAGCTGGGCGAACTCATCGCGCAGATCGGGCGGCAAGGACGACAAACACAATCGCCGGTTCAGGAAGCCCATGTCGATGTGCTGATAGTATTCCGCCTTGCGAACCTCGGCGCCCGGATCCATCCCGCTCATCTGTTCTCCAGCCCTGTCGACCGCTTGGCCATATTATATTTCGCCGCCCCAAGCCGGCTTGGTAGATCAGCAGGGCTCATGATCCCACGGGGAAGCGTACATGACCTCGATCCGTCCGACCGGCGCCCCCTCGTGCTGACAGCCTATTTCGACGATAGCGGCGGGACGTCCACGGCCGATCACCTCGTCGAATACGCCAACCTGGTTCGACCAGGCTCAGAGTAGAGCCCACCTGGTCCTCGCCGGATCAGCGCGTTCGAGCGATTTTCGGAGCGGGCCTAGATGGCTTTGGAGGCCCCCATCGACAGCGGCGCGGCACGTTTGGTCCCCGGGCTGGCAAATCTTTACACAACCTTCACTTGTGTTGATGGACATGGCTACATGATCCCGTGGCTGTCACTGAAGCGGTCCGCCGCAGTCGTTGGCTTATTCGCCGTCCTGGGCCCGGCAATATGCCTGTGCATGGCCAACGCGCGGGGCGGATTGGTTTCCCTGGTCGTCGCCCTGTTGATGACTTTGGCTTTGCTGCCTTTGGCGGCGGGGTCACTTTGGTCCGCCGTTTGCGGCTTCGCTCTGGCCGCAATTTGCGCGATCGCATCGCTCAGGCTTGGAAAGCGATGGCTCTATTTGGTGGTCGCGACCATTGGTGGGGCAGCATCGATGTCTTTGGGCGGGATTTCGACGACATCGGATACGGAACGATCAATTACACTGATCGCCGCGTTTGCGGGCTTGGTTTGCGGCGTGGTCTCCCTCCCGATCATTCGTCCGAGAACAATTGATCCCGTTCTGCCCCCGTAGGGGTCCGGCGCTCGCTGCCTGGAAAGGTCTGAAACGTCCGAACATAGGATTGGAAATCTGAGCCGGGCCCTAAACTGACGCGCCGGCTGGACCCAATCGCGAAGCGCTCGCGGGACAGAATTCCGCGGCGTTTCCCCGCCCGCGCCCTCAGCGAGACGAACCTAACGCCGGGCTTGGATTTCGGCCGCCATCATGGCCGAGCCTGCGAAGCTCGCGACATGGGCCTCTGTCACCTGCACCTTCGTGCGCCTCGCGGAGAACCAGGTCGCCACGGCGGTCGACATCGTCGCGCTGCGGCCCATGCGATCCGGGTCCGCGCCCTTGCGCTCCTTCGCGAACACGCCGGCGCCCAGGCGGTGGAGATGTGGCGGGACGAGCCGGTGATCGCGTTGATCACCCGTGACGGCGCGCGCCTGATCGGCCAGGTCGACGCGGCGCAGGCTCCGCTAGACGACTGACCCGGGCCTAGGCGGCCACATTCTCGCGCGTGGCCTTCATGCGCCGAAACGCCGCGTTCAGATCGCTCAGCGCCATGGCCAGCGGCGCGCCGTTGCGAAGCGCGCGCTGGGCTTCAGCGTGGCGGCCGCGGTTGATCTGGTCAGCGACCGAGCCGGCCGCTGCATGAAAGGCCCTATGGGCTTCCATCAAACCGAGAAAGGCGTGGTTTCCCGCCCAGCGCCTTTGTCCCTCGCCATGCAGCCAGCAGCCTGTCTCGCACTGGCGATCCGACTTGAACGCGGCGATATCGAGCCCGTCTTGCCCGTCGATCGCCGCTTGCAGCGCGTCGCGGACCTGTCCGTGAAGACGCGCCTGTTCCTGAAGGTCCATGACCAAACCCTTGGTTCAATCTGAAGGCCCATCCTGCCCAAACTAGGTTTTCAAAGGGTTTTCGCGCGAGCCTCATCGGCGTCTGAGGGGCGACTTATCCACCACAAAGCGCTCGCCAATCGGCATGGATCGCTACAATGCCCATCTAACCCGAGGCGGCCTGCGGCGGAACGTTCAAGCTCAAAGCACCCGCCACGGCGCCAACCTGGTCGACGACCCGACAATCCCATTATACAGACGCCAATTGCGGCGTTGGCGGCCTGCGGCGGCTCTGGATCGCTGCGCGGGCGCCAGGCGCCGCGCGTCGCGAACGCAAGGCCGGAGTCTTTGAGTGTCGTCTGAGCAGGCCGTCGCCCTCCCTGTCGAGGATCTCTTCGTCGAGACGCCGCGGGGACCGCTCTTCGCCCGGGCCTGGGGCGGCTCCCGTGCGCGGGCCGAGGATAGGACGATCGTCCTCCTCCACGACTCACTAGGTTGCGTCGAGCTTTGGCGGGATTTTCCTGAGAAGCTCGCGCAAGCCTCGGGCCTTGCCGTCGTCGCCTATGACCGTCTGGGCTTTGGCCGATCGGCCCTCCATCCCGGAAAGCTCAGCTTCGACTTCATCCGCGAGGAGGCGGCCGGCGGCCTGGCCGCCGTGACGACGCACCTGGGCCTGAAGGACCACATCCTGTTTGGCCACAGCGTCGGCGGCGCCATGGCGGTGGCGGCGGCCGCCGCCTCGGACGGTCGCTGCCGGGCCGTGATCACCGAGTCCGCCCAGGCCTTTGTCGAGGATCGCACGCTGGCCGGCATCCGTCAGGCCAAGGCCGCCTTCGCCGCGCCCGAGCAGGTCGAGCGGTTGGCGCGCTATCACGGGCCCAAGGCACAATGGGTGCTCGACGCCTGGACCGAGACCTGGCTGGCGCCGCGGTTCGCCGACTGGTCGTTGGATGACGATCTACGGGCCGTGACCTGTCCCGTCCTGGCGATGCACGGCGACCTGGATGAGTTCGGCTCCACCGCCTTTCCCGAGCGCATCGCGGGCCTGCCGCACGCGATGACCCAGATGACGGTGTTCGAGACCTGCGGCCACGTTCCTCACCGCGAAAGGCCCGAGGCCGTGCTGCGGACGGTGACGTCGTTCCTGGCCGAGGCCCGGGCCGAGGAGCGCCCGGCGCGCTCCGCCGATGAAGGCGGGACGCCCAGCTAGTCGTAGTCAGCGCCAAACTGGCCGTTGGGGAAATAGTTGGCCGGGGGATAGGCGCGGCCGGCGAACCAATAGCCAAACTGCGGAATGCTCACGAACCTGTCGCGGGCGCGCCACAGGGTGGTGCCCAGCACCTTGGACGGATTGTAGCCGCCAATCACCAGGTCACGGCTGGCCAGCTCCTTGAGCAGTTCGGTGCGGTTGAGCGGGTGGGCTTGGTATTTGAGAATCTGCTCGACCATGTTGAGGACCAGGGCGGGCTTGGGATTTGACTGGGTCTTGGTTCTGGGGGGCGGCGCGGGGATACGCGGCGCGCTCTTGGATTGGAATGTATCCACAGGGCGACCGCTCGTCGCAATCTGTTCCCGTAAAGTTCTCGGCGTATCCTCAATACCTGTGGACGCCTTGTGGACAAGATCGATCAGGTCCGCCCAGAACCAGGACGTGAGCGCCGGCGGCGCCGTTCCGGCCGAAGCCTCCAAAAGAGCAATCATTTCCGCAACCTTATCAAGCTCGTAGGCGAGCTGGACTTGTCGCTCCTGCAGTAGACGCTTCAGATCTTCCATCGCCTAGCAGTACCCTCAAAGACCTGCCGACCCAACACCAACCGCGCCTTCTCCACAAAAACATGCGATGTATCCGGTACTCTGGCGGTGTCGACCATCGTTTAGGCTGGCCAAGTATGCCATTTTACAGGTCAGCAGGTCGTTCGATTCGAACGGCGAGCCACGGAGACGCCGACGAGATCACGAACGTTTAGACGGCGCGCTGGAGATCACGGACGCGACCGCAGGGCAGGGGCCACGAAAAAGGGCCGCTGACCAAAGCCAACGACCCTTTCCCGTGAATGGTCAGCACCGATCGCCGGCGCATCGCATTCCCTTCTGCAAATCGGAAGATGCGTCCGGCGGTCGAAAATTGCAACGGCCCGAGTGGCCTTCAGGATTTACGACCATGCTCAGCAAGACGCCCCGCGTCCGCGTACGCACCTATGACCGCATCCGCCACGGCGGCCATGAAGTGGTCTGCAAGCACACCCGCCGCTTCCCCCGTCCGCGCGGACACAAGCCCGAGTAACGATCAGACATCGCCTGAACGGGAAGGGCCATCGGGAGACCGGTGGCCCTTCCTTTTTGACCGGCGCGAGCCGCCGCCGTCCGCGGCCGTGCTGCGCCGGGGCAAAGCCCCATTTGGGGTGTTGGAAAGATTCGCAGGCTCGAAGCCGGCGCCCGGGCTGGACGGCATGACGCGCGCCCGCGCCGACGATGGAGTTGGCTTGACCGAAGCACGGCCCGCGCCCCAGGCCATGGCCGCCTGGCCGCCTGGCCGCCTGGCCGCCTGGCCGCCTGGCCGATCTAGCCGGCCTCGCGCGCCAAGCGCGGGGTTGGGAAGACAAGCTCGGAGACCGGGATCCGGCTAACCCAGAACCGGCTCTTCTCGCGCCGGCCGCCCCGGACGCCCTGCATGATCTGGTGACGCTCCAGGTCCCCCGAGCAGTGCTTGCCAAGATAGTCGATGAAATGCCGAACGGCCGGCAGGATGCCGCGACGGGAGGGAAAGGTGACGTGAAGCTCGGTCAAGATGGACAAGTACTGCGGCAGCACGATTTCCAGAGCGCCGTTGCGCAGGTCATCGCGGCACAGGCCCAGGGGCAACAAGGTGACGCCCAGCCCCTGGAGGGCGGCCAGACGAATGACGACGAACTCGTCGACGATCAGAACCGGGTTGTGCTTGACCTGCACCTCGTGATGGTCCGGGTCGACCAGCGACCAGACATGGGGGCCCTGCGGCGAGGAATGGCTGATCGTCGCCATGGTCGCCAGATCGTTGGGCGACTCAGGACGGCCATGCTCGTCGAGGAACGCCGGACTTGCGACCAGCAGGGGCTGGTAGATGCCCAGGGGGCGGACAATCTGGCTGGAATCCTCGTAAGGCATGTGCCGGATGCGGATCTCGAGGTCGAAATTCTCCTCGATATTGACCTCGCGATTATCCGTATCGAGGGCGATGCGGATTTCGGGGTAGGCCTTCATGAAGGCCGGCAACAGCGGCCCGATGACGAACTGCGCCAGCATGGTCGGGCAATGGATCCGGATCACCCCGTTTGGCGCGGCTTGGGCCTGGGCTACGCAATCGGCCGCCGAATGGGCCGCGGCCATCATCGCCAGGCAATGCTCGTTGAACTCGCGCCCCAGATCGGTGACCGCGAAATGGCGCGTCGAGCGATGGATCAGGATCGTCCCGAGCCGTTCCTCGAGCCCGGTGATGCGCCGGGACACTTTTGAGCGGGCCATGCCCAAGGCGCCGGCGGCCGCGGTTATGCCCTGATGCTCGACGACCTTCGAGAACAGATAAAGATCGTTCAGGTCAATCATATGATCCTGCGCCGCCCCCCTTTGTTGTCGTTGCAACTTGTCGACAATAAACAATATTCCGTTCGAAGCGAGCGCGATCTGTCGCCGCGTCGAGGTTCGCCGACGGCGTCCATGCTCCGCCCCGGCGCGGGAAATCCGTTGGAGCCGGCCGCCGCACATCCGACCGCGGGGGCCGCGCGCCATAGGCGACGGAACGGCCCGGCCAAGGGGATGAATATGGAAATCAGTTGTGTGTTTTCCGCGCCTTCTCCGCGTTCGCCGCCTTCCGCAACATAGCGCCCGGCGGGCGGCGCCCTCGCCGTCGTTCGCGCCCTCGCGGGCTTGCGGCGGGACGATGTTCGCGCGCCGCGAGATTGCAAAAGAAAAGACCGGGAGCGGACGGGGCGCTCGGCGAGACTGGCGGCGCCGATCCGGCCCGGCTCGCCCTAGATGTCAAAGAGAAGAGTCATGACGATTAAGATCGATCTCTATAGCGACTTCGTTTGTCCCTGGTGCCTGATCGGCGCCAAGAGGCTGGACAATGTTCTTCAAGAGCAGTTCAGCCAGGCCGACATCGACCTTGAACATCACCCGGTCTTTCTGGATCCCGATTGCCCCGAGGGCGGCGTTCTGATCGCCGACATCCTGAAGGCCCGGTTCGGCAGCTTCGACCCCAAGACCATGTTCGCGCGGCCGGAGGCGGAGGCGCGCGGCGTCGGCCTTGATCTGGACATGAGCAAGCAGCCTTGGATGTATCCCACCGCGGCCGGACATACGCTCATCCGCCTGGCCCGCCCGCTGGGAACTCAGCACGCGCTGGCGACGGCCCTGGCCTCGGCCTATTTCCTCGAGCAGCGCAATATCGGCGACCTGGACGTGCTGGCCGACATCGCCTCGGCCCATGGCTTCACCCGGCAAGAGGCGCGCGCGGCGGTTTCATCGCCCGACCAGATCGCCGTGACGCGCCAGGCCGCCGCCGCCTCGAAGGCGGCCGGGGTCAAGAGCGTGCCCCATCTCGTCGTCAACGGCGTCGTCACCCCGGTCCAGGACGAGGCGATCGTCCAGGCCCTGCGCCTGGCGACGCGATAACTTCCTCCCGCGATCGAGGATTGGGGCCGGTCCGGCGTCCACGCGGCGCCGGCCGAGCCCCGGACCACCGACGACAACGTCAGGCCGAAAGGACCTCCATCCCATGGGCCGCCGGGGACGTGTCGGGGGCGGCGGCGCCCGCTGAACTACGCCGCCTCGAATCCGGTCGCTGCGCCGAAACTCGCCCTGAGCCAGAGCCTTGATCTGAAGTCGCCCTGACCAGCCGTCAACCGCCGAAGATGCGAGCCAGCTCCAGCGCGTCCGCCGACGCCAGCTCCGAGGCCTCCAGCCTCGCGGCCGCTTCCAGCAGGGCGATCCTGGCCGCCTCGATCCAGTCGGCGTCGGGGCGCGGGGTCTCGGCGAGATCACGAAGCTGGCCCGAGGTCATGGGAGCCTCCTAGGCGCGGGCGCGCAGATCGCGCACGTGCTGGCGCTTTCCGGTCGAGCGCGGCAGGTATCCGGGCGGCACGATCTCGACGGCGGCGGTGACGCCGATCACCTCCTTGATCAACGCGACGAGCCTGGACTGCTCGCCCGGTCCCGGCGGGGCGGTCGGGCTGGCCTCGACCTGGATCTTGACCTGGTCCAGGCGTCCGGGCCGCGACAGCTCGATTTCAAAATGCGGCGCCAAGCCGGGGCAGCGCAGAACCAGCTCCTCGATCTGGCTGGGAAAGACGTTGACGCCGCGAATGATCAGCATGTCGTCGGAGCGCCCGATGATCTTGTCGATCCGGCGCAGAAGGGTCTGCGCGCCCGGCATCAGACGCGTCAGGTCCCGCGTGCGATAGCGGATCACCGGCATGGCCTGTTTGGTCAGGGTGGTGAAGACCAGCTCGCCGGACTCGCCGTCCGGCAAGACCGCGCCCGTTTCCGGGTCGATGATCTCGGGAAGGAAATGATCCTCCCAGATGGTGGGGCCGCTGCGGTCGCCGGCGAATTCGCTGGCCACGCCCGGCCCCATCACTTCGGACAGGCCGTAGATGTCGACGGCCTGCAAGTCGAAGGCGGCCTCGATCTCCAGACGCATGGCGTGGGTCCAGGGCTCGGCGCCGAAGATGCCGATGCGCAAGGAACTGGAGCGGGGATCCACGCCGATGCGCCGAAACTCGTCGAGGATCGCCAGCATGTAACTGGGCGTGACCATGATGATCTCAGGTTTGAAGTCGAGGATCAGCTGGACCTGCTTTTCGGTCTGGCCGCCCGACATCGGAATGACCGTGCAGCCGGCGGCCTCGGCGCCGTAGTGCGCGCCCAGCCCGCCGGTGAACAGGCCATAGCCGTAGGCGATGTGGACCTTCATGCCCGGCTTGCCGCCGGCGGCGAAGATCGACCGCGCCACCAGGCCCGCCCAGGTCTCCAGGTCCGCCTTGGTGTAGCCGACCACCGTGGGCTGGCCGGTCGTTCCCGACGAGGCGTGGAGGCGGGCGACCTCCGCCTGGGGAACGCTGAACAGGCCAAAGGGATAGTTGGCCCGCAGGTCCGCCTTGGTGGTGAAGGGGAACCGCGCCAGATCGCTCAGCGCCCGCAAGTCGTCGGGCGAAACCCCCGCCGCGTCGAAGGCGGCGCGGTAGTGGGCGTTGTGGGCGTAGACATGTCCCAGGGTGTCGCGCAGGCGGGCCAGCTGCAAGGCGCGCAGTCCGGCCAGGTCGAGGGCGGGGTCGAGGCGATACTGGCGTTCTGGATTCAAGGTCGCCTCCCACGCGTCTTGCAAACTCTAGGCGGAGAATAATATTTGAACGTCCGGTCGGTCAATTATTCATTCCGACCCTTGGCGCTGAAAGACCAGTGTCCGACCGGGGCGGGTCGGCTCGATCGCCTGATGCGCGCCCCGGCCAGCCGGTCAGTTCTGGCCGATGTAGAGCCGTTCCGGCGTGTCCGTTCCCACTTCCGTCATCTCGATCAGATTGCCGGACGGATCGCGGAACTTGCCCACGACGATCGAGGTCGTCGAGGCGATCGGGTAGGGCTCCATCACCACGGTGGCGCCGTTTTTCTCGGCCCGACGAATGACATGCTGCATGCCTCGGGTCATGAAGCACCAGCAGTTGTTGTCGTTGACCCCGTAGCCTTGGTTGGACTTCATGCGTCGGTCGACGATGACACGGGGCGCGGGATTGGCGATGGCCTCCTCGACGGTCTTGCCCACATTGAGCATGATCAAATGGTCGTGGAACGCCCCGATCTGCTGCATGCCGAACGTCGCCTTGTAGAATTCGGCCAGTTCATGAATGTCGTGGGCCGGCAGTCGCACATAGCCGACCCCGGTCATGACGCCGTCCTGGTCCGCGCTCTTTACATCGCCGACCTTGGCCTTTTCAGATGACATGTTCGACCTGCTTTGCGGAGTGGAATGATCGGGAAATTGTGCTGGGGCGCCAAGGCTGTCCACGACGGCTTTCGGACAACTGTTTCCCAAACCGTGACGTGGCGACGCCGGTTGGAGACGGCGTCTCGCCGCGCTCGCCGACGCGCTTAGAGGCCGTGCACGATGATCTGCTCGACGGCCTTGCCCACGGCGCCGAAGAACAGGACCGCCGTCGCCAGCGTCTGCACGCCAAAGCCCGCGGCGCGCGCCTTGGGGTCCTTCACATAGGCCAAGGCGTACAGGAAACGGCCAAGGATCCAGACCAGGCCGGCCGCGGCGGCCACCGCGCCGTTCCAGTAATAGGCGAAGATCCACAAGGACGGCAGATACAGGGGCAGCCACTCAAGCGTATTGATCTGCACGCGATAGGCCCGCTCGAATTCGGGATGGCCGGTCACGGCCGGGGCGACGATGTTGTGCCGCGCCCGCGCGGTGGCCACCCGCATCGAGGTCCACAGATACATCGCCAGCGACAGGAGCGTGACCAGGATCACGGCGTTCACCGATTGCATGTTGTCTCCTCTGCACGCCGAGCGGCGTGGTGTTGATCTATGGCGCCCGACCCGCCGGGCGGGCGGGCGGGCCTGGGTGTGGCGACGGCGTCGGCGGCCCTGGACGCGGCGGAAGCGCCGGGCGCGACCCGTCCCTGCTTGAACGAAGCGTCGGACCTCTGCGCGAGGCCCGACGCTCCAGGTTCGGTCGGCTTTAGAAATCGGCGCTCACGGTCAGGCCGAAGGTGCGCGGCGCGGCGTAGGTGACGACGCTGTTCAACGTCCCGGCGCTGAGGTTCTGGGTGATCTTGGCGTTGGTGAGATTGCGTCCCCACAGCCGCAGACCGATGCCGTGAGGCAGCTCCATGCGAAGGGTGGCGGCGACTGTATTGTAGCTCGGCTGGCGCAGGATATTGTCCGGCTGGCTGTAGTAGCCGTCATTATAGCTGTAGCTGACGTTCGCGCCCACCGCGCCGAAGCTGGTCGGCACGTGGTAGTCCGCGGTCACCGTCGCCGCGAAATCGGGGGTCTGCGGCAGGCGATTGCCCTTGGCCGATCCGATGGTCGTGACCACGCCGCCAGGGACCTGGTTGGCGATGATGGCGGCGGGAAAATCGGTGAACCGATCATGCAGCAGGGTGGCGCCGCCGCTGAGCGTGAAGTTGGAGCTCAGGCGCGCCTCGAAGTCCAGGTCGAGGCCGTAGACGGTCGAGGCCGCGCCGTTATAGACCGTGGTCACGACGCCGTCCGCCTTCAGCACCTGCAGGTTCTTGTAGTCGTAATAGAAGGCCGCCGCGTTGAGGCGGAAGCGGCGATTGAACAGATCGCTCTTCAAGCCGACCTCATAGGCGTCGAGCGTTTCAGGCGCGAAGGCGGGGGCGGCGGGCGAGGGCACGTTGTAGCCGCCGCTCTTGAAGCCGCGATTGTAGGAGGCGTAGACCATGGCCTCCGGCGAGAAGCGATGATCCAGCGAGATGCGCCAGGTCGGATCCGAATAGCGCTTGGACTGATTGGGAATGGCGGGCAGCGGGACGTTGGACGGACCGCCGACGACGTCGAACGATTGGGACGCATCCAACCGGTGCCGTTCCGTCGAGTAGCGAAGGCCCACGGTCAGATTGGTCTGGTCGGCGATCGCCGCGGTCGCCTGAGCGTAGCCCGCCAGGGCGTCGACCCGTTGATTGCCATAGGTGTACGACGTGCCGATGGTCCCCAGCGGCGAGGGCTGCTGGAAGGGACCAAAGAGCATGGCCTTGACCGGATCGAAGCGCCCGGCGCTCTGGAAATAATACAGGCCGGTCACCCACTGGATCGGCGAGGTCGCGCCCGACGACAGCTGCAGCTCCTGGCTGAACTGATGATCATATTGGTGGGTCGAGATCCCGACCGCCGGGGTCGGGGTGGAGTCGATGTCGGAGAAGACCGCGTTGTCGGACTTGCGATACGCGGTGATGCTCGACAGATGGCCAAACCCCAGCGTCTGGTCGATCCGCACGGAAACCCCGCCCCCTTCGTAGGTCGAATAGGGGTCCAGATCGGCGTTAATGTCCCAGGCGGAGTTGATGTAGCCTTGCGGAAGCGGCGAGCCCGTGCCGGGCGCCAGCTGGCTGGAGGTGTACAGCGAGCCGTTGTTCTTCTGGTAGTCGGCGCTGAGACGGATCGCGGTGTTGTCGCCCGGCGTGTAGAGCAGCGAAGTCCGAACGGCGATGTCGTCATTGGCCTTGTAGACGTCCTTGCCGTTGAACCGGTTGACGCCGTAGCCCTTGCCCTGACCGCCCACATGGCCGGCGAAGTCGGCCGCCACCGAGCCGCCCAGGCCGCCGGTCACGTAGACGTCGGCAGTGGCCGTTTGGTAGTTGCCGGCCCCGATTTCGATCGTGCCGCTGGGATCGGCGGACGGCGTATGGGTGACGACCTGGATGAGGCCGCCGGTCGCGTTGCGGCCAAACAGCGTGCCCTGAGGCCCCTTCAGCACTTCGATCCGCTCGATATTGTGCAGCGCGAGCAGCGAAGCGGGCGCCGAGGCGATGTAGACGCCGTCGATATAGGTCGCCACGCCGCCTTCATAACCCGGGCCGATGACGCTGTTGCCGACGCCGCGGATGCGCGGAACCACATAGCCCGAGAAATTGGTGATGGTCGCGCTGGGCACCGCGCGTCCCAGATCGTTGGTCGTCAGGATGCCCTGCTTTTCCAGCTGCTGGCCGGTGACCGCCGCGACGGCGATCGGAACGTCCTGCAGGCGCTCCTCACGGCGTTGGGCCGTGACGATGATCTCTTCGATGCTGGTGTCGTCGACGACCTTCGGAGCTTGGGCCGGAGCCGACGGCGCGGCGGGCGCCTGGGCCTGGGCCTGGGCCCCGGCGGCCCAGCACAGCGCGGCGAGGCTGCAGCCCAGGACGAGACCGGCCTTCTTTCCGGTAAACGCGGATGAAGCGATATTCATAGTACCCTCCCTCAATGTTATCGCCTTTTCGGCGTTTATTTAATTTTCTAGGCTTCGTCAGTCGGGCATCGCGTGATTATTAACGCGAAATCCAACCCATTTCTGTAACGCGATCGTTTCGCACTCGCCGCCGGAGACCATCGATCAGATCTCGGCGGTTGTGGTCGTGGAGACGCCGTCATCGAAGCCATGACCGACCTCGACGATCTGGACTAGGCCGGCTTGAGCTGCTGCATCAGGCCCGCCATGTCGGCGTTGGCCCAATGCTCGACCTGCTTGCCGTCGCGCAGTCGAAGGATGTCGATGACCGAGACGTCGATGACCCTGTTGGACGCCGGCATGCCCATGAAGTCTCCCAGATGCGTGCCCTGATAGGACTTCCGGGTGATGACCGCGTCGCGCTCGGCGTACTGATCGTGGACAACCACTTTCAAGTCAGGGAAGGCGCCGCGAAACACGGTGAAGAACATGAACGCCGCTTCCCGTCCGGCCGGCGCGCCGCCGGGCCCGGCGTGGTCCTGGAAATCTTCCGCGACCAGCTCGTCGAAAATCGCGCGGTCGCCCGTTTCGACGAAATCCTTGTTGAAGCGACGAACGGCCGCCTTGTTCTCTTCCTGGATCGACAACTTTTCGTCCCTTGTTTCACCCCAGATCTTGCAAGACTTCCAACGCGCCTTTGTTTGGCGCCGGCGAGTATGATCGCCGCATTTTAGTGTTGGAGTGCTCGCGCCTGGGTCTTTTCGTTGTGAATTTGCATCCTGGAGGCAGTCCGATCACAGACACCCGCAAGATGAGGCGAATCTGCCACGAACCGCGCGGGGGTAAACCGGCCAAAAATGGACAACTGTTTCCTATGAGGCGCGCCGCGCGCGGTTCAGACTCTGACGGTCTGTCGTGAAACGCGGGCGAAACAAGGCTGCGCGGCCCCAAAGCAGAGTGCTTTGCTCTACTCAAGGACCTTTATGTTGCGATGAACAATTGGAGATTGACTCTTACCGGGTGGAAACACCGATGAACCGGCAGGTGGTCGGCGCGAGCGCGGACGCCGTGCAAGGCCCAAGCTGCGCGTGGGACGCCTTGCGCGGGGCCGGCGTTTCGGCCTCGCGGATCAATCCTTCGCACTGAGGCCTGCGGCCCCGACGGTCATGGGACCGTCGGGGCCGCGACCGGCCGACATCGATCAGGATTCTCGAGATCGGACCAAGGCGGCTAGGCGCGCCTATCGCGACCTCACTGCGCCGCCAACACCTGGGCGTCCTGCTCGACCAGTCGGGACATGATCGATCTGAAGCGCGCGACATTGCGATCCATCGAGAGCATCAAGGGCCTGGCCTGGGGATTGGCGCGCATCGAGGCCTGCTGCGCCTCGATCATCAATTTGTCTTCGATGATCGCCTTTGCATTTCTGAGCTTGCGGCCCTCGTCCGGCGGCGCCTTGTCCCAGTTGCCCGAGTTGTGGAAGACCTTGCACGTGCTTTCCGTGACCGGGACGACGATCTGGCAGCCGGAGGCTTGCAGCAGCAACCTGTCGGCCGGGATGTCTCCCTGGGGGAAGGCTTCGCGGATGCCGACCTCGTAGCTGTCGATGTTGATGGTCAGCACGCCGGGCGCCGAAAAATCGGTGATCGCGTGTTCTTCGAGCGGGCGGCCGTGCCCGAGCAAGTCGGGTCGCCCTGGGAAAATATGCCACGAATCCATGGCGATGCCGCGGTCGTGGGGCGTTGAATTCTTGGCGACTTCAGCGGCGAAAATAGCCGCGGCGGCCGATGGGTCGCCCCCGATGAGGCTGTCGAAATGCAGAAATGGAATATGGGTCAGGTCCAACAGATTGTCCCAGAGCATCCGCGCCGAGCCGTCGATGTCGGTCGTCTGGGAAAACACCTGATAGCCCGCGTCCCCCTCGCCGATGATGGCGGGCAGCGCGCCTTCGTCGGCGCGCTCGGGGTCGCCCATCCAGATCCAGACGCCGCCATGTTTTTCGACGGCCGGGTAGGTGCGCACGCGCACGCTCGGGGGGATGATCGCTTGGCCCGGAATCTCGACGCAGCGGCCGTCTTCGTCGAATTTCAGGCCATGGTAGCCGCAACGCAGACAATCGCCGATCCGTTTGCCGAACGAGAGCGGCACCAGCTTGTGCGGGCATAGATCCTCGAACGCCACCCATCGGCCGGCCGCCGTCCGATAGAGCACGAGGGGTTCGTTGAGGATTCTCGCGGTCGACTTATCGGCGTCGAGCTCGCTGACCCAGCCGGCCATGTACCAGGCGTTGTAGATATAGCCTTCGAGCCGTTCAGTCGGTCGTGTTGACGTTGATGTCATAATCAATCCTCTCCAATCGTGTGGGGACGCGGCCTTGGCGCCGTCGGGCCGCCGAGACCAGGCGGCGCCCGAAGCCTCGCCGCTCCGCATTCCGGCCCGCGACATGGGCGGGCTGTTTGCTCTGTTCGGCGCTCGCCATCGGTCCAACCTGGCGCGGCGAAGGCTGTGCTCGCGGTCACAAGATCGCCGTTGCGCTGCGAGCGGCCTGCCCGGCGGCGTAACGCGCGCCCGCCTCGGCGGGAAGCGTCTGGTCGCCTCTGGTCCACCACGGCGTCAAGGCGACCTTGACGACCTTCCAGCCCTCGGCGCCGCGCTTCAGCGTATGGGTTGACTGCCCCCCGAGCGTGAAATGGCGGCCGCCCAAATGATGTTCGGCGATCAGGTAAGTCGATACTTCCGCAGCGCTCTCGGTTACCTGATACCGAAAATTGGAAAGGTAATGCTGCGTGACGTCGAAACCTTCGAGCAGACGCGCGTAGGCGATCCATTCGTCAATGCGCCACACGCGAGATGAACTAACGCTCGGATTCGACGCATCCGGAAAATCCATCTCCACGGCATCGTCGAACGCGCTGCGATAGAGCTTCCAGTTCAATGTATCCGCGCCAAGGCACCATCGACCGACAAGAAGATCGTTCAGATTCTGGCGCTCAATCATGGAATCCAGGTCTAGCGAACCAGACAATGACACGATCATCTCCCCGATGCTTCGGCTTTAGCCGTTATATTTCGTTTCCACCGGGCGAAGGGTCGCCGAAATCGGCTCCTCCATCGCACCGCGCCCGCCATCGTTTTCAAACGGCGGAAAGCAAGGCTGCCCGTTTCGTCGGAACGTCTCCTGCGGCCGCCGAAACGTCCCTCATCTCGTCTTGACGCCTAAGGCCTCCCGCCGGTCCTTTTCACCGGTTCCGCTCTTGATCTGAGGGCGGCTGACGCGGTTTGCGAAAATCGATGCGTGGGACATCGGAACGCCGCCGAGCAGCCCTTCTCATTGCAGAAACCGACTTTCACCGCGTCTCGTGACCCAGAACGCCGACGTGTCGGCCAGGAGTCTTGGCACGATCCCCGTCGGCGTAAATCGACAAAAAATGCACAACTGTTTTCCATACAGGCGCATACCGGCTGGCCGGCGGGCGATCGCGTGGCCGGACGCCGAGCGCGCCGGCGGACACCGGTGATCCCTCGGTTCGGGCCGCCGTAGCCTCGTCACGGCGAACGCCGCCGCCGCCCGATACCGCAGTTCTGCGGTATTGGCAGAGCTCTGCATGCAACCTAGAATAACAATGCGTCGTCGGCCTCACGATCGGCCCGTTCCAAATCCCCCATGAGGAATCGACCTCTCCGCCCGGGTGGCCAACGTGCATGTCCAGGCTTGCGCTAAAGACGTTGGCGGATGTTCTTCAAGCATCTTCTCAACGCCCGGCGCGGTCGCGGCCGACGACGCACTGCGCGCGCGGGACTTGTCCCGCGTCGGCGCCTCGACGGGGCAGGGTGACGCCGGAGTCCTTTTCCGATCGCGCTCCACGAGACGGCCGACCGCAAGCGACGGCGCGGACATCGTCGCCCGCACCGGGGCTCTGGATCCGATCGGCCTGCAGCGCAAGAAGCGCGCTGGCCCATCAAGACGCTGACCCAAGGGCAGATCGGCGCCGAGGCGGCCGAGGCCCTGAAGTTCACCCCGGCCCTTAAAAGTCTCCGCGCCCTTGAGGGCGCGCGCTCGCCCGTCAGTTGCGGGGCAAGCGCGGCGACACTACAGCTTCGCCGGCGCCGCGCACGGAGACCCTCATGGGCAACGCCCACCGCTTTGTTGAAGCCATCGATCCCCGCACCGGCGCCTTGCTGGGTCCCAATGGCCCGATAGCCGACTTCCAGACCGCGCCCGTGCTGATCGTTCTGGCCGACCCCGGGGCCGGCAAGACCCAGCTTTTGAGAAGCCTGGGACCGCTGGAGCTCTATCGCCGCGCCAGTCGTGTCATCGATCTCCCGCTGCCGGCCGGCGCTCCATGGCGGATCGACGCCATCGACGAAGCGCCCGGCGAAAGTCATCAGGCCTGGGACCGCATCGTCGGTCGTCTGGAAGAAGCGGGCAAACCGCAGGTCGTGCTCAGCTGCCGGGCGCAGGACTGGCCGGGGCAAGCCGTTGTCGACGACCTGAATGACCTTTACGGCCAGAACGCCGTCCGGGTGGTCCGGCTCAGACCGCTCGACGAGGCCGGCGCCTTGGCCGTCCTGCAGGATCTTGCGCCGGACCCGGCCGGCTTCGTGGCCGAGGCCCGCGCCCGCGGTCTGGGGGACATGCTCAAGAACCCCAACGACCTGACGCTGCTGGCCATGGCCGTGGAGCGCGGTTGGCCGTCGGGCCGCACCGAGATGTTCGACCAGGCCATGCGGGTGGCCTTGGAAGAGGCCAACCGCGTTCACGCCGAGCGCCGGCGGCCCGAGACCGTCGAGACCTTGATGGCGCCGGCGGGTTGGGCGTCGGCCGCGATGCTGATCGCCGGCCAGGACGACACCGCCTCGGACGGACGCGAGCTTGCGTCGCCGACCGGCCCGGCGATCACGCCGGACAATCTGCGCGCCGCCCTGCGGACCCGCGCCTTCACGGGAACCGAACTGCATCGCGTGCAGCCGGCCCACCGGACCGTCGCCGAATATCTGGCCGGCCGCTGGCTGGGGGCCAACATGACCACGGCCCTGGCCGAGCGGCGGGTTCGGGCGATGATGTTCTCCAGCGACGGCCGGCCGCCCACCAGCCTGCGGGGCCTGTTCGCCTGGACCGTCAACCGGATGGCGCCGGCCCGGGCGCGCGCCTGGGTGGCGGCCGACCCGGTGGGCCTGGTGACCCACGGCGACCTGAGCCTCCTGACCGGCGGGCAGAAGCTTGACCTGCTCCAGGCCTTGGACGCGCACTATCGCCGCGACAGCCGCCTGTCGGGCCTGATCGGCGGGGAGGATCGCTGGCGCCTGCTGATCGACGACCATACCGCCCCCAGGATCAAAGCCCTGCTGGGCGATCCCGAGGTCGCGGTCAATCTGAAGCGCCGCCTGCTGGACGGGGCGGGCGCGGCCGCGGCGCCGGCCAGTCTCATGTCGAGTTTCCTGGCCCTGGCGCTCGACGCCACGGCCGAGGTCAATGTCCGCGCGAGCGCCGTCCAGGCCTATCGGCTGGCCGGCGGGGCCCCCGCGCCGATCCTCGCCTTGCTCCAAAGCCTGAACGACGGCGGCGGCGAGGACCGGGCGTTCATTCTGCGCAGCGCCATCCTGCGGGCCATTTCGCCCACCGCCGCCATGGTGGCCCAGACCCTGCTGGCGCGCCGACCCGACGACATCGGCGGACGCCTGGCCTTCTCGTTCGATCACATGGCCGATCAGGAATGGCCCCTTCTGCTCGACCGGCTTCTGGCGGCCATCGCCGGGCGACGGGCCAGCGCCGCCCGGCGGGCGCGCGACAGCGAGCGCGAGCGCGCCCTGGCGCGCGTGCTCTCCCGCCTGCTGCGCGACCAGGTCTCGGCCTTCACCGACGATCGCCTGATCGGCCTGCATCAGGCCCAGGTCCTGTCGATGACCTTGTCCAAAGGCGACCGCCTGCGCCTGCTGGCGGTGCGCGACGCCAACGACACCGCCGCGTTCAAGCTTTTCGAAAGACAGGTGGTCCCCGGACGGGTCGAGGATCTCTGGACGCGCTTCAACGATGTCTTCGAAATCGACGGCTTTTTGGAGAACGACGAGCGCCTGTGGCCGTCCATCCTCGCCCTGGCCAAGACCCAGACCCGCCCCGCCAAGGTGGCCGCGCTGCTGGACTGCATCGTCCATGGGACCTTCAACCGCCCGCTGCCCCCCGGCCTGGAGGCCGAGATCACCGGCCTGCTGACCAGCGACCCGGCGTTCGCCGGACTGCGCCAGGCCCTGGCCAGCGCGCCGGCTCGTCGCCGGCAAAGCGCGACGTGGGCCGCGGCGCACGCCCAGCGTGACGCCCGCGAGCAGCAGAAGGTCCAAGCGACGCTCAACGACGCGCGGATCGCCGTCGAGGCGGCGCGGCCAGGCCTGCGCGACTGGAGCGATCAGCGCGCCCTGGCCTGGATCGGCCAGCTGTCGGCCGGCTATCTGGAAGGGGCGCGCATTGGGTCCTTGTCGTCCGAACGGCGCTTCGACAACCTCGCGGCCGGCCTGGGCGACACGCTGGCCGCCGCCGTCGCGGCCGATCTGATCGCCGGCCTGCCCAAGGCCAAGCCGGCCGACGACGACACCCGCCTGGCCGCCCTGGCGGCGATCGAGCTGCTGCACAGCCAGGATCCGGCCGCGATCGAAAACGCCGATCTCATTCCCGACGATCTGGCCGGATGGCTGTTACGGGCCTGGATCTGTGACGGCCGCGGCGCGAACGATCCCTATAGCGGCCAGGATCTGGGTCCGGCGTCCTGGCCGGGTCGGCTGCTGGCGACCCGGCCCGCGACGGCCGAGGCGGGATATTTCGCCTATGCCGGGCCGGCCTTGGCCGACGGCGACGACCACGTCATGGGCCTGCATGGGCTGGCCCACAGCGCGGAGTTCGCGCCCGTTCGCCGCGACTGGGCGCTGAAGCTTCTCAGCGCCTGTCCCCATTGCGGCCCGGCCAGCGCCCACGAACTCTTCCACGCCCTTCTGCGGGACGAACCGGACGGCGGCGTCGCCGAGGCGGCCGTACGCTTCCTGGCCGACAAGACGCTCAACAAGGACATCCGCGCCCGCTGGACGGCGCTGGCCTGGTTGCTCGATCCCGCCGACGCCGGAAAGATCTTCACCGCCTGGCTGACGACCGCCGATCGGAAGAGCGCCTGGGCGGCGATCGCGACGCTGCGCGTCGACCACGGACCTCAAAGATGGCGCGCGATGTCGCCGTCGCAGCTGGCCGACCTGCTCGAAGCGCTGGCCCCCCGGTTTCCACCCACGCCGACGCCCCGGCGCCGGGGCGGGTCGACCAACCCCTGGGACGGCGCCGAGCACGTGGCCGAACTGATCGGCCTGCTGACTCGGCTGGGCACGCCCTGGGCGCGCGACCGGCTCGAGGGACTGGCGGGCAAGCCCGAGATGACCGCCTACGCCGATCTATTGCGGCAAGGGGCCATCTCGGCCGGCGAGACCGCGCGCGAGCGGGAACTGACCGAACGCGACCTCAAGGCGATCAGCGCCGGCCTGTTGGGCGGACCGGCGGCCACCGTCGCCGACGCGGTGGCCACGGTGGCCGCGGAACTGGAGGATCTGGAGCAGCGCTATCGCCGCCGGGGCACGGGCTGGCGCAAGTTCTGGAACCTCAAGACCGAGGACGGGGTGCTGATCGCCGACCGCATCAAGGGCGAACCCGAGTGCCGCAACATCCTGCTGGACGATCTGGAGCCGCGCCTCCTGCCCTTCGCCCTGCGGGCCGAGGACGCCACGGCCAACGATGACCGCATCGACATCACCGTTGAATCCCACGCGGCGATGTTCCCCATCGAGGTCAAGCTCGACGACAATCCGGAATTGTGGACCGCCGCCGCCAGCCAGCTGAGCCGGCGTTACGCCGACGACTACCGGGCCAGCGGCGTGGGGATCTATCTGGCGATCTGGACCGGCCGAGGCCGAAACCGGGCGGCGATCAAGCCGCCGCGCGGCAAGACCCCGACCTCGGCGGCGGCGCTGAAGGCGGCGCTGGACGCCGGCCTCAAGGGCCAGGACCGCGAGCGGGTCACGGTCGTGGTGATGGACCTCAGCCGCCCGGCCGTCGTCGTCGCCAGGGCCAAGGCCAAGCTCGAACAGAAGGCCCAGGCGCGCGCCAGGGCCCAAGCGGCCGCGCCCGCGGCCAAGCCGCCCAGGGGCGGCCGGAAGACCACGCCCCGCGCCGAGCCAAAGAAGCCTCCCAAGGCGCCAAAGACGCCGTAGGCCGTCAAAGGGCAGGACGTCCTGGCGAGATCCCGGCCGATAAAAAACGACCAGATCGCCGATGCGGCTTGTTCCACCCCTCCGGCTCGGCGAGACTCAAGACCTGATGAAGTCGAATCTCGAACACCTCCCCGCCATCCAGCAGGACGAGCTGCACCGGATCACCGGCCTGCTGCTGCGCGGTTTCGAGGACGCGGTGGCCGGCGGCACCCAGCCGTGGCGTCGCGGCGCCAAGATCTACAAGATCATCCTGTTCGGCAGCTACGCGCGCGGCGACTTCGTCGACGAGCCGCAGAACGGCTACCTGTCGGACTTCGACCTGCTGGTCGTCGTCAGCGACGAGAAACTGACCGACATCGCCGACTACTGGTGGGTGACCGAGCAGAAGATCCTGCACGACGCCTCCATCGGCCGCATCGTCAACATCATCGTCCATGACCTGGCCGAGGTGAACCAGGCCCTGGCCAAGGGCCAGTACTTCTTCAGCGAGATCGTGCGCGACGGCGTTGCGCTCTACGACGCGCCGGGTCATCCCTTCAGCGCGCCGCAGCCTCAGTCGCCGCAAGAGGTGTTGGAGCTGGCTTCCGACTACTTCGCCAAGTCGTTGAAGCGAGTAGATCTAAAATGGCAAACCGCCGTCGAGCAGGCGGCCAAAGGCACATCCGATGCTGACTGGCGGAATGAAGCTGCGTTCTCGCTTCATCAGTCTGTCGAGGCTGCCTACATCACCTACCTGCTCGTCCGGACCCTCTACTTTCCTCGCTCGCACAATATCAAGTTCCTGCGGTCCTTGGCCGAGGACCACGAGCCGAGCCTCGTCGCCGCCTGGCCCCGCGCGCAGCGCGAAGACCGTCGCCGTTTCGAACACCTCAAGCGCGCCTATGTCGAAGCCCGCTATTCCGACCAGTACGAGATCAGCGTCGAAGAGCTTGAATGGCTATTGGCCAGGGCCACGGCCTTGCGCGATCTGGTCTGTACAGCTTGCGAAACCCATCTGGCCCAACTCGCTCGCGAGGCCGGCCAAACCCCATGACCGCCCCCGCGTCAGGAGTCTGAGCTCAGGGCCGCTTTGCCCATGGTCATCCGACGAGCCTAGCCGATCGGCGTCGCCTGGAAATCTGGCGAACCCTCGGCCTGTCGAGCCCAGTCGGCCAGCGCCGGATGCTCGTGCGCCTCGATCGCTTCGATCGCCTTGGGCAAGGCGAAATCGGTGAAGCTCCAGGCCACCGCCGCTGTGACCCCGGCCTGCGAGGCCCGCCCGTCCGGCAGCCGGAGCGGACCGCCAGCCGCTTCGAGCTCGAGCAACCGGTAGGCTTCCCCCAACTGCTCGCGCACCCGCTCGACCCAAGGCTGGTGCCGCCTCTCCTCCGGCCGCAGGTTGAACTCGTAGACCAATTGGACGGTTTTCTCGCAGGCCGCCAAGGCCAGGCCGATGATCCGCTGGGCGCGAACATGGTCGCCGATGTCGACGGGGTTCAACCCCCTGTCCAGCGGGACAAGCCGTTCAAGATGCTCGAGGATCAGGCTGGAATCCATCAGCACGACGCCGGCGTCGGTGACCAGGGTCGGGGCCTTGACGACCGGGTTGATCGCCGCGAACGCGTCGTAGGCTCGAAACACCGAGACAGGCTCGTGGTCGAACGCCAAGTCCATCAATCTCAGCGAGATCGCCACCCGCCGCACATAGGGCGAGTCCAGCATTCCGATCAGTCTCACATGTCACCTCCACGGTCCGTCCGCGCAGAATGGCCAAGATCGAGCGCGAAGGGCATGGTCAGTCATCGGCAAGAGCGCGATTATACCGATGATATCAAGGTCATGAGGCAAGGATGGCGATCGGAAGCGGGCTGGACGCCAAGGACATCGGGATATTGGAGCTGCTGCAGCAGGACGGCCGCACGCCGCTCTCCGAGCTGGGCCGCAAGGTCGGACTGTCGCAGCCGGCGATGTCCGAGCGCGTCAAGCGGCTGGAGGAGCGCGGCATCATCACCGGCTACGGCGCACGGATCGATCCTCAGGCCCTGGGCCTGGGGATGACCGCCATCATCCGGCTGAAAACCGTGCACGAGCACATCCGCGCCTGCCTGGAGCAATTCGCCCGCCTGCCCAACATCGTCGAAGTCCACAGGGTGACCGGCGACGACTGCTTCGTGCTCAAGGCCGTCGTCTCCTTGCCGGGCGACCTGCCAGCGATCATCGACGCCATCGGCCAGTTCGGGGCGGTGACCACCTCGGTCGTCCTGCGCAGCGAGCCGGTCAGGCCGATCGGCAAAGCGTTGCTGACGGCGGGGCGCACAACTTTCACCTGACGCACGCGCCCGTCCGCACCACGCGGCCGGCGACGGAAACCAAACCCACTTGGCCGTAACTGCCGCTGGTCACCCCAAAACCCCAAATGGGGCTTTGCCATGACGGAAGCCGCCCGCGCACGCGCCCACGCTCCTGGAATGTTGTCGGCCCCCAAGCCGGTGCGGCGCCCCAAAGGGCGCTCCGCGCTAGACAAAGATCGCCAGATCGCGGGACCACGGGCCTTCGCCGGCGACCTGCAGCTCAAGCCGCACCGGCAGGCGTCCGTTGGCCGCCGAACCGAGGATCGTCACGGCCGTCACCTGTTCGACCGCTTGCAGAGGCGTGTAAGCCTGGCCCAGGACGGGATCGGCGTAGGGGATGGAAGCCAGGCGAACCACTTCCAGCTTCAGCAGATCATCCAGCCACGGCGTGCCGGAGAAGAGGGTGAGATATTCGGAGAACCGAGAGCCGAAATCTTGATGGAAGGGGCTTTCGCCGCGGCGCATCGAAAGACAGGACAGGATCCTTTGCGGCAGCGCCATGAGCCCGCTGACCATGGCGACGGCGCCGCCCTGAACCGAAAGATCGTGCGCGGCTGAAAGCGCGACGTCGCGCGGCAGGGCGCGGGCGGCCAGGCGAGGGAACCGCGCCTCCACATGGGCGGTCACCAAGACGGCTCCGCTGGCCTTCTCGATGATCAGCGGCGCGGCGAGCGATCTGCCGTCGCCCAGACTGTTGACGACGACATAGCGCTCGTAGGGCGTGGCGGCGTCGAAAGCCTCCGACTGCAAAACCAGAGCGGCGAGATCGCCGAGAACGAAATGCTCGACCCTGAACGTCCAGATCGAACCCTGCGCGCGAACCAGTTCGCCATAGCCGATCACCGTGGGACCGAAGGCCAAGAGCTCAAGCATCGGCGCCGGCCGGGCGCCGCCCGACTGCTGGGCCCGCCGGCAGCGTCTTTCATGGTCGCGCTTCAAGCGCGCCAGGACCTCGACTGTGTAGGTCGTCACGTCCCGGTCCACCAGGCTCGCATGATTGGCGCAGAGCCAGATGCCGTTGTCGAACGCGCCGCGGGCGCTCGGCGTCATGAGGGGGTCGTAGCGCGGGCCGCCGGGCGCGGCCGCGCAAATGTGGGCGGCGACGCCGGTCGTGGCGACGCCCATCACCCCGTCGTCGCTTGGCCCGACCGTCGGCCCGTCACACAAAGAGCAGCGGAAAGCCGCGCGCAAGGCCAGCGCGCGGACAATGGACGAGGAAAATTCATCTCGGGTCGAGGCCATGACCGACAACACCCCAGCCATCGCCAAGGTCAAGTTCATTGAGGCCGCCAGCCGACCATGATCTAGTGCGTCTCAGTCTTAGGCCCGCGGCGAGGGCCGGCCCGTCGCCGCGCCATCGAAGGCCCGGGCCACGTCATAAGCCTCGGGCACATTCTCGTAGACGCCGAGCAGAACCAGCGCGCGCGCCGCCGTGGTCGGCGCGCGATCGCCGATCCCGACCTGGCTGGCCGGCCGGACGTGATCGAACAGATTGCTCGCCTGGGCGTAGATCGCCGCAGCCTCGGCGATCTCGTTTCCGATCTCCCTCAGGGACGGGCCCTCGTCGTTCTTGCCCAGGTCAGACCGGAACCCTCGCCAACGCGCCGCGTGGGTCTGCAGGTCCGACAACAGTTCGACATAGGCCGACACATCCTCGGTTTCGGGAGAGGCCTCGATCATGTCGCGAAGCCCGGCGGCGACGCTGGGATCAAGCTCCGGCAGGTCGATGTTGAGAAAGCGATCGCGCGTCAGGGCCTGGCCGGCGGCCTTGAGCCCGTAGGCGTAGTGATAGGCTTCCACGCTCTGCTCGACATAGTCGCAGACCGAGCTCAGCACCAAGGGCATGACCGCCGTCTGCGCCCGGTGACGGCGCAGGATCCGTCCGGCCTCCTGCCGGTCGGCCAGCGAGACCTGCAACAGCACGTACCAGCCGGCGAAGGCCGCGGCGATCAAGGCGAAGGCTCCGGTCAGCAAGGTTTGCCAGGGCCCCAGCGCCTTGGCGAACGCCGTCACCCCACCGCAGGCGCCGCGCGTTCCGCCCACGGCCGTGCAGCCGACATCGGCCGACACCAGCCCGATCACGGCCAGGGCGATGACTCCCATCGCCATCAACGAGCCCTTGAACCGCCAGCCCACCTTCATCCCATGCCCTCTTGCCGTCATCGTCCGATCGTGGCGGTCGATCGTGTCGGACTTTGGACGGGGCGGACGCACGCGATCTGGCCGGGCAGGGTTGCGCCCGGGTCAAAAAAGCACAGCTTCGATCACAGCGAAAATACGCAACCCGCTCGAGCCCCAGCCCCAACCTTCGGTCGGCGCAGCGCGATCATGCCGGCTCTTCAAGCGGGCGCCGGTACACTTTCGATCCCGAGCGGACGCCTGCGCCTTCTCGAAGTCCGGACTGGCCCAATGATGACGATCGATGATCCGTCCGCTTCCAACTTCTCATAAATCGCGTCTCTTGGTCCGAGCCTATGCTGCATGGCGAAGCGAGGGACAGGAATGGCGCGCTCGGCGATTGTCCTTGGGGGCGCCGGCCAGATCGGGGTCGCGGCGGCTGCGCGACTTCTGGCGGCGGGTTGGGAGGTCGCGGTCGTCAGTCGTGCGACCGCCCCGTCCCGCAGGAGCTTCTCAAGCTCGGCGCCCGCCTTGTCACGGCCGATCGCCGAGACGAACAGGCTTTGCGGCGCGCGGTGGGAGCCGGCGCCGACGCCTTGGTGGACATCGTCGCCTATGACGCCAAAGACGGTCGACAACTGTTGCTGACTAGCGGGAGTTCAAGAAGGCCGCTAACTCCCCGACTGTCTGGAAGAGATGGTCGGGATTGGACGCAGCAAGTTCGGAAGAATCGGCCAAGCCCCATGCGGCACCGATGGCCGTCACACCGGCCGCCTTCGCCGCGAGGGTGTCATCGGCTCTGTCGCCAACATGCACAACCTCTTCCGGCACGGCGCCGGCTTGGCGCATGGCCAGAAGAATGCCTTCAGGATGAGGCTTCCGCTGGGTGACTTGATGGTAGCCGAGGATGGTGGGGATCGGCCAACGGTGAAGTTTCACGAAGTGCTCCGGCACCATGCTCGGGCTCTTCGTGAGTATCGCCATGGGGCGGCCGGCGGTGTGCAGCGCGCCGATGACGTCGTGGACGCCATCGTAGACTTGAAGCCTCGACGCGGCCGCCATTACGTCACGCCATTGACGCCGCTGGCGCAGCATTTCCACGGGGCCTGTATCGACCAGCGTCAGATCGAAATCGAAGATCACCATCTAGAAGGCGAAGCCTGTTTGAACCGGCTTGGCCGAAGCCTGTTGGTCCACGGTTGGCAATGCGGCAATCTGGTCGAGGAAGGCGGCGAGCGCGGCGCCGTCAGCGATGGGAGCGGCTCGTCGTTCGCGAATGAGTTGCTGGTTTCCCTTGGTCTTATCCTCATGCCGCCATTTGACTGGATGGTCGACACAGGCAAGCTGGCGCTTCTGGTCACTTGCGAAGCGAACGGTGTGCATGGTGCCGCCCTTCACATCGGTTTCGATCACGAACACGGCGCGCGAAAGTCCGCTCTGGATACGATCACGCTCCGCGAAGGCGGTGCGCATGGGCGTCATGCCGATCGGATATTCGCTGACCAGGCAACCTTGGAATTCCAACAGTCGTTCCGCCAGCTTCCTGTTGGCGGCCGGGTAGACCTTCTCAAGGCCGTGGGCCAGGACGGCTACACCGGCTCCCTTGGCGTCCAGACATCCCTCATGGGCGAGGGTGTCGCATCCGTGGGCAAGCCCGCTAATCACCACGACGCCGCGCTCCGCGACCGTACGGCCGGATCGACGCGCCACTTCCTCGCCAAATGGGGTCGGTTCGCGCGTGCCGATGATGGCGATCGCCCTTGGGTCATGCAACGCTTCGGTCGAACCCTTCACGTAGAGGACCGCAGGGGGATCAGGAATGGTCTTCAGTTGAGCTGGATAGCCCTCGTCATAGATCGAGAAGGCAACGATGCCCGCTTCGGCGCTTTGTTCCAGCTGCTCTTCGGCTCGGCTCCAGGCGACGCGTAGATCGCTCGCGGGCAGCCGCTCGCGCGCGGCGCGCTCGAGAACCATTTCAAGATAGTCCGTCCAGGTCGCGGTGGGGCTCACACCGCCGGCGACCTGCAGCGCCTTGCGACGGCCCACGCCCTGCAGCTTCATCAGCGCGAGGAGAGCCACGGAGGAAGGTGAATGGCGCGCCATGCCTCAGGATCCAGTTTTCACCTTGTTATCGTAGAATGCTTCGCCCTGCGCCCATAGCCCATCCCAATCGGCGGGAACGTGCTGGTTGGAAAGGGCAATGCCGCGATCGGCCCAGTAAGCTCGGCGCTCTGTCTTGCCCAAGGCGACGCCAAGCACGGTCAGCTTCGGGTTGGCGGCTTTGAGTTGTCGGGCGGTGATGCCGAGGGTGGCCCCTTGGGTGATGAAGTCGTCGAGAACGACGACGATGTCAGCGTCGATTGCTTGGGCTGTGTAGTTCGCCTTCTCTAGTGTCGCGATCCGTTCAGCCGCAGGAACCTTGTGCAGGGACGGGTGAGGATCCTTCGACACGGCTGTCATGTTCACGGCGCAGCCGAGTTCCTTTCCCACCGCCGTGGCCAAGCGCGGGACGTGGCGGTTCGGATCCGCGAGCTTCTCCGTTGACGAGAGCGCTGGCAGGATCACCGTGCGCGCGACGTTCAATTTAAGCGACGCAAAGAGCCCCGTCATGGCGGGTTTCAGCACCTTCGCCGCGCCATACAACGCCTTTTGGTCCTTGTCCTTGAAGCGGACGAACCGACCGCTCCACATCTCCGCAGGATCGTCGGTCATCTTGTAGGCTAGGGTGAAGGCGTGATCGAGGGGATGGCCGTGGTCGAGGTGCTGAAAGGCCATCCACCCGCCAATGGGCGTGAAGGTGGGCATCGGGGTTCTCGTTGCGGGTCGCCTTAGTCGGGCAGGTAAGCTTTGTTGCAACATATAGGGGTATGGCGCAGCTTACGGGAGAGGGTATTGACCTGGCCAATGCCAAATTGAGTTTGGCCCGTTCGACCGGTGATTTAGGCTTGGCGGATGGGCCTGATCCGTAGCGTCAGGAGCGACCCGTCGTGTCTTTTCCCCGTGATGCGTGCGGTTGATTTTTCTTGCATCCCCTAATTGAAGCTCTACCACTTCCAGCGCTGGGGGTTGGATGAGTTATCGACGAGCTTGGGATGGACACGAATGGCAGCGTTACGCGCTGCAACTCGTCCAGTTGCGCCACGGCCACCAGCACGTTCAGCCTGTCCCAGACCATGTCGGGGGCGACGCGGGTCTGGAATTCATCTGTCTCGATAAGGACGGCGGGAAGGGCGGGGTGCTCTACCAATGTTACGCGCCAGAGGAGACCGCCGACGTCGGCAAGGCCGCAATCGCGCAAAAATCAAAGGCGCGGCGTGACCTCAACAAGCTGCAGGCTAACAAGGACAAGTTGGGCGAGATCCTCACGGGCTTGAAGATCGATCGCTGGATTCTTTTGTGCCCCTTCCTAGACAACAAGGACGTGGTGGCCGCGGCACGGGACCGAGGCATCGAGATCCGTGACCTGAAGCTGCCGTTCCTGGCCGACAACTTCGAGGCCTTGGTGCATTGCCAGGACGACTTCGTCACCGAGATCGAGATGCTGCGCCAACAGGGCGCCATGCCGATGAAGATGCCGGCGCAAGACCCTGCGCTCGACATCGCTGTCGAGCAGGACGGCGACATCGGAAAGCGGATCACGGAGAAGCTCAATCGCGGCTTCAAGGCGACGATGAAGCCAGACCAGATCCGCAAGAGGCGGGACGCCTTTATCCGAGCGCACCTCTATCGCGAGAACGCCCTGGCCGAACTGAAACTCAATCATCCGGCGCTTTGGGATCGTTCCATCCAAGTCCTGGACGCCGAGGAACAGCGTCTGGCCGCAGTGGGCGCGGCCTCGGACCTTCCCGGTCAGCAACTGCAGGAAAGCCTAAATCGGCTTGAAGCGGCCCTCCAAAAGGACCTGCCTGACATCTCCGGTTCCTTCGCCACGACCGTGGCCATGGGTACGATCGGCGATTGGCTCATCCGGTGTCCGCTGGACTTCCCGGACGACGACCAATGACACTGAGCTTGCAGCCCGAGCGCTTCTCCTTTCGGAGCCGTCCGATCGCCGTGCCTGGCGATCTGCGCATCGAATGGCGGGTCTCGATCATCGTCCTCATGCTTGGCTATTCACGCGCAAAGCAGGCCTCCTTGGCCAAGCTTCACATCTTGAACGATGCGATCAGGGCGTCGCGTTCGGAGCACCTCCTCGAGCTTGTCGTGAAGGCCAAGCCCGGAAGGATGCCCTGGACCTTTCGCGTCGAGCCGGCTTTTGGGCGGGCCGTGGATTTCGTCGTCGGCGACAAGCTCGCTGGGTGGACGACGACGGCGGATCGATCCGCCCTGCAACTGACCGCACAAGGCGTGCGCCTTTTCGACGCCCTGACGCGCGACGCTGATCTGCTTACGTCCGAAAAGGACGTACTGGCGAAATACGCAAAGACGATGACCGAGACGATGGTCACCGCAGTCTTGAGCGCGGCAAGGAAAGCGAAATGATCCATATCTCGCACCTGCGGCTCCGTTCGATCACTGCGAACAGAATTTACGGCGCCGACATGCCGTTCAGAGCGGGCTTGAACGTCATCCAGGCGGGAAACACCTCGGGGAAATCGACCTCCCTGCAAGCCATCATCTATGCACTGGGCCTGGAACGATCGCTGGGGCCGCAACTGGACGTTCCGCTACCCTACGCAATGCGCGAACGTATCCATCCACGGAAGGATGATGAGTATGAACTTGTCATCGAGTCCTACGTGGAAATCGAAATCCGCAACGCCAAGGGCCAGTCGATCATCGTGCGGCGGGATATCGTCGGGGGAAAAGATCGGAAGCTGATCCAGACCTGGGCGGGGCCGGGCCTCGCCAGCGGAGGGACCAGGTCGAACCCGCGCGACTTCTACGCCATCGACCGCGGTTCAGCGCAGGCCGAAGACGGGTTCTATACCTACCTCGCGGGTTTTATCGGCTGGACCCTGCCCAAGGTGCCCCGGTTCGACGGCACAGAGTCGCCGCTCTACCTCGAAGCGATCTTTCCCATGCTCTTCGTGGAGCAAAAGCGCGGGTGGTCGACGATCCAGGGACCTTTCCCAACGTTCCTGAAAATTCAGGATGTCGCCAGACGGGTGATGGAGTTCTTGCTGGACCTAGACGTCGGCAAAATTCGTCGCCGCCGCACAGAACTGCGAAACGCGATCTCGACGGAGCTTGTCCGGTGGACGCAGCGCCGGGGCGCCCTGGAAGACATCGCTCAGCGTGTCGGTCGTCTCAGAGGCATTCCCACCGCGCCGACCGCGGAGTTCGCCATCGCGCCCGAACTGCGCTTGGAAATTCTGCGGGACGGCGAGTGGGTTGCTATCGATGAAGCCGTCCGTGTCGCAAAAGCTCGGGTGACCGAACTGGAGGAGACCCCCATCGAGGACACCGAAGCTGCGGTGCCCGAGATGCTGGAGAGGCTAGAGGTCGTACGCACGGACATTGACCGGCTGAGCGCCCAGCTAGAAGCCCTCCGGTCCGAAGCCAATCTGGAGGAACAGGAACAACGGGCACTGCGCGCACGTCTGGAGTCGCTCCAGCAAGATCTGAAGCGCAACGAGGATGCGCTGAAACTGCGGCGGTTGGGCTCCGACCTTGGCCATGCGGCCGGGGAACATGTCTGCCCAACCTGTCACCAAGATGTTTCCAGTGAGCTTCTCCCGGCGGTCGAGGCCGTCGGCATGGGCCTTGAGGAAAATATCTCCTTCGTGAAGTCCCAGATCGAGCTCTACAGGGTCGGGCTCGATAGCGCGAACGAGCGCGTCAAGGACTGCTACGCAAGGTTTAGGGCCAGGGACGATGAACTGCGGGAGGCGCAGTCGGAGCTGCGCAGTCTTCGCCAGGCAATCCTGCAACCCAGCAAGGCCCCGTCCAGAATCGTGATCGAGGAGATCGTTCGTCTTCAAGCCTTCCTGGAGCGCGCGACGTCGTTCGAGGAAGCGGCGATCATCGCCTCGGAAGAACTCCAAGCGATCGCCCAGGTCTGGAGCCGCCTGCAAGAGGAGCTAAAGGCGACGCCGCCCGACAATCTGACCAACAACGACAGCACCAAGATCTACGCGCTGCAGGACGCCATCCAACGTCGGATTCAGGCCTACGGCTTCCGATCGTTCCAGCCGTCAGAGATCATACTGTCGCTTGAAAACCAGCGACCTCTTGCTCTGACCCGCGACGAGGATGGTGATGTTGTCGAGAAGGAGATCACGTTCGAGGTCTCCGCCAGCGACGGCATCCGTCTCAAGTGGGCCTATTACCTCTCGCTCCTGCAGCTTGCGAGAAATCACGCCGGCCTAGTCGTCTATGACGAACCGGGGCAACAGGAGATCGATGCGAGTAGCCTCTACGCATTCTTGAAAGACGGCGCTCGTGACAAGAGTCCTGGTCGACAAATCATCATCTCGACATCGGAACCCTTGCCAGCGGTAAAAGCGGCCGTGGGCGAGGAAGCGAATGTCATCAATTTCGATGGGTTCATCCTACAGCCGCTCCTTAGGTGACTCTGTTCTCGGGCCGACCAATCCCCTGTGCGAGACCGGCTGCGCCTTGAGCGGAATCTCGGCTCTGTGATGCTGTAGCGTAGTTTTAAGCGAGCTTGCGGGCGGAAGGGCGCGAAGAGTATGCGGCAGATACGACGCGAGCGGCCGACTTTACGAACGGCGCATGATTTCCATCAAAAGGGCCATTTTCTCAAATCTAGTCCAGAACATGTGGTTTCGGATCAGGAACGGCAGCACCTAGCGGACGAAATTGCCGGCGAACTCGCAAGCCTCATAAAGACGCAATTCCCTAGAGGTGCAAATTTAGAGTATGCAATTCTGAAAGCTCACTTGATCGTTGAGTATGCGGTTGGGGAGTATATTAGGTGCGTTTCTGACATTCTTGTTGATAGCGCACACCTGCGGAAATTTTCGTTCGCTAATAAGATTGAGGTCGCCTATCTCCTTGGGCTCGGAGCCACCGACGCGCTCCTACTGCCGACGATCGAGCGTCTGAACAAGATTCGCAATCAGGTTGCGCATAGCTTTGTACTTGATCGCGCGCTGGTGGATGAAATGCTTCGTGTGAATTCGAACGACTACGACGGATTCAATGTGAAGGATGATAAACAGCGCGTTCGGATGCTTCGGTGGCTTTGTAACGGTGTCGCTGCGCACATTTCTGCGCAGATGACGGTTAAGGTGCATTGGCTGGGCAGGGCCAATAGCGCGATGCTTAAAGAGCTTGCGACTGCAGCAGCAGAATTCGAATTGCCCTAGTTAAGACCGCGCGCAAAGAAGCTTGCATCAACGGTTGCAACGTCTGACTTGGATATTTCATCGCTTTTGCAGCGCCGGGGCCAAGGTCGTGTTTCTGGCGCGATCTGAGAGTCGGCTAGTGGCGCAGTCTCGTCCGCCGGCCCGCGGCTGCAGATTTGAGACAGCTCAGAGCGAAAGAAAGGCCTGCTGGACGGGGCGACCTGCGGCCAAAGCACCGGCCCCGCGGAAGGTCGCGGCCAAGCCCGCTTGATAGACGAGGAAATCTTCATCCAGCGGGGCTGGACGCCAATGCTGGCGGTCGACCGTGTATCGGGCGACGTCCTCGGGTGCGCCCGTCGTCTCAGCCAGGGCCTTAGCCGCAACGCCGGGATGATCGTTCGTCCAGGCCGCTGCCCGCGCCACCCGCGCAAGGAAATCCTTCAGCAGCGGGCGCCGCTCGGCGATCGCGCGCTCGGAGGCGACCTGCAGCAGGTAGTTGCGCACCAGCCCCAGGCCGTCGACGCCCAGGCGCACCGGATCGTGCAGGAGCGCCGTGCCGATGAACGGCGGCCAGGTGGCCCAGCCGTCGACCGCGCCGGCGGCCAGGGCGGCTTTGCCCTCGGCGGGCGACAGGAAGGCCCAGTCGACGTCCGACGGCGAGAGACCGGCCTTGGCCAGGGCGCGCAAGACCAGCAAGTGACCCGCCGAGCCGCGCGGGACGGCGATGCGTCGGCCCTTCAGATCGGCCGGGCCATGGATTGTCGAACCTTTCGGCACGAGCACGCCCGACGCGCCGGCCACGTCCTCGGCGCGCTGGGCCTGGACGGTTTTGATCGGCTTGCCGGCCTGGAAGCCAAACTGGAATGAGGCGTCCCCGGTTGTGCCCACATCGACGGCGTCGGCGGCCATGGCCTCAAGAAGGTCCTGCCCGGTGGAAAAGCTGCTCCAAAGGATCGTGTAGGGCGCGCCGACGAGCGCATTCGACGCTTCCAGCGTCGCCCGCGCGGGGCCTGTCAGGGCGCCGACCCGCAGCACCGGCGCCGAGGCGCCCCTGCAGGCGGCCAACCACAGCGGGGCGGCCAGGATCGCGCGGCGGGAGATCGAACGGCTCATGACAGGCGCACCACGGTCTTGCCCAGCCCCTTGCCGGCGATCAGGTCGACGAACGCCTGGGGGACCGCCTCCAGGCTGTCGAGCACCTGAGTCTCCGTTCTGATTGCGCCGCTGCGCAGCCAGTCGCCGACGCTGCGCTGGAAGGCGGGCCACAGCCGCTGATGGTCGCGCACATGATAGGATTTCAGCTCCACCTGGGATGTCATCATCCGCCAGGTCCAGGCGCCGGCCCGCTCCGAGAAGGGGGCGACGCTGTCATAGGTCGAGACCATGCCGCAGACCGCGACCCGGCCATGGGGGTTGATCAGCGACAGGGCCGCGTCCAGCTGGGCGCCGCCAACATTGTCGAAGTAGACGTCCAGGCCATCGGGGAGGGCCGCGGCCAGACGTTCGCGCCAATCGCCGCGCTTGTAGTCGATCACCCTCTCCACCCCGGCCACGTCGGTCAGCCAGGCCTGCTTGTCGGGGGAGCCGACCGTCGCCACCACCCGACAGCCGATCAGCCGGGCCAGCTGCGCGGCCAGGCTTCCTACCGAGCCGGCGGCCGAGGAGACCAGTACGCTTTCGCCGGGGCGGACGCGGGCCGCCTCGATCAGGCCGACATAGGCGAAGAAGCCCCCGACCCCGAGCGGGCCCATGTGCCATTCCAGCGGATCCTCGCCGACCGGGATCTTTCGAGTCTCCTCGCCCCGGCCGATGGCCAGGTCGCGCAGGCCCCGATAGTGGCCGACGATCTCGCCGGGCGCGTAGTCGGGATGGCGCGACTCCAGCACCTGGCCGATCGCGAAGCTGTGCAGGCCCGCGTTCAGCGGCGCGGTTCCGTTGGCGAAGAACACCCGCCGGACCGGATCGATCGACAGCAGCCGGTTGGCGATCAGGAACTCGCCCGGCGCGAGATCGGCCAAGGGCTGTTCGGCGACGACGAAGTCATCGGCGCTCAGGGGGCCGTCGGGGCGGCGGACGATGTGCACCTCTCGGGCGATGCGGTGTTTCGAGGTCATGGCGGGTCTTCTTGGGATGTCGGGGGATGGATCGTTCGGGAGCGCGTCAGAAGCTGTGGCGAACCTCGAGATAGACGGTGCGCGGGTCGGTCCAGCTGGCCGAGTAGAAGGTGGGATAGGCCGGCGTCCCGTTCGTGGTCCCCAGGCCCGACCAGACCAGGTAGCGGCGGTTCAGCAGGTTGCGGCCGCGCAACGCCGCCCGCCAGGTTCCATCGGGGCTCTTCCAGCGCAGGGCCGCGTCCAGCGTCGTTTGCGGCGGCATGCGGTTGTAGCGGCTGGCGGCCGAGGTCAGGAAGGTTGAGCCCTGATAGGAGAGGTCGACGCCCAGCGACAGTTCGCCGGGGAGGCTCACAGGCAAACGGTAGTCGCTGGCGATCCGGCCCTGGAACTTCGGAGCGTTGGGCAGGGGCGAACCTGAGTGGGCGGCGGTCGGCAAGACGTCGCCGCCGGCCAGCACGATCTGGCTGTAGGTTCCGCGATAGGTGTCCAGTTCGGTGTCCAGCCAGGAGGCGGTGGCGTCCAGGCTCCAGGCGGCGGTCACCTGGGCGGCGGCCTCCAGCTCGATCCCGACCGAGTGACCGTCGCCGGCGTTGAAGCGCCGGCTCATCGCCGTCAACGGATCATAGGCGCTGATCTGGATGTCCTTGAAGTCGTTCCAGAACACCGCGCCGTTCAGGCGCACCCGGCCGCCGGAAAAATCACTCTTCACGCCCGCCTCGTAGGTGGTGACCTTCTCGGGCGCGTAGGGCGTCGTGGCTTGCCGCGAATTGCCGGGACTGTTGGCCCGGAAGTCGAAACCGCCCGACTTGGCGCCTTGGCTGATCGAGGCGTAGGCCTTGACGCCCGGCGCGGCCTGGAACGTCGCCGACAGGCGCGGCAGCAACTGTGTCCAGCTCTTGTGAGCCTTCACATGCCAGGCCTGCGCGGCCGGCGAGCCGTAGAGGATGTTCAACTCGTCGGCGACCTGCGAGACGTCCGTGACGGTGATGGTGTGGTCGCCGCCGGCGATCAGCCAGCTCAGCGTCTGCTCGGTGGTGTGGCGCTCGAGATTGTAGCGCAGGCCCGCCGTCACGCTCAGGCGCGGGGAGACCTCGTAGTCGGTCTGGAGATAGGCCGCGGCGTTGTAGGTCTTCTGGTCGATGGCGGCGTTGACCGGGGTGAAGACGATCCGGTTGGGCGTGCCGGAAAAGGTGGTCGAGGCGTTGACGTTGCGCCGCGTGATCCAGTCCTCGTAAAGCAGGTAGACCCCGGCCACGACATGGGCCTTGCCCGTAGTCCCCGTCAGCTTCAGGTCCTGGGACCAGGCGTTGTCGTAATAGCGCAGGGGCGAGGAATTGCGGGCGAAGCGGTCGCCGGTGTTGTCGTAGTTGGCGTGGTCCTCGAACACTCGCCAGGCCGTGACGCTGGACAGCTGGTAGGCGGGCGAGAGGCGATAGAGCGTGGTCGCCGTCACCCCGGCCTGGCGGTAGCGGTTCTTCGGATAGATCGGCGAGTAGAGGCCGAACTGGTCGGCGTTGCGCAGGTCGCCGTAGCCGCGGTTGAGGCTGTCATCGGCCGCGCCGTCCACCGCCAGGGTGAAGTCCAGGTCCGCCGTCGGCGTGAACCGCAGCTTGGCCCGGGCCTGGGTGAGGGCGATGTTGTTCTCGCGCCGGTTCAGGGTGCGGTTGACGTCGATCCCGTCGCGCTGGTGGCGGCTGATGGCGAAGCTGCCATAGACCTTGTCCTCCACGAGCGGGCCGCTGATCAGGCCGCCCAGCTTGACCTCGTCGAACGAGCCATAGCCGGCCAGCAGTTCGCGCCGGACCTGGTTGTCGGGGACCACGGTGGTCAGCCGCACCGCGCCGCCTTCCACCTGGTGGCCCAGATGGATGACCGGGCCCCGGTCGATCTGGATGTCGGCGATGTCCAGCAGCTCCTGCATCGCCCCCAGATTGCGGGTGATGTAGACGCCGTCGACGAAGGTGCCGACCGAGGGTTCGCCCTGGGCGTCCAGCTCGCCGATGCCGCGCAGGAAGTACTGGGCGGCCGAATAGCTCATGGTGTTGCGCGGCTGGTAGAGGTTGGGGGTCAGGTTGACGAGGTCCAGCGTGCTGGCCACGCCGCGCTGGTCCAGGCGCTCGGCGGTCAGCACCGAGATCGAGGCCGGGTCGCTCTGGGCGAGGGCCGCCTTGCGCTCGGCCTGGCGCGCGGCGGTGACGAGAACCCTGTCGACCTCGGTGGTCGAGGCGTCGGCCGAGTCCGGCGCGAGCGTGTCGGCCGCTTGGGTCGCGGAAAGGCCCACCAGGGCCATAGCCGCGCCGGCGGCGAGGCGGAGCTTCAGGCGCATATGCGCCGGCGCTTGGATGTGTCGCATAGGATCCCCCGTACTGCTTGCGGTCCAGGGGAATTCCATGCGGCAGCGCAGGAAGCAAACGAGGATGAGAAATATAAGTTATTGAAATAACAAGGAATTATTGATCTTCAGGCACGCGTTTTGGCTCCCGGCGCGTCGCAGCGGGAGGGCAATATGGAAGGCGTGGACGGGTCAAGACGCGGCGCTGCGCGCCTTCGTTTCGTCCCGTGGCCAGGCCGGGCGGGCTAGGCCCAGCCGTTCACGCAGCGTGACGCCGTCGGGGCGCTCGCCAACCAGTCCTCGGCGCGCCAGTTCGGGCAGCACCAGGTCGATGAAGTCCGTCAGGCCGCCGGGCAGCACCGCCGGCATCAGGTTGAAGCCGTCGCAGCCGTGGGTCTCGAACAGATGCTGCATGGCGTCGGCCACATCCCCTGGATCGCCGACGACCTGCCCGTGGCCGCGTCCTGGGGCCAGGCGCAGATAAAGCTCGCGCACGTTCAGGCCCTCGCGCCGGGCCAGGTCCAGCACCAGGGACTGGCGGCCTTGGGCGGTCTCCGAGGGCGGGCGCGGCGGCAGGGGCGCGTCGAGATCCAGCGGGGGCAGCGGTGCGCCGCCCGAAAGGTTGCGCAGGAGGTCCAGGCCGACCACGGGATCGACCAGGACCTGCAGTTTTTCCAGCTTGGTCTGGGCCTCCGCGCGAGTGGCGGCGACGATCGGCACGAGGCCGGGCAGGATCTTGAGATCGCCGGGCCGCCGGCCGTGGGCGGGCAAGCGGCCCTTCAGGTCGGCGTAGAAGGCCGTCGCGGTCGCGGGACTGGACTGGGCGGTGAAGACCAGGTCGGCCGTGCGAGCGGCCAGGGCCTTGCCGGCTTCGGAGCTTCCGGCCTGCACGACGATCGGCCGGCCTTGTGGAGGCCGGGGAATGTTCAGCGGACCGCGCACCCGGAAATGGTCGCCGACATGGTCGAGGCGGCGCAAGCCGGCGGGATCGAAGAACCGGCCCGTGGCGCGATCCTCGACGAAGGCGTCGTCGTCCCAACTGTCCCAAAGGCCCTGGGCGACGTCGACGAACTCCTGGGCGCGGGCGTAGCGCGCGGCGTGGGGCAGGGGGCTTTGGTGTCCGAAGTTGAAGGCCGCGCCCGGATCGGCCGAGGTCACCGCGTTCCAGCCGGCTCGTCCGCCGCTGAGATGGTCGAGCGAGGCGACCTGGCGCGCCAGAACATACGGGTCCGAAAAACTGGTCGAGGCGGTGGCGACCAGGCCGATGCTGCGGGTCGTCGCGGCCAGGGCCGACAGCAGGGTCAGCGGCTCGAAGCCGTAGACGCCGTTGTGGGCCTTGCGGCCGGCGGCCTCGATCGACTCCAGCTGCACCTCAACGAAGTCGGCGAGGAAGTAGAGGTCAAGGCCGGCCGCCTCGGCCATCCGGGCCAGGGCGACGTGCTCGTGCAACTGGCGCAACGTCCAGGCGGCCGGATCGCGCCAGGCGGCCACGTGGTGGCCGGCAGGATGCACGAACAGTCCCAGGATCATGGTCTCGCCGCGCCGGCGCATCGGATCTCCTTGCCGTCCCCGGATGGGGGAGGCGGACCCTAGGCGTCGCCCGGTCGGTCGATAATCCCGGTAGTCGTCCGGTTATTGCGGACAGATTGGTCCGCTATGCGGCGCTGAGACGTTGGGGGGCCGGCTGCACGGGCAGCAGGGCGCCGGCCAGGAAGTCGACAAACAGCTTGACCTTGGGCGAGTTGAAGCGGCTCTGCGGCCACAGCGCCCGGAAGACCCCGCGATGGGCGACATGCGCGTCCAGCACCGAGACCAGGCGCCCGTCGCGAAGCTGGGCGTGGACGGCGTAGTCGGGCAGGCAGGCCACCCCCATGCCTTGTTCGGCCATATGCACCAGAGGCTCGATTGTGCTGGCGACCACGCTGCGGGGAAGCTCGAGCGTCAGTTCGACGTTGTCGCGAAGCAGGCGCCAGGGGGCCAGCTTGCCGGTGGCGGGGTATTTGTGGTGCAGGCAGGCGTGGGACGCCAGGTCCTCGGGAATCTGGGGCAGGCCGTTGCGTTCGAAATAGGCCGGGGCGCCGACCAGCAGGTGGCCGAAGGCGCCCAGGGTGCGGGTGATCAACTGGGAGTCGCTGGCGTCGCCGGTGCGCACCACCACGTCGAAGCCTTCGTTGATCAGGTCGACGATGCGGTCGGTGAAATCCAGGTCGAGCTCGACGGACGGATAGGCCCGCATGAAGCCGGTCAGGGCCGGCATCATCAGCATGCCCACCAGCGGCAAGCTGACCCGCAGGCGGCCGCGTGGAGCGCCCTGGCCTTCGGTCAGCTCGGCCTCGGCCTGGGCGATCTCGCCCTGGATGCGTTGGCAACGCTCCAGGAACAGCTCCCCCTCCGGCGTCAGGGCGATCGAGCGTGTGCTGCGATGAAAGAGCCTGACCCCCAGGCGCTCCTCCAGCCTGGCGACGGCCTTGCCGACGCCCGACGACGAAATGCCGAGATTGCGTCCCGCCAAGGTGAAGTTGCGGGTCTCGGCGGCCTGGATGAAGACGTTCAACTGGCCGAAATTGTCCACGCGGGGGTCCTTGCTGCGACTGTCTGCGACGGCCCTCGCAGGCATTAGAGACGCAGTCGCGGGCGCGGAGACAAGTGACGTTTACTCAACACAAGATTGCGTTGCGCCAATGCTGCCTCCGCAATTGCGGTGGGCCATGACTTCGGACGATCACGTCCGCTCTTTGTGGACCACGGTCGGTCTTCCGCCGAAGGGCGGACAGGGCCGATGATCGAGCCTCGCCGCGCGAGGACGCCATGGACGACGTGATCGGATTCATCCTCGAACTGGACAAGCTCAAGGGCGTGACCCGCAAGGTCAAACCCCTGGGCCTCGATCGTTACGAGAACCCGGCCGAGCATAGCTGGCAGATCGCCCTGGCGGCGGCGGCCCTGCAGCCCTACGCCGCCCAGCCGGTGGACCTGCCGCGCGTGGTGTCGCTGCTGTTGGTGCACGACGTGGGCGAGATCGACACCGGCGACGTCATGGCCTTTGTCGAGACCGGCCTTTCCGAGCGCAAGGCGGCCGAGCGGCGGGCCGTGGAGCGGATCTTCGGCGTCCTGCCGGAAACCCAGGCCCAGGCGCTGGTGGCGCTCTGGGACGAGTTCGAGGACGAGGAGACGCCGGAGGCGCGCTTCGCCCACGCCATCGACCGAGCCATGCCGGTGCTGCTGAATCTCGCCAACAACGGCCAGAGCTGGCGCGAGAACGGCATCAGCCACGAGCGCGTGGTGGCGCGCGTCGCCGAGCCGATCCGCCGAGGGTGCCCCCGCCTCTGGACGCATATCGAGGCGCGGCTAGCGGTCGCGCGTCAGGAGGGGCTGTTTGGTGCCTAAGCCCGTCGCCTCCGAAACCGTCCTGGCCCTGCTGGCCGGCGTTGTGCTGGCCACGATGATCGCCTTCAACAGCCGGCTGGCGCACTTCTCGACACCCCTTTTCGCGTCCTGGATCGCCCACGGCGTCGGCGCCGTCGTGGCGCTGACCGCGGTGCTGGTCTGGGCTCGCTCCAGGCCGGTCTCGGTTCCGGCGCCTGCCGGCGGACGCTGGCCGCGCTGGATCTATCTGGGCGGCGTGCCCGGCGCCCTAACGGTCCTGCTGGCGGCGATCACCGTCAACGGGCCGCTGGGCTTTTCGGGAACCCTGGCCCTGATGCTGGCCGGACAGATGCTGTTCGGCGTCGCGGCCGATCGGTTCGGCTGGCTGGGTCTGGAGCGGCGCGCGCCCACGACCGGCGGATTGCTGGGACTGGGACTGGTGCTGACCGGCAGCCTCGTCATCATCGCGGCGGCGGGCTGACATGCTGACCGCCGTCCTTCTGGCCCTGTCCAACGGCTTGTGCATCGGCCTCAGCCGCGCCGTCAACGGCCACCTGGGGCGTCGCGACGGTCCCTTGAGGGCCTCGCTTTGGAACCACGTCGTGGGCTTTGTCTTCCTGTCGGCTCCGATGGCGCTGCAAGGCGTCGGAGCCTTTCACGTCGGCCCGGCGCCCTGGTTCGCCTGGATCGGCGGCGTGCTCGGCGTAGCCTTCGTGGCGCTCAACAGCCATGTGGTGGTTCGGCTGGGCGCCAGCCGCACCGCCGGCCTGGTGGTCGGCGCCCAGATGCTGACCGGCGTGGTGATCAGCAATCTCGGCGCGGCCATCGATGGACGCACCCTGGTGCGCTTGGCCGGGGCGGGCCTGATTGTCGCCGGGATCTGGCTGGCCAACACTCCGAACGCGCCGCGGCGACTGCGCCGGGCGCCGGCGGCTCAGGCGGGCGAGCCGAAGTAGCGGTCGCCGAAATCGCCGATGCCCGGCAGCATGTAGGCGTTTTCGTTCAGCCGCTCCTCGATCGCCGACGTGACGATCCGCAGTTTGGGGTATCGGCCGGCCAGGGCCGCCACGCCTTCAGGCGCGGCGATGAACGCCACGAACACGATGTTCTCCTCGAGCACGCCCTGTTGCAGCAGCAGCTCGACCGCCGCCAGGGCGGTGCCGCCGGTGGCCAGCATGGGGTCCAGAAGCAGCACCTGGCGGTCGGCGATGTCGGCCGGCAGGTTCTGGTAGTAGAAGCGCGGCGCCTTGGTGACCTTGTCGCGCTGGATCAGGATCTTGCCGATACGCACGCCGGGAATGATGGCGCGCAGCTCGCCTTCCATGCTCTCGCCGGCTCGGATCACCGACACCCCGCAGATGTGCTCGGCGAAGGCCAGGCCCTCGTATGTGCGGCCGACGGGCGTCTCGACGGTCTTGGGCTCCAGCGGCAGCAGGCCCAGGGCGTTTTCCAGCAGCAGGCGGATGATGCGGCCGCTGTAGTGCACGAAGGCGGCGCGCGAGGCGGTGCGGTCGCGGACGACCGTATGGAGGGCGCGCAGCTGCCGTGTCTGGGGCAACACCAGAAGGCCCGCCTCGATCGACGGACGGGACAAGACGGGCGCTTGATCCAGGGGCATGGCGGTCTCCTTCAGGCCTCGTCGTCGGCCGGCTGCTCGAAGCTGGGGGGCAGAAGCGGGGTCTTGGTGAACTGGGCCGCGGCGACGCGATAGAGCGTCCGCCCGCCGGATCGTCGCCACAGCTTTTGCAGGACGTAGGCGAGCTTGGGATTGTGCTCCTCCTCCTCCAGCACGGCGCGATCGATGGTCGCGCGCCAATCGGCGGCCCGCTCGGGACTTTCCAGGTCGTCGCGTCCCTGAAGGGCCTTGGCCAGGGCCTCCAGCTTTTCCGGCTTGGGGATCAGCTTCTCGCCGAAAGCCACGCCCAGCGCCCCGACCCAGTAGCCCTGGTAGGCGGCGAGGGCCTCCGTCGGCGCCAGGCGCGCGGCGATGGTCTCCACCGCGTGCAGGGCGGTGATCAGGTGCAGCAGCACGAAGTCGCCGGGGAAGGCCAGATAGAGCAGGGTGACGGCCTCGAACAGCGCCTCCCAGTCCTCGGCTTGCGGCGGGCGCGACGCCCAGGGCGCCAGGCCGTAGATCAGCGGGTGGCCCTGGGCGGCGCTGCGGGCGATGCGGTATTGCAGACCCGAGCGCGCCAGTTCCGGATGGATCGCGCGGGCGGCGGGCGAGGCGGTGTCGGCCAGGGCCGCCTGCACCTGTTGCGCCACCGACGGATCGGCATGCCAGGTCCGGGCGATCCGCAGCAGGCTGTCATGGGGCGATGCGTCGGCGGCGGCGGCCGGGTCGGGCGCGGCGCGCTCGGCATGGGCCGGGACGTGGGTGAAGACCATGTAGGCCAAGCCTTCGATCGCCATCCAGCGGCCGCCGGCGTCCAGCGCCCAGCCCAGGTGGATGGTGGCGTGGGTGAAGGCGCCGATCCAACCGGTCAGGAGTTCGGGGCCGTAGATCGCCACCACGCCGTCCAGGCCCAGGCGTTGCGCCTCGGCGTCGAAGAAGGCGCACAGGGCCGAAAAGCCCCGCCGCCGGCCCAGGAAGTCTCGCCAGGTCTCGCGGGTGACCACCAGGTCCGATGTGCGGGCCGGCTCCAGGCCGTAGCCGTAGGTCGTCAGCCGGGCGTAGTTCTCGTAATAGGCCCGCACCTGCTCGGGCGCGGCCCCCAGGCCGGCCAGGGCGACGACCGCGTGCTTGGCGTGGTTGGTCAGATGGCCGTTGAATTCGATGTGGTAGGCGCGGTCGGCCAGCAGCGCCTCGACGACGTTAGCGCTCATCAGGCCAGCACCCCCGCGGCGGCGCGTTGCGGCCGGCTGGGCGCCAGGGCCGCATAGGCCGCCGCCAGCCTGCCGCCCAGATGGGCGGTGTGGACCAGCACGGCGGCGTTCGCCCTGGACGAGCGGCCGTCGGTGGCCGCGTCGACCGCCCGCATCAGCCGCTTGGTCAGGCCCGCGCCGGCTATCCCTTCGGCCTCGGCGGCGGCGATGGCGTCAAGAATGGCCGTCTCGATGGCCTCGCCGTCCAAGGCGTCGGCCTCGGGGATCGGCGCGGCCACCAGCACGCCGCCGGTTCCGCCCAGGGCCCAGTGCAGGTCGACGGCCCTGGCGATGGTGGCCATGTCGTCAAGACGCTGCGGGCTCGGCACGCCGCTGGAGCGGCAATAGAAGGCCGGCACCTCGTCGAAGCCGTAGGTGACCAGCGGCACGCCTTGCGTCTCCAGCACCTCGACGGTCAGGCCCAGGTCCAGGATCGTCTTGGCCCCGGCGCAGACCACGGCGACCTTCGAGCGGGTGAACTGCACGAGATCGGCCGAGACGTCCCAGCTCTGGGCCGCGCCGCGATGCACGCCGCCGATCCCGGCCGAGGCGAAGACGGCGATGCCCGCCAGCTCGGCGATGGCCAGAGACGAGGCGACGGTGGTCGCGCCCTTGCCGCCGCGCGCCAGGGCGAAAGGCAGGTCGCGGCTGGACACCTTGGGGATGCCGGGCTCGGTGGCGAAGCGCTGGATCGTCTCGCGATCCAGGCCCACCAGCAGGTGGCCGTCCTCGATGGCGATCGTGGCCGGAACCGCGCCGCCGGCCCGCACGGCGGCCTCGACGGCCAAGGCGGTCTCGACATTGTCGGGATAGGGCAGACCATGGGTGATGACGTTGGATTCCAGCGCCACGACGGGGCGGCCGGACGCCAGCGCGGCGTGGACCTCGGGCGCCAGGACAAGCCGCTCGGCCAGGCGCTGAGGATCGATCTGGGGCATGGCGTCCTCTTTCAGGCGATGTCGTAGGCGGGACGGCGCGCCAGCAGGTCGGACCGGTTGTGCAATTCAGGAAGCACCACGCGATCGCGCCAGGCTGCGGGCTCCACGGGTTCGAGAGCGACGGAGACGGTGGTCTCGCTCACGTCGAACGCCTGGGTGATCAAGCCGACGAGCCCCTCGACCAGGGCCTTCTGGGCCTCGGGATCGAGGTCGCGGGGGAAGTGCTTGATGTTGACGTGGGGCATCGGTCAGACCTCCTCGACGACGCGTATGGGGATGGGGACGATGCGGGCAGGTTCAGCCAGAGCGCGAGCCAGGGCCGCGACGCCATCGGGCTTGAGCAAGGCGTAGTGGTCGACATCCAGCTCGATCACCCTGGGCGGCGTCGCGCTGTAGCCGCTGACGCCCTCGATGAAGGCGTAGTCGTCGCCTCGGGCCTTGATCAGGGTGACAGGCGCGGCGATGCGGCGGCGATCCAGCTCCTCGAAGCTGTAGCGGAACTGGTAGGTGGCCCGGACGATGGCGGCGATGCGCACGGCCAGGTCGGCGTCCAGGCCAAAGCGCGCCGAGACGAAGGCGGCCAGGCTGGCGTCGTCGCGGACCTCGACTTGCCAGGCGGCCAGGTCCGGATGATCCAGGGCGCCGGCGTAAACCGAGAACAGGATCGCCTGATAGCTGGGATTGTCGTAGCGCGGGCCGGCGGGCGTCGCTGGCAGGTCCAGCCTGGGCGAGCCCGGCGCGATCAGGTGCAGGGCCTCCACCGTCTCGCCGGCCTGTTCCAGCTGGTAGGCGGTCTCGAAGGCCACGCGCGCGCCGAAGGAATAACCCCAGAGGGTGTAGGGGCCCGAGGGCTGGATCTTGCGAAGGGTCTCGATATCGGCGGCGGCCATGGCCTGGATGTCGCCGTGCGGGACCTCGCCGGCGTTGATCCCCAGCGCCTGCAGGCCGAAGACCCGACGCTCGCCGCCGAGGCCCCTGGCCAGCGCGCGCAAGTTCATCGGATAGCCGCCCAGGCCCGGCCAGCAGAAGACCGGACGGCCGGTCCCATGCGCCCGCAGCGGCGCGGCGCGCGAGGCCTGGTGCTCCTCGCCCGCCTCGACCTTGCGGGCCAGGGCGGCGATCGTCGGGGCTTCGAACAGCGCCTGCAGCTTCAGTCGCGCGCCGAGGGCCGCGTTGATCCGGTGGATCAGCGACACCGCGGTCAGGGAGTTGCCGCCCAGGGCGAAGAAGTCGTCCTCGACCGAAACCTGGTCCCGTTTGAGGGCCGTGCGCCAGATCGCCTCGATCGTTTCTTCGCCGGGGGTGCGGGGCGCCACGTGCGGACGGGCGTCGGTCCCGCCCAGCAGGTCGCGGCGGGCCTCCAGCGCCTTGCGGTCGACCTTGCCGTTGGCGGTCAAGGGCAGGGCGTCGAGGATGACCAGGCGGCTGGGGGCCATGTAAGGCGGCAGGAGCCGGCGCAGGTCGGCGGCGATCAGCTCGGCCGGGCCCTGCATGTGCACGGCGTCCTCGTTCATGCCCTGGCTGTCGATCTGGCTCTGAGACAGCCGTCCGCCGACGCAGAAGTAGGAGGCGCCGACCTCGCGGCCCAGCAGGGCGGCGATGCGACGGGCCGACGGCAGGTCCTCGCTGGTCCTGGACGAATAGCCCGACGACATCAGCCCCAGGGACAGGCCGTTCTGCTGAAGACGCTGCAGCCACCGGCCCAGCTCGATGTAGCGCAGCCAGGCTTGCGGGTTGTCGCTGGTCAGGGTCAGGCCGAAGCTGGCCCGGTCATAGACCTGCTGGTTGATGGCGATGACGTGCTTGCGTTCGATCTGGCCCTCGGCGACGCGGACGAAGGCGCCGTCGGCGCCCAGCCGATGCTGGCCCGGCGTCAGGCCCTCAAGGCGTCCGTCCAGCGACTGGACGTGGGCGACGAGATGCCGCGCCTGCGCAGGCGCGCCCAGCGAGGTCAGGGGGAACGCGCCCAGATAGACGTCGTCTTGGCTGGTGGTCAGGGCGGCGGCGACCGGGTGGTGCTCGGCCGGCGTCCCGATCGCCAGGCCCTGCTCGCCCAGCACGTCGTCGAACAGGCCCAACAGGTGGCCCGCCTCCAATTCCAGGACCTCCTGGACGTTGCTGCGATAGACCGCCGAAATCGCCGGGCGGCGGCCCACCAGATGCACCGTGACGCCCGGCGCGGACGAGGTCGCCTTCGCCACCCGGACGAGCCGGTGATCGACCGGATGGTAGTAATAGGTTCCGTCGGCCAGGCCCGTCACGCCTGTGATTTCCAGGTGCAGTTGCACCGCGTACAGCGCGCCGGGGGAGGCATAGGCGTATTTGGGCAGCAGCCGCTCGGGGCTGTGGTGCTGGCCAAACTCGCGCAGCAAAGTCCCCAGTTCGGACAAGGAGACGCCTTCAGGCGCACGGGGTGCGACCAAGACGGGTTTGGGCCTCAGCAGCGCCTCGACCTCGGTCAGGGCCGCAGCTCCGCCTTCGAAGAAGCGATAGGTCTTGCGGGCGAAGGCGCGGCGGCGTTGGGCGGGAGAGGCCTGGTCGCCAGGCAGGTCGATGCTGACGAGGCCGTCCAATTCGGCGTCGCGCTTGAGGCCGGGATTGGAGAGCTGGGCCCGGACCTGCAGGCGGCTGGCCTTGGATTGGTGATGAGCGCCGGCCCGGCCCTGGTCCATCAGCGCCGCCTCGCGCGGGCTGAGTTCGACATAGGCGATCAGGTTCTTGTCGCCGCGAGCGTCGTCCTGAGCGACGACGACGGCGGTCTTGACCCAGTCGTGGGCCTCGATGGCAAGGCGCACCTCATCCAGCTCGATGCGGAAGCCTCGGATCTTCACCTGGTCGTCGGCGCGGCCCACGAACTGTACGGCGCCGTCGGGCGCGGCGAAGACCAGGTCGCCGGACCGGTAGAGGCGCGCGTCGGCGACGCCCGGTCGGAAGGGATCGAGGATGAAGCGGTCGGCCGTCAGGTCGGGCCGGTGAAGATAGCCCCGCGCCAGCTGCGCGCCGCCGATCCACAGCTCGCCCACGGCGCCGGGCGCCACGGGCCGGCGGTCGGCGTCGAGGACATGGTAGGTCGTATCGGCGACTGGGCGGCCAATGCTCACCGACGCGGCCGGATCGCTGAGGGCGCTTGGCTCGACGCGCCAGCTGGAGCTGTTGATGGTGCACTCGGTCGGGCCGTAGAGATTGATCAGGCTGGCCCAGGGCAGGGCGTCCAACGTGGCGCGGGCCAGGCCGTTGGACAGCGCCTCTCCGCCGCTGAAGACTCGCGCCAGCGTGTGGCAGCGGTCCAGTCGCTCGGTCTCGACCAGGGCCCGCAGCAGGGTAGGGACCACCTGCAGCAGGGTGACCCCATGGCTGACCACCAGGTCGATGAGCAGGTCGGGATCGCGATGGGCGCCCGGCGGGGCGACCACAATGGTGACGCCCAGGGCCGGGGCCAGAAGCTCCCACTGGCCCGCGTCGAAGCTGATCGGCGTCTTTTGCAGAAGGATCTGGCCGGGGACGAGGCCGTGTTCGCGCGCCAGCCATCGCAGTTGCCCTACGATGCTGGCCTGCTCGATCATCACCCCCTTGGGGCGGCCGGTGCTGCCGGAGGTATAGATGACATAGGCTAGGTCGCGCGGGCCCGACAGCGCCGGCGCGCGGCGAGACAAATCCTCGCCGCCGGCGGCCAGGGCGTCCTCGATCACCACGACGGTCGTGCCGGGCGGCGCGAAAGTCTCCACCGTGGCGGCGAAGCGGGCCTGGCAGAGCACGATCCGCAGGCGGCTGTCCTCGATCATCAGCCGCAGGCGCTCTTCGGGATAGTCGGGCGCCAACGGCAGATAGGCCGCGCCAGACAGCACGATCCCCCACAGCCCGGTGATCAGGGCGGCCGACGGCTCGGCGAACAGGCCCACGACCGTGTCATTGACCGCGCCCGCGGCGATCAGCTGGGCGGCGACGCGGCTGGCGCGATCGACGAGATCGCTGGTCGTAAGCCGGGCTTCGCCCTCGATGAGGGCGACGGCGCGGGGCGCGGCCTCGGCCTGGGCGAGGAGCAGCGCGGCCAGGGTCCCCTGCGGCGGCGCGCCGGCCAGGGCGGACGTGAAGGAAGCGGTGGCGAAGATGGTCATGATCACCTTGCTCTGTGTGGCTGGCGTGCGTCGTCGATCTCCGCGTTCGATTGTGCGGAGGCGATCACGCCAAGTCGTGCAGCGACTTGCGTCCCGTATTCGATGAATAGTTTTCTATCCTTCGATTGCGACCGAGGTTCGGTTGCTTGATCGTTGGAATTTCTATTTGGGTATATCGGCTTTTGCGGTGCGGCAACCGGGCGCGCATCCGAGGACTTGAGACGATGAGGTCCGAAATTGTTCGATCAGGGCGCGGGGCGCGTGATCCAGGCGGCGGTGTAGACATGCGAACGATCCGCCGCCCAGCGTCCTTCGATGTCCAGGTCGAGGTGGTCGGGGATCGGCAAGGGTCGGGTTCGCCGCAGAGTGAAGCGACCCGTCGCCGGCGCGTGAATGTCGAAACGGATCTCGAAGTCGCGGAAGTCGAGCAGGCGGCCGGTCACCGCATACTGGCATTTGTAGAAGGCCTCCTTGGCTGAGAACGTCAGTAGGGGCCAGTTACCGGCGGGGAGTGGGGGCAGGGTGTCGAAGTGGTCCAGTTCCGCGTCGCCGCAGACCAGTTCCGCCCCCTCGATCAAGGGGCGGGCCGCTTCGATATCGACGCCGAGGGCGACCACCTGGGAGGCCTGCGCCGCAACCGCGCAGGCCAGGTCCTCGCAATGGCTGATGCTGCCTGCCGCGTCCGATGGCCAGGTCGGCGCGGGGTGTTCTCTCAGCGTTGGCGAGATGGCCAGGACCGCCAGAGCGTCGGCCGCGCAAAGCCGGCCGCTCCTGCGATGCCGACGCCGTATAGCCTCCGGTGCGTCGGCGTCGAGCGCGATCGAGCGGGCGGCGACAGCGACCGCCGGAGGAAAAAGTCCGCGCAACGCCGAGATCGCCTTTATCGCCGTCGTGTCCTCGGCGCTCATGCATTGTCCAGTGACCTGATCGTCATTCGACGATCCGTTCGCGGTCCCGGGTTCGTCTAATGAATAAGGGTAATGAGCAGGATGAGCCCGAGTTGCAATTGGCGCTGTCCGGCCGGCGCTGCAGACTTTCAGGTCGGCATGGAGGGGTGGATGCTGGAGGTCGGCAACGTCCTTCTGGCGCGACCGGGTCTCCAAATCAGCTGTGCTTCATGTTCGCCAACCGCCCGCGACGGACATTGAAACGATCGCTGGTCAGAGCGCCGGCCCCGCACCGCCGCCCGATATCTCCGAGCCGATCGCAGGCTGATCCAACCCGCTCATGCGGTTCCTCAGCCACATGCCGGCCGGCCCCAGCACCTTGGACCGGAGATGGGCGACGCTGAGCGGGAACTCCGGAGGCTGCTCGGCGACGCTCCTGGGATCCAGCCGAAGCGCGATGAGACGCCCGGCCTCCAGGTCCTCGGCGACGAAATGCCGGGGCATGCTGCACCATCCCAGGCCCTCCAGCAGCAGGCTCCGCCTTAGGCCAAGATCGTTGACGCGCCAGCGATTGACCGCGTGCCCGCCCCAGTCCTTCGTCCCGCTGGCCTCTGCTCCGGACGACAGCAGGATCTGGACATGGTCTCGCAGATCGTCCCGGCGAACGGGCCCCTTCATTCGGGCCAGGGGGTGATCGGGGGCGGCGACCAGCAAACTGCTCAGGCGACCGCAGGCCACGCGCTCCAGGCCTTCCATGAGGTCCGTCCCGGGCACGTCGACGATGACCCCCATGTCGGCGATCCCCTGGCGCAGGACGCTCAGCGTGGCGTCCATGGGCTGGACCAGAATGGCGACCTCGACGGTTGGAAAGGCGGTCTTGAAGGCCTTCAGCGCCGAGGTCAGGATCACGGCCGGGGCGACGACATCGACCGCCAGGGTGATCCGCGGCTCGGCCCCGGCCAGCAGGCTCCGGGCCTGGCGACGATAATCGGCGACGCCCTCCAGGACCCGCCGAGCACGCGGCAGCAGCGCACGGCCGGCCGGGGTCAGGCTGGGTCGGTAGGCCGAGCGGTCGAACAGTTCGGTCCCGGTCTGCGCTTCGAGATGCTGCACGGCGTAGGTGACAGCCGATTGCGCGCGGTTGAGCCGCCGCGCCGCGCCCGAAAAACTGCCCGCGTCGACCACGGCGGCGAAGACCGCCAATTGATCAAGCGTCAGTCCCTCCACCCGGCTGCTCTCCGCCCGACATCATCGAAATATCAGATATATTTCATCGCATCTTTATCGGTATTTCGGATGATCGTGAAGGTCTATCGCTTTCGGTGCCAGCCGCGACCCAATCCGGCTGGCTCGAAAGGGAACGTCCGATGTCCGCCGAAGCCGCTTCCACGCCCCCCCGGCCCAACCGTCTGCTGTCGGTCGCCCTCTGGATCGTGCAAGGTCTGCTCGCCGTGGCCTTCGTGGGGGCGGGTTTCCTGAAACTCACCACGCCCGTGGCCAGGCTCTCGCTGATGATGCCCTGGGCCGGCGACCATCCCCATCTGGTGCTGTTCACCGGCGTCGTCGACATGGCCGGCGGTCTTGGCGTGCTCCTGCCGGCCGCCACCCGCATCAAGCCGCGCCTGGGCGTGGCGGCCGCCCTGGGGCTCGTCGTTTTGCAAACGCTCGCCCTGGCGTTCCACCTGTCGCGCGGCGAGACGAGCCTGGCGCCGGCCAATGTCGTCCTCCTGGCGCTGTCGATCTTCGTGCTCTGGGGCCGGGGCTGGGCCGCCCCGATCGACCCTCGCTAGCCCCCGCCCATACCCTTCCCAAGCGCAACAGCGCCGACCGATCAGCTCGCCCCCGTCGTCGCCGACGACGGGGCGACGATCCGGTCCACATCGCGCTGACGCTCCTGTCGGCCTGGTCGGCTTGAGCGTTCTCCAGGTCCGGCCCTCTCCGAGCCTCTCGGGAGAGGGCCGGACCCGCGCGCCTAAGCGTCGCGCGCGGCCTTCAGCGCCGCGGCCCACCATACCAGCTCGTCGAACAGCGCATCGCGGTTCTGGCCCAGATAGGGATAGTCGTCGAGGCTCTTGCCCTCCTGCAGAACGCCCCGGAACGGCTCCATGGAGATGTTCACCTCGGGCTTGATCGGCGCCAAGTAGAGCTCGATCGCCACGCCGCGCAGGTGCTCGATGGCGCGCGCGCCGCCGACGGTGCCGTAGCCGACGAACGCGATCGGCTTGCGCCGCCACTCGAACGCGGCGGAATCAAAGGCGTTTTTCAGCACGGCCGTGGGACCGTGATTGTATTCGGCGGCCGTGACGATGAAGCCGTCATACTGGCCGATCTTGTGGCGCCACGCCTCGGCTGCGGGGGCGGTGAAGACCCCGCCCGTGAACAGGGCTGGCGCCGGCTCCTCGTAGAAGGGCAGGTTCTGGTCGCGCAGGTCCAGGACGTCGAGCGTGAAATCCTCGCGCTTGGCGGCGGCGGCGGCGATCCATCGGGCGGGAATGTCGGCGAAGCGATTGGGGCGGGCGCTGCCGATGATGAGTGCGAGCCTGAGCATGGAGTAGGGGACCCTTTTCCGGTTACTTTTCGTAACGACCGCACAAATGATGCGGTGTCGGAAATCGGACAAGGAGGCACTTTTTTGGAACAAAGGCACACGGCTGATAGCTGCACCCCGGTGCGCGAGATCCTCGCCCGGGTGGGCGACAAGTGGAGCATCCTGACGATCATGACGCTGGGCGACGGCGCCATGCGGTTCAGCCATCTGCAGCGCGCGATCGACGGCATCTCCCAGCGCATGCTGACGCTGACCCTGCGCGGCCTGGAGCGCGACGGCTTCGTGGCCCGGCAAGTGTTCCCGACCATCCCGCCCAAGGTGGAATATTCGCTGACGCCGATGGGCGACTCCCTGCGCGAGCCGATCATGGCGCTGGGACATTGGGTGTCGGCCAACATCGTCGAGATCGACAAGGCGCGGCGGCGTTTCGACGCCGCGGCGGCGACTTAGCCCCCCGGGGAAGGGGCCCGACAAGGGGCGTCCAGGTCCTCTTGTCGAAAAGCCGCCGCCTGGGTCGCCCCCTTCAGGTCATTCGCCGGCCGGCGCGGGCGTCTGACGACGCAGAGCCAACACCGCAAGAACGCTCACGAGAATGCCGGCGGCCGCGAGCCAGAACGCCAGTTGGACGCCGTCCGCGACGGCCGTCCGAAGGGCCTGGCCCGACAGTCCGCCGACATGGCGATTGGCCGCGGCGATCAGCACGGCCAGGCCGATGGCGTTGCCGACGCTGAGCGTCGTGGACGCCATGCCCGAGGCGACGCCTTGCTCGTCGTGATGGACGCCGGAGGCGGCGGCGATCCACATGCCGGTCCACACGACGCCCTGACCGACGCCGGACAGGACCAGTCCCGGCGCCATGGCCAGATAGGGGCTGTCGACGCCGGCGCCCGCGACGAGACAGGCCGCGCCAAACGCCCCGACGATCATGCCGCCGATCAGCGTGGCGCGGGTCGAGAACCGCGTCGCCAGCCGTTCGCCGACCTGGGTCCCGGCGGCGATGGCGATGGACGGGATGAGAAACGCAAAGCCGGTTTGAAGCGCCGTGAAGCCGCGGACGTTCTGGAAGAACACGGTCAGAAAATAAGGCAGCGCGCCGAAGGTGCTCATGTAGAGGAAGGTGATCGTCATCCCGGCGACGAGGCTGCGGTTGCGAAACAGCCGCAGCGGCATCAGCGGATCGGCGCTTCGCGCTTCGATCGCGGCGAAGACGATCAGAAAGATCGCAGCGAGGGCCAGGGCCCACAGAATCGCCGGCGATGTCCAGCCGAACTCCGGTCCCTGCACCAGCGCGAAGACCAGCAGCGTCGCGCCGATCGAAACCGTCAGCGCGCCCGGCAGGTCGAAGCTGCGTCGCTCATGCCGCTTGGGGTCGGGCGGAATGACGAAGAAGGCGGCGACAATGGCGACGCCGGCCAGCACGACATTGACGTAGAAGACGGCCGGCCAGCCCCACGCGGCGGTCAGGAAGCCGCCCGCCAAGGCGCCGACCGTCAGCCCGCTCGCGCCCGAGCCCCCCCACACGGCGAGCGCCCGGTTGCGCGCGGGGCCTTCGGCGAACAGGCGATTGATCAGGGACAGCGTCGCCGGGAACAGGAAGGCCGCCCCGATCCCCTGCACCGCGCGCGCGGCGATGATGATCCCGGGCGACCCGGCGAGACCGCCGGCGAGCGACGACAGCGCGTAGAGCCAGAGCGCGAAGATGAACATGCGTCGCTGACCGATCAGGTCCGCGGCGCGCCCCCCAAACAGCAGGAACCCGCCGCAGAGGACCATGTAGGCGCTGACCACCCATTGCAGGGTTTGGCCGGAAAAGCCCAGGCCCGCGCCGATCTGCGGCAGCGCCACGAAAACGATGTTGATGTCGAGCGAGTAGATGAGCTGGGCGTAGGCGAGCAGCGCCAGGGCCGCCCCCCGTCTTGCTCCAACCCCTGTCGCCGCCGTCAGCCCCGCCTGACCCGATGTGCTCATGCCGTTCCCTTTCCAAGGATTCTTTGTCGATCACTAAAGAATGAAGCCTTGCCTTTGCCTGTCAAGGCAATTATTTGCTGCTTGATCAAGAATGGGGCTTCGAATGGCGGGACGGCCGCGGGAGTTCGACCGGAACGAGGCGCTGACCAAGGCGCGCGACGCCTTCTGGTCGCGTGGCTATGAAGGCGTGTCGATGGCCGATCTCGTCTCGACGCTGGGTCTGGCCTCGGCCCGCATCTACGCCGCGTTCGGGTCCAAGGAGGCGCTGTTTCGCGAGGCCGTGGCGCTCTATGACGCGCAGGAGGGCGGTTTCGCCACGCGGGCGTTGGAGCAGGAGCCGACCGCCCGCCGGGCGATCGAGCGCATTCTGCGTGAAGCGGTCGAAACCTACACGAGCCAGGATCGTCCGCGCGGCTGCATGGTCGTGTCGGCGGCGACCAACTGCACAAACGAAAACGCGGGCGTGCGCCAGTGGCTGGCCGACTATCGCCTTCGCCGCACCGCGTCCTTGGTGGAGCGGATCGAGCGCGCGGCGGCCGAAGGCGAGTTGAACCCCGAGGCCGACCCCCAGATGATCGGCGACTACTACGCCGCGGTGCTGCACGGCCTGTCCGTGCAGGCGCGCGACGGCGTGTCGAAGGAACGTCTTCTGGCGATGATTCCGGTCGTGATGCGGGCGATCGACGGGGCCGCGGCGTCGTAGGGCGACCGCCGGCCAGGCGATCCGCGCGCCCCACGCCTTTTCGTTTGGCGGGCGCGCTCCCGGCGCGCCCCGCGCCATCCCCCGCCTTGCCATTCCGCAAACCCTTGTTCTAGACTCGGGCCACGCCGCTGAAAGCGCGGCGTCGAGGCGTGAGAACCTCGCTTGAACCAACCGCTTCGCGTCCGGCTCCGCCCCGGATCGACCGGTGTGCTGCGCGCGGCGCCGTCGATGACGGCCGCCCCTCACTCAAGCTTGAGTCTCATCGGGCCGGCCCTCGCCGGTTCCCGCCTCATCAGGAGGCGGATGGTGCAGGCAGAGTTGGAACAGCAAGGGCCAGGCCGAACGGCGCGCCAGGACGGTCTTGAATGACCGTCGAAGTCCTCGAGCCGGTCCGGACGGACGAGCCGGTTCCCGCCGGGCGCGCCCAGCTCGACGCCCTTTTTCGGAGCCAGGCGCCGCGCCTGATCCGTTTCCTGACCCGGCGCGCCAGTCACCAGGACGCCCATGATCTGGCTCAGGAGGCTTTCCTGCGCCTGACCCGGATCGTGGACAGGCAGGCGCTGCTCAATCCCGAGGCCTATCTTCAGCGCATCGCCCGCAATCTGCTGCGCGACCGCGCCAAGAGCGCGGCGGGCCGATACGAACGCGGCCACGCCCCGTTCGACCCCGAAGCCCACCCCGCCCACGATGGCGATCCACACCAGGCGCTGGTCGCCCGCCAGACCCTGGCGCGTTACGAAGCCGCGGTGATGGGGCTCAAGCCAAAGACCCGCGAGATCTTTCTGCTGCATCGACTGGACGGGAAGTCCTATGTCGAGATCGCCCAGATCGTCGGTCTCAGCGAAAGCGGGGTCACAAAGCAGATGATGAAGGCCATCGCCCATATCGACCGCGCGTTGAGCCGGCTCTAGACTGTTGCGATGAACACGGGGGAAGAAGAGCGGCTGCGCCGCGAGGCGTCGGCCTGGTTCGCGCGCATGCGAGGACCCGGCGGCGAGGCCGCGCGCGAGGATTTCGACGCCTGGCGGGCCACGACGGTCCACCAGCGCGCCTATGACCAATTGGTCCGGCGGTTCGACGAGTCGGCGATCCTGGGCCACTCCCGCCTGGCCGACCTGCGCATCCGCACCAGCCGCGCCCGCCGCGCCGGGCCGCCGCCGGCCCTGTGGGGCGCCCTGGCGGTCTGCCTGACGGGCGCGATCGCCCTGGCCGTTCTCATCCAGGGCCGGGCGCCCTGGTCGAACCTGGGCGGCGAGCGGTACGACACCGCGGTCGGCGAGATCCGCACCGTGGCCCTGGCCGACGGGATCTTGGTCACCCTGGACACCGACAGCCGCCTGGTCGCCGGCTCGAGAGACGGCCGCCCGCAGCTGCGGCTGGAGCGCGGCCGGGCCCGCGTTCAGACGACCGGCCCGGTGGCGGTGCGGGCCGGCGCGATCCGCATCGCCGCCGACCGCGGGGTCTTCGACCTCGCGCGCCGAGACGACCAGGCCCTCGAGGTCGCGGCGATGAGCGGCGGACTCGACATCGCCCTGGCCCAGCCCGGGTCGGGCCCCATTCCGGTTCGGTCGCTGCGTCTGCAGCCTGGTCAGCAGGTGACGATCGGACAGGGCGGGGCCGCCACGCCGCGCCCAGCCGCGACCGCCGGCCGCGACTGGCCCAGCGGCCTTCGCGCCTTCGACGGCGCGCCGCTGGGCGAGGTCGTCGCCGAGGCCAACCGCTACGGAGTTCGCAAGATCCGCCTGGCGGACCCGTCGCTCGGCCGCCTGCGCGTCACCGGCGGCTTCCGGGTCACGCGCCCCGAGGAGCTGGCCAAGGCCCTGGCCGCCGCGTTTGGCCTGACCCTCACCCAGACCCCGCAGGGCGAACTGCTGCTCGCCCGCAAGGCGGCATGACGCATTTTCTCTGAAACCGTGAAAGTTTTTTGGGAGGTCGCCCGCGGCGATCTCGTCAAGGCCCCCAGACAGACCGCGATCGGCGCGGTCCTTGGGTTTGGGGGCTTTCATGTTCAACCACCATCACGTCTCACATCGCCACGGCCTGTTGATCGGAGCCGCCGCCCTCGCCCTGGTCGCCGCCACGCCGGCCCCGGCCCAGGAGGCGACGCGCGACTATGACCTGCCCGCCCAAGCCCTGGGCAAGTCCCTGGGCGAGGTCGCCCGCGTCAGCGGCCGCCAGGTCGTGGTCTCCTCCAGCCTGGTGCGCGACAAGACCGCCCCGGCCCTCAAGGGCCGCTACACCGCCGAACAGGCCTATGACGCCCTGCTGGCCCGCCAGAACCTGAAGGTCACCCCGGTCGGCGCGGTGTTGGTTCTGCAGGCCGCCGCCCCGGGGGAGCCGCAACCCGCCGCCGCTGAAAGCCTGTCGGAAATCGTGGTGACCGGCACCCGGATTCGGGGCGCGGCGCCGGTGGGCTCCAACCTGATCGCCATCACCCGCAGGGACATCGAAGCCAGCGGCTACGCCACCACCCAACAGATCGTCCAGGCTCTGCCGCAGAACTATGGCGGCGGCCCCAATGACGCCACCGCCGGAATGAGCATTCGCAACGGAGCGGGCAACAACATCGCCAAGGGCTCCAGCGTCAATCTCCGCGGCTTGGGCCCCAGTTCGACGCTGGTGCTGATCGACGGCGTGAGGCCCGCGCTCGGGGGGGTCTCCGGAACCTTCGCGGATCTGTCGCTGGTGCCCTCCAGCGTGATCGAGCGGGTCGAGGTCCTGGCCGACGGCGCCTCGGCCCTCTATGGCTCCGACGCCGTGGCCGGCGTGGTCAATCTGGCGCCCCGGCGAGCCTTCGACGGCGCGGAAACCAGCCTGCGCTACGGCGCGGCCGACGGGTTCAACGAGTCTCAAGCCAGCCAACTGTTCGGTCGCCGCTGGTCCAGCGGCCACGCGGTGATCGCCTACGAGGTCTATCGGCGCGACCGCCTGGCCGCCGCCGACCGCGACTACGCCAGCGAAAATCTCAGCGGTCTGGGCGGTCTGGACTATCGCTCGACCTACGCCGGCCCCGGCACCATCGTGGCCGGCGGCCGCAACTTCGCGATTCCGGCGGGTCAGAACGGTCGCAATCTGGCCGCCGTCCAGTTGGCGGCCGATCAGGCCAATCGCGGCGACGCCTGGGCCCAGGCTGACCTTCTGCCGCGCCAGACCCGCCATTCGGCCTATGCGGCGATCCGTCAGGATCTCAACGCGCGGGTGACGGTCTTTGGCGATCTGCTCTGGGCGCAGCGCAAGTTCGACAGCCGGGTGATCCCCGACCTGCAGGCGGTGACCGTATCTCCGGGCAATCCCTTCTATGTCGACCCGCTGGGCACGGGCCAGCCGATCTCGCTGCGTTACAACTTCACCGGGGACCTTGGCCCCACGACCTCGTCGGGAACGGTGCGGGCCTATAACGGGGTGGTCGGCGCCGTGGCGCGGCTGAACGGCTGGTCGGGCACGGTGACCGCGGGCTTTGGCGAGCAGACCGAATCCACGCGCACCGACAACATGATCAACCGCAACCGTCTGGGCGTCGCGGTCAGCGATCCCAATCCGGCGAGCGCCTACAACCTGTTCGGCGACGCCGGCTCGACCAATCGCGCGACGATCGCCGCCGTCCGCGGCTTCACCTCCAGCCGAGGCCTCTATGACGTGTGGTTCGTCGGCGCCAAGCTCGACGGCGCGTTGCTGGACCTGCCCGCCGGAACGGTCAAACTCGCCGTCGGCGCCGAACATCGCCAGGAGCGCTTCAAGCAGACCTCGCTCAACGACGTCTACTACGCGGCCCCCCAGGCCGTCGCCAACGTCTATCCGCCGTCCCGAGAAATCTCCGCGGCCTATGGCGAACTGCTGATCCCCGTCATCGGCGAGCGCGGTTCGCTCGTGCGCCGGATCGACCTGTCCCTGGCCGGCCGGGTCGAGCGCTATGACGGCTTTGGTTCAACCTCCAACCCCAAGATCGGGCTCGACTGGCGGCCGATCGAGGGCGTCACCCTGCGGGGATCCTACGGGACGTCGTTCCGCGCCCCAGGCTTCCAGGAACAGATCCTGGGCCCCGGCTACGTGGCCTATCAGCCGATCACCATTCCCGATCCGCAGTCGCCGACCGGGGTCTCCACGGTGCTGGGCCTGCTGGGCAACACCGCCGACATCGGCCCCGAGCGGGCCAAGACCTGGACCGCCGGCCTGGAGGTGCGCCCCACGGCGCTGCCGGGCCTGCACGCCGGCGCCAGCTACTACAATATCCGCTATCGCGACCGGATCGCCGATCCCAACTCGGCGGCCTTCGACGTGCTGTTCAATCGCGGGGTCTACGCCAGCCTGATCGAGGACGCCCCGGCCCTGGCCAAGGTCGCCGGCTACTACGCCACGCCGTTTCTCTACAATCCCGACAACATCCCGGCCTCGGCCGTGCAGATCATTCTCGACCTTCGCGTCCAGAACCTCTCGGTCGTGCGTCAGGACGGCGTCGATTTCGATCTTGGCTACGACACCCTCCTGGGCGGCGGCCAACTGAGTCTGGGCCTGACCGGCAGCTATATCTTCCACCTCAAGCAGGGCTTCACGCCCACGGCGCCGCGCGTCGACGTACTGGGGACCGTCGGCAATCCCCCGCCGCTGCGGGCCCGCGGCGCGATCGGCTGGAGCCGGGGCGACTGGGCCCTGAACGGCTTCGTCAACTTCGTCGACGGCTACCGCAACCAGACGATCACCCCCGCCCAGCACGTCGAGGCCTGGACCACGACCGACCTGCAGCTGAGCTATCGGTCTCCGGTCTCGACCGGACCCCGAGCCGGTCTTCGCGCCAGCCTGTCGATCTCCAACCTGTTTGATCGCGATCCGCCCTTCGCGGTGCTGCGCACACCCAGCTCGGTGATCGGATACGACGCCGACAACGCCAGTCCGGCCGGCCGGCTGATCGCCTTCCAGGTCACCAAGGCATGGTGAGGTTGCTGTTGGTCCTCGCCGCCCTGCTGTCGGCCTGGCCGGCCGCCGCCGGCCCCGGGATGCGCGACCTGATCGAGACGGTCGACATCTCCAGCCTCGCCCTGTCGCCCGACGGACGCCGGGTCGTCTTCCGTCAGGACCAGGCCTCGATCGAGCGCAATCGCCAGGATCTGTCATGGTGGATCGTCGACCTCGACGGCAAGACCGCGCCTCGCCGGCTGGCCGACGGCGGCGACGCCCTGTGGCGGGACTACGGGATCCTGCACGCCGAGGCGCCGCGCTGGTCGCCCGATTCCCGCTCGGTCTATTTCCGCGCCCTGATCGACGGCGCGGTGCAGGTCTGGCGCGCGCCGCTCGACGGCGGAGCCGCCCGGCGGCTGACCCGCGACCCGGCCAATGTCTCCGCCTTCGGCCTGGCCGCCAACGGCCTGTTGGTCTATGCGGTCGGCGCCACCCGCGACGAGATCGTCCAGGCCGAAGCCCGGCAGCGCGATGAGGGGGTGCGGATCGACGCCAGCGTCGATCCGGCGCAGAACCTGTTCGCGGCCATCGAGATCGAAGGCCGCCTGGCCAGCCAACGGTTCGTGGGCCGCTGGTTCGACCGCGCGCCGCTGCTGGCCGACCAGCCCCGGCGTTACCTGGCCGTCGATCCGCTCACCCAGGCGCCGCGCGCGGCGACCTCGCAGGAAGTCAGCGCGTCGGGCCTGGGGCCCGCGCCGAGCCTGGGCAAGGTGCTCGGAACCCCGACCGTCAGCGCCGTTTCACCGGCCGGCCGCGGCGTCGCCCAGGTCTCCGGCGAGGGGGCCGAACGCGTCTTGCAGATCCTGCGGCCGGAGGGCGGGCGCGTGACCTGCCCGGCCAGCGCCTGTCGCGAGCGGATCGAGAGCCTGGCCTGGCGCGGAGATCGGGACGAGGTGATCCTGAGCACCCTCGACGCCGCCAAGCGCCAGACCCTTCTGGCCTGGCGGGTCGGCGACGACCGGGTCCGAACGGTGGCCACCGGAGAAGGCCTGCTCAATGGCGGCGGGGTCGTGCCGACGTCCTGCGCGGTCGATGATCATACAGCCGTCTGCGTGGTCGCTTCGGCGGCCCAGCCGCCGCGCCTGGTCGCCTGGGCGCTCGACACCGGCGCCGCGACCGTCCTGGCCGAGCCCAATCGGAACCTGGCGCAACGCCCCGCCACCGTCGAGGCCCTGACCTGGCGGGACAAGACCGGCCGCCTGTTCACGGGTCAGTTGGTGCGGCCAGGTCCCGGCGCGCCGGCCACGCCCTGGCCGCTGTTCGTCACCTATTATCGCTGCGCCGGATTCCTGCGCGGCGGGGAAGGGGACGAATGGCCGCTGTCGGCCCTGGCCGACGGCGGCGTGGCGGCCTTGTGCATCAACAAGACGCCGTCCGCGCCCGGAGTCTACGACGCGGTGGCGGACTACAACGCCGCCCTGTCGGGGGTCGCCGCGGCGATCGACCTGCTGTCCGAGCGGGGCCTGGTCGACAGGTCGCGGGTCGGCATGGGCGGGCTCAGCTTCGGCAGCGAGGTCACCACCTGGATCGCGGCGCGCTCGAACCTGCTGGCCGCGGCCTCGATCGCCTCGACCCAGATCGAGCCGACCTACTACTGGATCAACGCCATGGCCGGCCGCGACGTCCCGGATCTGCTGAACAAGGTCTGGGGCCTGGGCCCGCCCGACATCACGCCCGAAGCTTGGCGCGCGCTCTCGCCCGCCTTCAATGTCGACAAGATCCGCGCGCCGATGCTGATCCAGACGCCCGAACAGGAATATCGCCTGATCCCGGAGTTCATCGCCCGGCTGTCGCGCTCGACCACGCCATCGGAGGTCTACGCCTTTCCCAACGAGGCCCACATTCTGGTTCAGCCGCGCCATCGCGCCGCCGCCTATGCCCGCAATCTCGACTGGTTCCGGTTCTGGCTGCAGGACCACGTCGATCCCGATCCGGCCAAGTCCGAACAATATGCTCGCTGGCGGGCTATGAAGTCGGCGCGGCCGTCGCCCTGACCGGCGCCGGCGGGATGGCCCACGACCGGGCCCATGCCTCGGCGTCGGCCAGGTCGAGCAAGCGGTGAGCGTCCCGGGCGCGCAGGTGTTCGGGACGATCCAGGGCCGCGGCCACGGCGGGGACGTCGATGACCCCGTTTTGCGCCAGAAGCCCGTCCAGCAGCAGCATCCTGATCTGGGCGCGGCCGGCCTCGAACAGAGCGATCACGAAATGATCGATCGCGCCCTTGGAGCGGCGATAGATCACGGCGTCCGGCGCCCGTCCGGCGAAGGCCAGCCGAGCAATGGCGCGGTCACGGCCGCCCGACATCCACTCCCAGGTCGGGATCCGCAGGCACAGTTCGAGCAACGGCTGGGCCAGCAAGGGTGCGACGGTCGGCAGGGTCGACGAACGCCCCTGACCTTCGATATAGCCCTGGATGAAGGTGATGGCGGCCAGATGGCGCAAGCGCGCCAGGGATGCGTCCGGCGGCGCGGCCGCCAGCCACGGATGCAGGTCCAGGGCCGCCGGCAAGGCCTCGGCCCGCAGGAAGGCGGCGTCCGCGCCCTTGGCCGCGTCGAACGGACGGCGACGCGATCGCCACGCCAGACGGGCGACGGTCCATATCGAGCAGCCGTGCAGAGCCGCCACGTCGCCGATCGTGCGCAACACCCCCAGGCTCGGTCCTTCGGTCCGGAATCGATCGACCACTGGGGCGGCGGTGTTGAGCGCGCAAAACAGACTGTCGCCGCCCGCCCCGTTGAAGACGGCGTGCGACCCATGCCGCGCGACATGGTCCAGCACCGCGTCATGCGCCGACCGCAACACCATCGGACGCCCCGGACGGGCGAGACAGGGCGTCGGCGCCGCGGCGGGATCGAAGCCGGCCGTCCCCAGCACCCGCTCCTCCAGCTCAAGACGGGCCGCCGCCGCCGCGGCCCGGGCATAGTCGCGCTCGTCGCCCTCGGGGCCTGGCGATACGCAGTTGACGGCCAGCGCGCCCTGGTGGCCGGCGAGGCCCATGGCGACGATCGAGGAGTCCAGGCCTCCGGACAGCTCCAGGGTCAGGCGGGGAAAAGCCGCGCCCAGAGCGCCGACGCACCGGACCACCTCCTGGCGCAGCAGGTCGGCGGCCTGAGCCGGCGAATTGAGCCGCCGCCCGGCGGCGGCATGAGACCAGGGATCCCAGGCCAACTCGGTCGCGCCGCCTGGCGGATCGGACGCCCAGGTCAGGCCGGGCAGCAGCTCGTCCACTTCCACCAGGCTCGTGCGGGCGCCGCGCACTCGACGATAAAGCAGGTCGTGGGCGACGCTGCGCCAGTCGATCGCCGGCCGCGGCAGACCGGCGGCCAAGGCCGTGGCCAGGTCCGAACAGAAGACCGGCGCGCGGCGATCGCCCACCCTGTAGCAGGACAGGCCGCCGGACGGATCGCGCAGCACCCTCAGCCGGCGGCCCGGGCCGGCCAGAACGAAGGCGACATAACGGCCCCAGCATCGCTCGACCAGCCATCGGCCGCCGCTCTCGCTGATGTCGACCTGGTGAGGCGACAGGTCGTCCAGACGCCGATCGCCGGCGAAGACATGGCCCAGCACCGCGCCCCGCGCGCCCGGCAGCCGCAGGAGCGGCAAGCTGGCGTCGGCGAACAGGAGCAGGTCCTCCTCGTCCGTCACGCATGTCAGTCCCGCCTGGGCCAGCCGCACGGCAAGCGCCGCCCGGCTCGGGGCGGCGGACAGGCGGGATGCGCCGGGGACCGCCAGGAACCGCATGATCACACCGCCAGGATCGGGGTGTGGCGGCGCACCCGCAGCACGGTGTCGTTGAGCGCCTGGTCGGCGGCCTGGACCCAGCAATGGGCGGAGAACGGCGCGACCTCCACGCCGATCACCAGATCCGCGACCAGACCCTTGTCGGCCAGGAATTCGAGCAGGGCCAGGGAGTCGCGAAGGCAGACGGCCTTGAGCGGCAACAGGCTTCTGCAGGCGGTGAACCGAGCCGCCCACGCCTCGGCCTCCGGTCCAGGCCCCAGGATCGACAGGCGCGGCTTGCGCGCCGACAACCGCGCCAGGACCCGCGCGAAGGGCCAGGTTTCCAGCAGCATCCAGGCGCGCGCCAGAGCCACGGACACGCCGATCAGATCGACCATCCGCGCCCGCCCGCCCGCCCGGGCCGCTTCGCCGACGCTGCCGCGCGCCTGCGGCCAGCAGAACGGCGCCACGCCGCGCCGGGCGCCCTCGGCGTCCTTGACCAGGAGGCCGCAAGCGACCAGGGCGCTCACATCGCCAGCCGAGGTCTCGCCGGCCACGAGCGCGCGCAGACACGTCGCCGGCCCGGGGCCCAGCTGAAAATAGCGGTCCGCCACGACATCAAGGACGATCACCCGGCCTTCGGCCTCGCAGAAACTGACGCCGGGGCGCAACCCATAGGTCATCATCGGCTCCCTGGCGGCGGTTGGCGAGACGCGCAGACCGCGCCTCGCCGCAGGTTCAGTCCTCGGCGACGCCGGCCGCCGGCAGATGGCCGCTGAATTCGACCATGCCGTTGAACGGCCCGCGGGTTTCGCGGCTGGCCGCGCCCAGGTCGATCACGACGTCCTCGGCTGTGGGTTCTTTGCGTTCCATGGTGGTCTCCCTTGGCCCCCGCGCCCTCGGGCGACGGGCAGGCCCGGATGAAGAAAAAGGCCCGCGGATCGCTGGCCGCGCGGAGCCGGGGACCCCGGCCCCCGCGCGGCCGGTGATCCGGGCGCCGAGGCAGGAGCCGAAGCGCGCTCACGCGCGCCGTCGCCTCAGTCCTCGGCCAGACCCGTGATCGGCTGGCGGCCGCCGAACTCGACATGGCCCTCCAGCGGCCCCTTGGTTTCGACGCTGGCGGCGCCCAGGTCGATCGGATCCTCGTCGTTGAACCGGTCCATGATCGGTATCCCTTGCTGATCGTCACCTTGTTGGCGACCCGCCAAGCCTGCGGCCTGCGGCGGAGAACCCGAACGCAATAGCGAGCGAATTTCGCGAAAGTTCGCCGCGGATCTCGCCGGGCTCAGCGCGGCTGACGATCGCCCAGCCCGTGCAACGCCCGCACCAGGGCCGGCACCAGACGCAGCCGCCGTCGATGATAGGCGACCAGGGCTTGGCGAAGAGCGGCCGCGTCGTCGCCGGCCGCCAGCTCGGCCAGTCCCGCCGCCTCGCCGGCGGGATCGGCCATCAGGGCCAGCTCGGCGCGGCGCGCGCGGTGCAGTCGATCGCTGGCCCCCGCCACGGCCCATTCCACCTCCACATTGTCCGACTGCGCGGCGATCACCGCGAACAGCCGCTCGATGGCGAGAACCGGCTCCTGCGCATCGATCGCGACGCTGGACGGCGCCGGACCGGCCGGCGCGCTGCGCACGGCCTGGACGATCACCGAGGCGTTCCAGGCGTAGAGATCGCTCAATCCCGGCTCGGTGATCCGAGGCAGGGAGAACCCCTCGCCCTGATGGCTGACCAGGAGACGTTCGCCGGCCATCCGGTGCAGGGCGGCGCGGACGGGCGTGGCGCTGGACCCGACGCGTCGCGACAGGCCCGCGATATCGATCCTGTCGCCGGGCCAATGGTCGCCGTCGGACAGAAGGAAGGCCTTGATGGCCAGATAGACGCGCTCGCCCGTGGCTTCACGCTCGATCATCTTCGCTCCTCACCGATGATCCGGCCGGCGGCCCTCTCCAGCCTCTCCTTCGCCCTGAGGCGTTGGCCGATGTCCAACCCGGCGATCATGACCGGATCGCCGGGCCGATCCATTCCAGAGAAATCCAGGGGGTGGATCGGCAGCGCCTGGCCGAGCCCGCCTCACCCACGCCCGGATCGGCGGCGGTCCATTCAGCCGCCCCGCATCGTCGGCCTTGACGGCCGCGGCCGGCGAAAAGCCCGCCAATCCTCTTGGCGAACGACGGGCGGGCGCCTTGGTCCGAGCCACGCCGACATGGCGCGCGTCCCCTCATCATCGTCGTCGCTTGAAATTCAATAAACACAATGTATATCTATTTTGACCCGCTCGCAGGATTTCATGTCATGCAACTGGCGCTCGTTGCAGCCATAGCCGTTCACGTCCTCGCCGCCACGTTCTGGGCCGGCTCCACGTTCGCCTTGGCGCGCATGGCGGGGAAGGGAAGCCAGCAGCTCTTCTTTCCCCAACTGATCGCCGCGGCGCTCGCGATCGCCGCCGGCGCCTATCTTTGGCATGCCTTGCACGGGGGACCCTTTGGAACCGCCGAGCAGGTCTTGGCGGTCGGCGCCGGCGCCGCGCTTGTGGCTCTAGCCGTTCAAGCGACCGTGGTCGGCGGCGCGCTGCGACACGAGCCCGGACCGGAGAGCAAGCCCCCCAACCGCGCGCGTCTCATCGTCGGTCATCGCGCCGCGGCCGTTCTGCTGGCGATCGCGGCCGCGGCCATGGCCGCGGCGCGCTACGTCTGATCGTGGCGGCGACGGAAAAATCCACATTAAGGAACGCCTCATGTCGTCTTTGCCGGCCTCGGACAAACCCTATGATGTCGTGGTTCTGGGCGCCGGCTACGGGGGGCTGATGGCCGCTCTTCGGCTGAGCCGACGCCAGCTTGGGCTTCACGTCGCCCTGATCAACGCCGAGGACCAGTTCGTCGAACGGGTGCGTCTGCAGGAAGCGATGATCGCCCCGGTCAGGCCGCGGATCCCCTCCCTCGCCGCCTATCTGGCGGCCACGCCCGTCCACTTCATCCAGGCGCGCGCGCGGTCGATCGATCTGGCGCGAAACAGCATCACCATCGAGGCCGGCGGTTTGGTGCGGGAGGTGGAGTTCAGTCAGCTCATCTACGCGCTTGGGTCCCGTGTCGACGCCGACAACGCGCCAGGCGCGTCGCAGCACGCCTTTCGGCTCGACCCTGGCGAAGGTCCGCGCTCCGCCGCCGCCTTGCGGACCGCGCTCGGCCAACTGGCCGGACGTCCCGCCCGAGTCCTCGCGGTCGGCGGCGGGCCGCTTTCGATCGAGGCGGCCGGCGAGGTCAAAACCACGTGGCCGAACATGGATGTCACGCTGGTCAGCGCCACGCGGGCTGGGGACTTCATCAGCCCGAAGGTTCAGACCGTGCTCAGGCGCGACCTGACGAGACTGGGCGTCACGCTTGTCGATGACGAGCGCGTGCGCGAGATCCGCGAGAACGAGCTGGTCACGGCGAGCGGGCGTCGCCTGTCCTTCGACCTCTGCATCTGGTCGGCCGGCATGCGCGCGCCCTCGCTAGCCAGGCGGGCCGGGCTCAAGGTCGACGCCCAGGATCGAGTGGTGGTCGGAACGGACCTGAGGTCCGTCTCACATCCCAGCGTGATCGCGGTCGGCGACAGCGCTCATCCCGAGGGTTCGACCGGAGCCCCGTTCCGCCCCTCCGCCCTGACCGCCGCCGTCTCCGGCGTCTACGCCGCCGAGCAGGCCCTCGCCCGCGCCGCCGGGTCGACAATCCGGCCGTTCAGCTTCTCCACCTTCGCCCAGGCGATCGCCATCGGCCGGTACGCCGCGCTCTTTCCCCTCGACGCCAACGACAACCCGATCCTGTTCGTCCTGGGCGGCCGCGTCGCGCGCGGACTACGCGACGTTCTGGTCTGGCTGGTCCTGCATTTCATCACCTTCGAGCGGCTCATGCCGGGCGTCCAGACCTGGCCGGGGCGCAATCGCGCCACGGCCCGTCCCAGGGTCAGGACCGCCGACGGCGGCTCGACTGTTCCTTCCGACGAGCGATCCTAGCGCGTTCCCCGCGCACCCGGCGGCAGAACCCGCGGCCGCACCGCGACCTTGAGGATAGCTGGCCCTAGATCATTTGGAGATCCCATACGGTGAGCACCAATAACCTGTGGCTGTTTGTCAGCGCCTCCTTTCTCTTACTGGCGATCCCGGGCCCGTCGGTCCTCTACATCTTCGCTCGCTCGATAGAACAAGGCCGTCTTGCCGGCTTCATCTCGATCATCGGCATTCATGCGGCGACGCTCGTCCATGTCCTGGTCGCGGTTCTGGGCTTGTCGGCGATTTTGGCGTCCTCGACCTTGGCCTTCAATGTCATCAAGTACGCCGGCGCGGCCTATCTCATCTGGCTTGGCGTGAAACGGATCCTCAGTCACGCGCCGGCGGTTGAGGCGCCTCTTGATCCAAAGCCGCGCAAATACTCTCGACTTCTCGGAGATGGGTTCGTCGTAAACCTGCTCAACCCGAAAACCGCGCTGTTCTTTCTTGCTTTCCTGCCACAGTTTGTGGACTTGAACCGCCCGCATGTTCCGATGCAAATAGGCGCGTTGGGTTTGATCTATATTATCCTGGGGCTGATCACCGACAGCAGCTACGCGTTGATCGCGGGGATTGCGGCGGGATGGCTGAAGAAAAATCGTCGCTTTCTGACGGTCGAACGCCAGGTCAGCGGAGTTCTTCTGATCGGCCTTGGCTTGACCGCCGCCTTCGCCGGAGGTCACGGCCGCAATTCGTAGATCCTGACGCAAGCGGGCTAGATCAAGCCCATGTTCCGCGGGCTGCTCAACCCCGATGGTTTTGGCGGCGAAGGCCAGGCGATCCTCGCGACTGTCGACGACCCAGACCCGCGCCCCGCAGACGCGCGAACAGAGCCGCGCCCAGAGCGATGGGTCCTGCGCCGACCACCAGGACCTTTTCATCCTTTTTGACCTCTGTTCGGCGCACCGCGTGGCTCCGATCGCCAGGAACTCGATCATGGCGGCCTGGTCCAGGGTCAGGCCATCGGCGGACATCACAAATTGCTCGGGCGCGCTGACAGAGTCGGCCAGGCGCCGTCGCGTGAACGGCCGCCGTGGGGGACCTTGGGCGTCATGAACGCCTTCGCGGCACGGCCGCGGCCTGGCGGTTCAACGTGGACGGGCAGGAGGCTCCGCACCATCCCATCGGTCGCTTCCAATGCAACAGCGGCCATGCGGTGATCGAAGCCTGCGTCGCGGGATTGGGCGTCTGTCAGCTGCCCGACTGCTATATCCAACCCTTGATCGAAACGGCATGGTTGAAGTGTTGCTTGAGGACTTCCAGCCGGCGGATGAACCGATCTGGGCGGTTTATCGCTGCGTCGTCATCTGCTTCCCAAGGTCCGAGGCGTGGTGGAATGTCTCGAACGCGAACTGCCCCCCATGATGAAAGGCGCATCGCATGTCGCGCGTCATCTCGACCACCGGAAGGCGCCGCCCCCGCTATGAAGACTGACCAAGACGTCGACCCGGTAATAACCAATCCGATCAACCTGCAGCGCGGCGAGCCTCTGGCGCAGACGCTGCGAACAATCCGTGTAACCGGTGTCCTGGCAAGTCGGATCGCGATCGGGTCGGGAAACTGGGCCGCGTCCATCCCTCATCCGACCGACTGCATCATCCTCTACATCGTCACACAGGGCAGTTGTGTCGGCGGCACGCTTCAGCCGCGGCGCCTCGTGGACCTGAACCCCGGCGACGCCCTGCTGCTGCCGTTACCCGGCCGCTGCCTGATGGCCAAGGACGCGAGCATCCCGCCTGTCCCGCTCGAGGAACTGCTTCGCGACGAACTGGGCGACATCGACGGGGTCGAGGCGAAGTGGAAATCGTTGTTTGTCTCGCCCTTTCGCCACGCAGCCGCGGACGCTCAGAACGTTTCGGTGGCGTTCACGGCCCTGCGCATGTTCTTCGATCATGACTCCCCTTCAGCGCTGCTCGATGGTCTGCCGGCGGTGATCCATCTTCCGAAGTTCGCCCAACGCAACGAGACTTTTGTCGATGCGATGCTAAGCGAAATCGCGACCCATGGCGGGGAAGGTTTGTCGGGTCAGATGACCGCGACACGCCTGGCGGAGGCGCTGCTCGTCAAGGTCCTTTCCGAAGCCCTTGGCGCGGCGGGAGAAGAGCGGCCAGGTTTCTATCGCGGCCTTAAGGATCCGTACCTGTCGAAAATCATCGGCGCGGTCCAGAACGATCCGCGAAGTGACTGGACGTTGTTGAAGATGTCCAGTTCCGTCGGTCTATCGAGGTCAGCCTTGGCCGGGCGGTTCAAGACTGTGATGGGGATGGCTCCGGCCCAGTTTGTGACCGCCGTGCGAATGGCGCGGGCCGCCGATATCCTGCAGCATGGCACCGCCTCCATCGCCAGCATCGCGGACATGACAGGCTATAGCTCGGAAGCCGCGTTTAACCGCGCGTTCCGAAAGTGGAGCGGCACACCGCCAGGCGCGCTTCGCCGGCTCGCCGCGGGAACCACAAAGGGGGCGCAGCCGGATGTTTAGTCAAGAAACAAGGCCGTTCGGCTACAGACTACCCACTCAATAGCACTAGCATTCCCCTGTGCAAAGGCGGTGTTCAATCGCTCGTCGCGACGGTCGTCGTGGCAGTGATGACTATCGCGAGAGCAATAAATATCTAGATAAAACTAGATTACATAAAACTTGGGGAGGTTTTGTTGAGTAAATCATCAAAGATGAGTGCTGCGGCTATCGTGGTTCCGGTGCTGCTCGCCGGCACGATGGCGTACGCGCAGTCGACGACGACCGACACCGCCAATCAGGCCGCGAAGGCCGACCAAAATGTCATTGACGACATCATCGTGACCGCGACCCGCACGGGAGCTTCGGCGGCGCAGAAGACCCCGATCGCCATCTCGGTCTTTTCCGCCGAGCAGCTCGCGGCCTCGAAGATCGACAACGTCAAGGATCTGGTCGTCCTGACGCCGAACTTGAGCGTCGGCCAGGCCTCCTCGAGCGCCCAGATCTACATTCGAGGCATTGGCAGCAACAACGTCTTCAACGGATCCGATCCCGACGTGACGGTTCAGGCGGACGGCGTGTACATCGCCCGCGCCTTTGGCCAGTTCGCCGATTTCGTCGATATCGACCGTATCGAGGTGCTTCGAGGTCCCCAGGGCACGCTCTACGGCCGCAACGCCGTCGGCGGGACGATCAACATCATTTCGCGCAAGCCCAGCGACGATTTCCACGGCGAGGTGCAGGCCTCGGCCGGCAATTACGGCCTGGTGCAGGGCAAGGCTTATCTGAGCGGTCCTCTCATCCCAGGCCTGCTGCAGGCGAGCCTCTCCGGGAACTACGTCAAGCACGACGACTATGTGAAAAATATCGTGCCCAACGTGGACGGTCTGGGCAACGCCGACCACGGCGGTCTTCGCGGCCAGCTGCGTCTTACACCGTCGAACAAGCTGGAAGTGATTGTTCGCGGCGACTGGAACCGCGGCGTCGAACGCGGCGGCAGCTACACGCAGCTTCTGGCGACGACGCCGCTCGCGCCGTTGGCCTCCTCATTGGTGGGCGACTATCGTCACATGGCGGTCGATGACCCCCTGTCGACGGAGACCAAGATCTGGGGCGTGTCGGGAGAGGTCAACTATGATCTCAACGACATCGTAAGCCTGAAGTCGCTCACGGCCTATCGCCGCAGCTCCTATGTCGGCGACGGGGATTCGGACGGCACCGAACAACCGATCAATTTCGCCGACCAGTCGGATCTATCCAAGCAGTTTACCCAGGAATTCAACGTCAACATCAAGACCGAACGGTTCAGGGCGGTTCTTGGGGCGTACTATTTCCATGAACATCAGTCGAGCACGCTGATCAACGACACCCCGCCCAGCATCGCGACAGCCCCGACGCGGGCCAACCGGACGACGACGACGCCCGATGCGCATGCCAGGTCCCAAGCGCTGTTTGTCCAAGGCACCTACAACATCACCGGGACGCTGAGCGCGACGGCCGGGATCCGCTACACCGAAGATCGCAAAGAGCTGGACCATCATATCGACCGGGTGTCGCTCAATCCGGCCACGCCCCTGGCGCCGACCGCCGGCTTTCCTTTCATCGCGAGCGTCACCCGCGACTTCAAGGCATGGACCCCGAAGTTCGGGCTCGACTGGCAGGCGACGTCCAATGTGTTCGCCTACGGGTCGATCACGCGCGGGTACAAGAGCGGCGGCACCAATTTCGCGGCCACGAACCCCTTGGGCTTGAGCTTCGATCCGGAAACCCTGTGGAGCTACGAAGCGGGCGTCAAGACGGACTGGCTCGACCGGCGCCTGCGCGTGAACCTGACCGGCTTCACCTACGACTATCGAGACTTGCAGGTCCAGTCGCTGCTCGCGCCGGGCGTCGTCGCGATCGGCAACGCCACCAGCGCCAAGGTCAAGGGTCTTGAGCTGGAGACGGTCGCCAAGCCGTTCGCCGGGTTCACCGCGACGTTCAACTATGCGCTGCTCGATACCCGCTACAAAAGTTTCCCCGCTTCCGCGGTCCCGTCCGCGCTCATTCCCTACGTGCAGACCTCGCCGCTCTACGATCCGGTCGGCCGAACCTACAATGCGACTGGAAATCGACTGACCGCCGCGCCGAAGTCGTCGCTTTCAGCAACTGGACAGTACGAGTACCCGTTCGGCGACGGGGCGTTCGTCATCCGCGGCGAATATTACTACCAGAGCCGTTCCTACTACGATCCAACCAACGCGCTCATCATGAGTCAGAAGCCCTATGACCTGATCAATGCCTCGATTGGATTCGTTGACGACAAGGATAACTGGAGCCTGCGTCTGATCGGGAAGAACCTCGCCGACACCAACTACCTGATCACGATCGCGGGAAATCGTGTCGTGCCCGCCGGCCTGGGCGGCTCGCCGCGGACCGTCGCAGTTCAACTTACCAAGAGCTGGTGATCTTGGGGTGGGCGGCCGCCGAGCGACGCTCCGGCCGCCCACCTCCATTCCAATTCAATATATCGACGGAGGCGAGCTTGAGTATTTTGGCGCGGGACGTGAACTACACCGACATGATCGTCGAGGCCCTGGATCGTTATCCCGACCGCGAGGCTTTCGTGTTCGGGGCGCGCCGGGTGACCTATCGGCAGGCGTCTCGCCGGATCGGTCGGTTCATGCACGTGCTGGCGGCGCGCGGGATTATGCCGGGCAGCGCCATCGCCGTGCTGAGCTCCAACGTGCCTGAAGTCTGGATGGCGCAAGCGGCCATCTACCTGCTGGGCGCGCGCTTCAGCGGCCTGCACCCCCTCGGCGCCGTCGATGACTACGCCTATATCTGCGACCACGCCGCCGTCGAGACGCTGATCGTCCATCCTGACTATATGGAACGCGCGCACGCCCTGGCCGCTCGCGCACCGTCGATCCGGAACATCCTGTCGCTCGGTGCGTCCGATGGCGCGGAAGATTTGCTGGAGCTGTCCGAAGCGGCTTCGGACGTCGCGCTGCGGCGGCGGCGGCTCGCCGATGATGACGTCCACTGGATCGCCTACACCGGCGGCACCACCGGGCGCTCGAAAGGCGTCGAGATCCCCGACCGGGCGCTGGTGCAGCAGGTCCAGACCGTCATCAGTTCGCTCGGCCTCCCCGAACGCCCTCGTTTTCTGGCCGTGGCGCCCATCTCCCACGCGGGCATTCTGCCCATTCTGCCGACGCTTCTGCGGGGTGGGACCGTCATCCTGCAAAATGGCTTCAACCCCCAGCAATGGCTCAAGGTCGTGCAGGAGGAGCAGGTGAACTGGAGCTTCATCGTGCCCACGATGCTCTATGCGCTGCTGGATAGCGGCAAGGCGGGCGGATTCGATCTCACCTCGCTCGAAACCCTGATGTACGGCTCCTCGCCCATGTCGCCCACCCGCATCGCCGAAGCGCACGAGCTGCTGGGTCCGGTGCTGCTGCAGGCCTATGGTCAGACAGAGTGCGTTTCGTTCGCGACAACGCTGCGCAAAGACGAGCACGACCCGCTCGGCGATCCCGATCTTCTGCGGTCCTGCGGCCGGCCCGTCATCGGCATGCGCGTCGATATCCTCGACCAGGATAATCAGCCGGTCGGGGTCGGCGATGTCGGCGAGATCTGCGTGCGCGGAGCGGGCGTCATGCGTGGCTATCACAAGATGCCTGACGAGACGGCTGAAGCCCTGAGCGGCGACTGGCTGCATACCGGCGACTTGGCCATGCGGGATGACCGGGGCTTCCTCTACATCGTTGACCGCAAGAAGGACATGATCGTCACGGGCGGATTCAACGTCTATCCCAAGGAAATCGAGGACGTCATCGCCACTCTGCCCGAGGTCTCGATGGTCGCCGTGATCGGCGTACCGGACGACAAATGGGGCGAGGCGGTCAAGGCCGTGGTCGTGGCGCGCCCCGGCGCGCGGGTCGACGCTCAGGCGATCATCGACATCGTTCGGCAGCGTAAGGGCGCTCACCAAACTCCCAAGAGTGTCGAGGTGGTCGAGTCCCTGCCGGTCACCTCCGTTGGCAAGGTCGACAAGAAGGTCATCCGGGCCGCCTACTGGGACGGGCGAGAGCGCATGGTCAACTGAATTGACATACCCAAGAGTTCGATCCTGGAAGCTCGTGTAGGTCAAAATGAAGATATCATGGACGGTCCTGGCGGGCGCCCTGTTGCTTTCCAGCCCCGCGAACGCGGAAGCTATGGCGCCATCACCCGTGGTTATTGGCCAGTTGGTCTCGCGCACCGGAAACAATCCCGGCGGTCTGGAAAACGAGCAGGGCGCCGCCCTGGCCGCGGCCGAGATCAACGCGCATGGCGGAATTCTGAATGGCCGACGGATCGAGCTGCGTCTGGAGGACGATCAGACCAATCCTCAGGGGGCGATCGACGCCTTTGCTCGGCTTGAGCGGCAGGACGTCGCAGCGGTCGTCGGGAGTTCGTTCTCCAACGCGAGCCTGGCTGCGATTCCCTCGGTCGAAGCGGCGCGCATCCCCTATGTGTCGACGGGCGCCGCCGAGGCCCAGATCAGGCCCGTACGACCCTACGTCTTCATCACGCCGTTGACCGGCCGGCTCGTCGGCGAGCAGCTGCTCCGCTACATGAAAGCGCAACGGCTGACCCGCATCGTGGTGGTCTACGACGCCGACAGCCTCTTTGGCCGCACCGGCTGGGCGATCCAGAAAGAGAAGTTGGCGCGGTATGGAATCGAGGTGCTCGAGGCGCACGCGGTTCATGTCGACACGAAGGACTTTTCGCCGATCCTCCAAGGCGTCGCCACGGCCCGACCGCAAGCGGTCATGGCTTGGCTGACCGGTCCGCCGGCGATCGCTTTCGCACAGGCCTACGGAAAGTCGCCGCGGCGACCTCCGCTGTTGATGCCTCATGGGGTGGCTGGTCCCGCATTCGTCAACGCCGTGGGCGCCGACGCGAACGGGATCATCGTCGCCGCTCCCCTGGCCACCGTTGCGGCGGACCTGCCCAAAGGCGCGACCAAGACGATGACCGCCGGTATGGTCGCGGCGTTCATCAGGGCCCACGGTCATGCGCCGTCGCAGTTCGCGCTCGACGGCTATGTCGCCGTCAAGCTGATCGCGGCGGCGATCGAGAAGGCGGGGAGCGATGATCCGGCCGCCATCCGAAACGCGCTCGAAGGCATGGTCCTGCCCACACCGCAGGGGCAATACCGATACACCGCGAACGATCATTCGGGTCTGTCGATCGATGACGTCGCGATTGCCCAAATCATCCAAGGACAATTTCGTTTGACCCCCTGGTCAGCGGCTGAGCTGGAGCGGGCCGCTCGTAGCAAAGAGGCTAAGCCAAAGTGATGACCACAGTGCACAAGACGTTCGTGCTTGTTCATGGCGCGTGGCGTGGCGGTTGGTGTTTTAGCCGCGTCGCCCAATTGCTGCGCGCTCAGGGGCACCGCGTCTTCACCCCCACGATGACGGGGCTCGGCGAACGCGTCCATCTTGCCGATGCGATGACGGTCACCGCTCAAACCCACATCGATGATATCGCCAACCTCCTCCGCTATGAGGATCTCACCGAGGTGATCCTGGTGGGTCACTCCTATGCCGGGGTGATCGTCACCGCAGTGGCGGACGCGCAGCCCGACCGTATCCAGGCGCTCGTCTATCTCGACGCGATCATCCCCGAGTCCGGCAAATCAGTGCTGGGGATCAACGGCAACGCGGAAATCGTCAGCGCCGTGCTGCAGGGCGCGGCGGCCACAGGGGGGCGCTCGGCACCTCCGTTGCCGGCTGCGATGCTCAACACAAACCCGGCCGACATCGCGCTCGTCGAGCGGTTGGCGACACCACAGCCGTTGGCGACGTTCTGCGAACCCATCCAGCTCTCTGGGGCTCATGAAAAGATCGAGCGCAGAACCTATGTGCGCGCCACGGGATGGGGCGGCTACGACCAGCTCGGCTTCGACGCCTACAGCCGCATCGCCTTGGACGACCGCTGGGCCAAGGTCGATCTGCCGTATGGGCACGAGCTGATGCTCGATGCGCCCGAGGCGGTGGCCGACGTCCTGATCAAGGCCTGAGAGTTTCGACACATTAATTTCAAGGCGCCGGAGCAGCTATATGAGCGGGCCAATCGACTATGTGAAGGATGGTCATATCGCGACCATCCGCATGAATCGCCCAGAAGCGATGAACGCGATCAACATCAGCATGATCGAGCAGTTTGACGCGGTCCTGACCGAGGCCGCCGCGGATCACGACGTTCGCGTGCTGATCTTGACGGGCGTTGGGAAGGCGTTTTGCGTCGGCGCCGATATCAAGGAGCTCAAGGGCTGGGAGAGCGATGCTTCGCTCCGCGAGCGCTTCTACGCCCTTGCTCCGAGCATGTTTCGCAAACTCGAGGAGTTCCGAACGCCGGTCATCGCGGCGGTGAACGGGATCGCTGTCGCGGGCGGCTTCGAACTTTGCTGCTACGCTGACATCGTGATCGCCGCTGAAGACGCAAAGATGGGCGACGGCCATGCCAACTTTGTCGGTTTTGGCCCGGCGTCCGCAGCGTTGGCGCCCTATCTGATGTCGCGCAAGAAGGCGGCCGAACTCCTCTTTACCGGTGACATCTGGACCGCCGCGGACCTGGCTGACGCGGGTTTTGTAAATCGCGTCGTACCTTCGGACCAACTCGAGACCACGGTTCGAAAAATGGCGGAAAAGATTGCGTCCAAGCAGCCGATCGCGCTCGCCGCGGCGAAGGCGTTGATGCGCAGGGCAGGGTCGGTCGACAATTCCCTACTGCTGTCCCACGCGTTCGAGAGCGCGCAGCGCATCTTCACCACGCAAGACTTCGCGGAAGGCCTGAAGGCCTTTGAGGAGAAAAGGCCGCCCGTCTTCAAGGGGCGTTGAACCGGCTGATGCGGATTTGGCGGGCCCACGAAAACGTTCTCGGGCGAGGCGCAACTCACCGGCGGCAACTACGGCCTCGCCGAAGGCAAGGCCTATCTGAGCGATCCCATCGCGGGCGATGTGCTCACGGCCAGCTTGCGCCGGAGGTCACGGCCGCAATTCGTAGATCCTGACGCGAGCGGGCTAGATCAAGCCCATGCTCCGCAGACTGCTCACCTCCGCGCCACCGACGATCATATGGTCGTGGACGGTGATCTGCAGGATCTTGCCGGCGTCGATCAGGGTCGTGGTCATCTCGATGTCGGGGCGAGACGGCTGCGGATCGCCGGAGGGATGGTTGTGGGCCAGGATCATCGCCGAGGCGTTCAGCTCCAAAGCCCGACGCAGCACTTCGCGCGGATAGACCGGCGCATGATCGACCGTCCCCACGCCCAAGCGCTCGGCCCGCAGCAACTGGTTCTTGCGATCCAGGAACAGCACCCAGAACTCCTCGCGGGGCAGGCCGGCCATCAGGGTCTTCAGATAGGCCGCGACCTGAACGTTCGAGCTCAGAAGCAGACGCTTGGGCAGGACGCCGGCGGCCAGGCGCACGGCGGTTTCACGCACGATCTTCAGGTCGAGGGCCGCTTCGGGTCCGACATGGCGCTCCAACGCAATGCGATCGGCGGCCAGAACAGCGACCAGCCCGCCAAACCGCGTCATCAACGCCTTGGCCATTGCGCGCGCCTGGCGATGGCCAAGACGCGCCAGATGCAGTTCCAGCAGTTCGTCCTCGCGCAGCGCGTCGAGGCCATATCGCCGGGCCAAGGCTCGGACGCGGGCCGAGCCGTCGTCGTCGATCACATCAAATCGCATCGTACCGACAGCGTCGGCCACGGAGGACAAAGCCGTGTTCGCCGCAGAGGGGCCGGGGAGATCGGACTGGACGCCTGAAGAGGAAGGAGAAGGGGAGGTGGACATGGCGCTCTCGGCGCTGTCGGCGCCGGACCAAGCTCCGGATCGCTCGATCGCCGACCGCCTCCCTTTTCCCTTTATGAGCGCCGGCCGCGTCGGCGCAGCAAGCCCAGGTCCGAGCATCTGGGACCCGCCGTTCGAGCAGCTGGGCTGCGGCTACGCCCCACCCATTGGACACACAAACCCAGACGGTTGGATGTTTCGCCCCCCGCCTGGACGCCGGTCAACTGGAGGCGCCGGTCGCACCGCGGATCACGCCCTGCGGCGGCTCGACGCCGTGGGCGGTCCGCGCTTTCAGACCACGTCGCCGATGGCGGCGAGCCGAGCCTGAAGCGCGGCGTTCTCGGCTTCAAGTTGGGCCAGACGATCGCGAAGCGGCTGAACCGCCTCGGACACCTCGTGCTCGGTGAAGCGCGGGGTGATGTGTTGGGGGCAGTTCCAATCGAAAGCGTCCAGGCCGAGCCGGAACAAGCGCTCCGGCTTGGCCTTGTAGTCGCGATCCATAACCCGGTCCGTGAAGGTCGGATCGGTGTCGAGTTCAAGGGTCTGGACGTGAACATAGATCTTCAGTCGCGCCCTGTGGGCGTAGTCCATCAAAAACAAACACGCACGATTGTCCGCCGCGAAATTTCCGGCGCTGATGTACTGACGATTGCCCCGATAGTCGGCGAAGGCGAGCGTGCGCTCGTCGATCAGCTTGAGAAAGCCCCGCGGCCCGCCCCGGTGCTGGACATAGGGCCAGCCGGTTTCCGAAACCGAAGCCATATAGAAGCTGTCGCGGGCGGCGATGAACGCGCCCTCGTTCTCGGTGAACCGATCAAAGTCTCGCCGTGAGTTGAAGTTGTCCCATAGGTGGTCGGCGCCCATCTTGGCCTGCACGGCGCGAACGCTCGGCGTCACCGCGATATCGAGAAAGCCATGCGACATGTTCGGGCTCCGCTTTGTGATCGCCATTTAAGACGCTTTGCGATGGCGCTGTTTTGGACGCGCCTTGAACATCCCCCAATCCGCAAACCTGTCGCGGATCTCGCCGCGGCCCAGACACTTTGGAGACCGTCCCATCGCGCCTATTAATTGACCGTTCGGTTGGCCAATTATACAAGCCGCCGGTGTTTGGCAAACCGTTGATCGGTCGCCAAGCCGTGCTCGAATGACGCCGGCGGGCCCGCTGGCGGCCAATCTCAATCTCGGCGTTCACCGCCATCGATCGGACCCATGACATGACTGAATCGCGTCCTCCATTTCCGCCGTTCACGCAAGAGACGGCGATTCAGAAGGTTCGCCTCGCCGAAAACGGCTGGAACACCTGCAATCCGGAGGGTGTGGCGCTGGCCTACACGCCAGACAGCCGCTGGCGCAATCGCAGCGAATTTGTCGTGGGCCGTCCGGCCATCATCGCCTTCCTGCAGAAAAAGTGGGTTCGCGAGCTGGACTACCGACTGATCAAGGAGCTTTGGGCGTTCACGGGCAATAGGATCGCCGTGCGCTTCGCCTATGAGTGGCGCGACGACAGCGGCAACTGGTTCCGCTCCTACGGCAACGAGAACTGGCAGTTCAACGACGCGGGCCTGATGGAGCAACGCCATGCCTGCATCAACGATCTTCCCATCAAGGACGCCGATCGCAAGTTCCACTGGGATCGCAGCGGGCCAAGACCTGACGACCATCCGAGCCTGACCGATCTGGGGCTTTGATCCTCGGCCGGGGCGTGGGCCGGTCCTAGGGGTCGCGAGGCGATCCGACCCCGGGGAGGGTACGGATCGCCGGTCCCTGGCGGCGTTGGCCGCGACCAGATCCTGGCGATCCGACCGCCCACCGGCCTAGGCCGCGGCCAAAATGGTCTGGGCCGGCCACTTCTCCAGGACCGCCGACAGCACCGCCTCCTGATCGGCGGGCACAAACACCCGCGGCTGATAGTTGATGATCTCGACAAAGCAGCCGAGCTGGACGAAGGCCTGTCGCTGGGCGGCCGCCCCGACCACCTCGATCCGCCAGCGGTCCATCACCTTGGCGCGTCGCAGCCACAGGCCGCCCGCCAGGGACAGGGACGCGCCTTCGTCCAGGATCATGCGCCGGGCGACGCCGCTTTCGCCCACGGCCCGGGCGGTGTCGGTCAGGCCAAGCGCCACCTTCAGGGCCGGAACCTGGCCTGGATCCAGCACCCGGCCCAGCCAGCGCCGGCCGTCGGGGGCCTTCAGGCGGCGCACCGTCGCCTGCTTGCCCGGCAGGCTTGACCACACCGGCAGCAGCAGCCCGGTGACCAGGGCCATCTCCCGTGAAACCCACGGGTCGGCGGCGGCGACCTCGGCGGCCCAGGCCGTCCGCCAGGCGGTCTCGTCGACCGGCTCCCACGCGGACTCCTCGAACGCCTTGAGCGCGGCGACAGTGCGCTTTTCGGGCCGGATCAGGCGCACGGCCTGGATCAGGCGATCGTTGTCGTCCGTGGTGGTCAGGCCCTGAACCACCAGGGCCGCGCGGCCCGATTTGGAATTGACGGCCATCAGCAGCGCGGCCGCATCCTGACCGGCCAAGGCCTCGTCGGCCGAGATCAGCGGGCGGCGCGTTCGGACCGAAAACCGCACCAGCCGGGTTTCGGCGCGGGTGGCCACATCGGTGCGCAGGACCTCCTCGCCCAACACCTCCAGATCGTCGGCGACGATGTCCTCCATGCCCCGGTCGAGCGCGCCCGAGGCGGCCGCCCGCTCCAGGATGCCGGACAGGATGGCGTCGAAGGCGGCGAACAGACCGTTCTGGTCCTCGATCCGCAGGGCCAGCAGTCGATTGAGGAAGGTGTTCATCGGCGGCAGGTCGTCCGAGCTCTTGAGGGCGCCGTCATGGTCGAGCAACGACAGCCCGGTCCTGGCCTCGAAGTCTTCGCGGCTCATGGCCTCCACCTGGCCGGAAAACAGGGCGACGTAGAAGGCCTGCAGCGCGCGATGCGCCCAGGGGCTTTCCAGGTTGTCCTCGGGCCGAAACAGGCCATTGCCGGCCGAGCGCCGCTCGCCCCGGGTCAGGGCGCCCAGGCTGTCCAGGCGTCGGGCGATGGTCGACAAGAAGCGCTTCTCGCCGTGGATGTCGGTCGTCACCGGCCGGAACATCGGGGCGCTGGCCTGGTTGGTGCGGTGCGACCGGCCCAGGCCCTGGATGGCCGCGTCGGCCCGCCAGCCCGGTTCGACCAGGTAATGGACCCGGCGCTGCTGGTTGGCGGCGGCCAGATCGGCGTGATAGCTGCGCCCGGTCCCACCGGCGTCGGAGAAGACCAGCACGCGCTTCTTGCCCGCCATGAAGGCGTCGGTCTCGACCGTGGCCGCCGAGCCGCTGCGGCGCTCCACGACCTTGCGGCCGCCGCGAGAAACGACCCGCCGAGCGCGCCCGGTGATCTCGGCGACCAGGTCCGGACTCAAGGCCTCCAGCACCGCGTCCAGCACCCCCGGCACGGCCGGCAGACAGGCCAAATGCGCGACGGTGTCCTCGCGCAGGCGCAAGGCCGCCTGGCTCAGGACGGGCGCGCCGTCCTCCAGCAACGGGACCAGGGTGATCTCGCCGGCCTCGTCCTCGACCTCGGTCATGGCCTGCACCGGGAAGGCCGACATCAGATAGTCCAGCACCTGCTCCTTGGGCGTCAGGTCGATGGAGAGGTTGTTCCACTCCTCGACCGGGAGCTGGGCCAGCTTGCGCTCCATCACCGCGGCGTTGGTGGAGACGACCTGGACGACGGCGCAGCGATCATGGGTGAGATCCTCGCGGATCGCGGCGATCAGGCTGGGGGTCTTCAGCCCGGCCAGGAGGTGGCCGAAAAACCGAAGCTTGGCGCCTTCGAAGGCCGACATCACCGCCGAGGCGGCCTGGCCGCTCTTGACCTTGCCGTCCTCGTTGATCACGCCGGTGGCCTTCAGGGCCTCGCGCAGATTGCGATGGATCAGCTGGTAGGCGTCGGCCCAGCTGTTCCAGATCTCGATGTCCTGCGCCGTCAGCGGATGACCCAGCGCCTCGTACTCGACGCCGTCGAACGACAGCGAGCGGGCGATATAGAGCCCCAACGCCTTCAGCTCCCGGGCGATCAGCTCCATGACCGCCACGCCGCCGGATTCGATGGCGTCCAGGAAGGTTTCGCGATTGACGAACGGCGCCTCGACCCCGCCCCACAGACCCAGGCGCGAGGCGTAGGCCAGGTTCTCCGGCGTCGTCGCGCCCGTCGCCGAGACATAGAGGACGCGGGCCTTTGGCAAGCGGTTCTGCAGGGCCAGACCCGCCATGCCCTGCTGCGAGGCCTTCTTGGGGCTGCGCGCGCCCTTGCCGCCGCCGGCGGCGTTGGCCATGGCGTGGGCCTCGTCGAAGACGATCACCCCCTCGAAGTCCTCGCCGAGCCAGGCGACGACCTGATCCAGGCGCGAGGGCCGCGTTCCCCGCGCCGGCTGACGCAAGGTGGCGTAGGTCGAATAGAGGACGCCCCGGTCCAGGCGGATGGCGTCGGCCTGCTTCCAGGACCCTTGGGCGACAATGTCGCTGGCCGTCCCGCCGATGGCCGACCAGTCGCGGCGCGCGTCTTCCAACAGGGCGTCGTTCTTGGACAGCCACACCGCCTGGACCCGGCCCTGGGCCATGTTGTCGGCGATGATCCCGGCGATCTGCCGGCCCTTGCCGCAGCCGGTGCCGTCACCCAGGAAGAAGCCGCGCCGGAAATGCACCGCCTCGGGCGTGTCGGCGCCGACCGACAAGGCGATGTGAGGCGCTTGGGAGATCGTCCAGGCGCCGGGCAGCATCACCGCATGGGCCTCGCCGGCATAGATCACCGTCTCCAGTTGGGCGTCCGACAACCGGTTCTCGGCCAGGAGCCGCGAGGGCAGGATCGGCCGGTAGGTCGGGGCCGGCGGCGCCACCGAGGCCATGGGCCGCGACTCCACCAGGGCCGACGGGTGGGGGGCGGCGCGATCGATGGCGATCCGTCCCAGGCGATAAGCCTGGTAGAGGCCCACGTCCTGGCCCTCGCCCGTCCAGTCGATGACCCGATAGTCGAGCGGCTCGGTCGCGTTGATCAGGGAGAGGCGTCCGGCGGGTGTCGCCAAGGACCGGGCCCGCGGCGCCAGCACCGAGACCTGGGCCACGCTGACAAAGCGCCGGGGCTTGGCGCTGGCCCGCGCGGTCACCGCGGCGGCGGCCTTGGCCGCATCGGCGAGGGTTTCGGCGGCGACGACGGCGCCGCAAGCGGCCGCCACGCCGCGATCGATCACCAGCAGTCCGGTCTCGACCGAGGTTCCGTGGCCGGCATAGGCGCGAGCCGGGAAGGCGATGCGCGCGACCACGGCGCCGTGGCGCGACAGGCGCTTCAACGCCGCCTCGTCCTCGAACAGGCGCGCCGGGACGATCGCCGACAAGCGCCCGCCCTCGGCCAGCACCTCGAGCGCCGCCTCCAGATGCGCCGCCAGCGCCTGGAAGGGCGGATTGAGCACCACGGCGTCGAACGATCCGGAGGCTTCCAGAAGATCCTTCAGATGAACCGCGTCGTGACGGGTGCGCGCAGCCCCAGCGAAAAGCCCGTCGAGCAAGCCGGCGCGGCCGGCCGCCAGCTCGTTGAGCGTCAATTGCGCCCCGCAGACCTCGGCCAGCACCGCCAGCAACCCTGTCCCGGCCGAGGGTTCGAGCACCGTGTCGCCAGGCCGCACCTGGCCGGCCAGCACCGCCAGGGCGCCCAGCGCGGGCGGCGTGGAAAACTGGTCCAGCGCCACCTGTTCCTCCGAGCGCCGGCTCTGGGTCGGGGTCAGGGCCGAGAGGCTGGCCAGGAGGGCGCAGATTTCGGCCGGCGCGTCTTCCAGGCGCGCGACCTGCGGCGCCAGGCGCCGGATCTGCAGCACCAGCGCCGCCTCGACCGCGTCATAGGCGTCACGCCAGGACCAGGCGCCGTCGACGTCGGCGCCGCCGAAGGTGGTGGTCATCACGCCGGAGATCAGCTTGCGGTCCAGCGGACGGGAGCGATTGAGCTGGGCCGAGAGGGCTCGGGCGGCGGCCAGCAGATTGGCGCTGGTGTCGGCGGAAGCGGCGGGCGAGGCGGCGAAGAGCGGAAGAAGCGCGTCCATGGCGGGGCTCTGGCTCACCCGCCGCGAAGGGCTCATCCCTCCAGACCCGACGGGCTCGCCCGTCCCCCGCCTTCACCTGACCTTTGGGCCCGAGCCTTAGACGGCCTTGGCCGCGCCCGGCCGCCAGCGGCGCGCCAGGGCCTCGAGCTCGGCGCGGTCCATCACCGCGTCCGGATAGATCTGGGCTCGGGCGACGAAGGCGAACACCCGCGCCAGATCGGCCGCGGCCTGATCGTCCAGCAGCCAGGCCTGGTTGGGCCCAAAGCCGCCCCAGGCCTCCACGTCCCACCAGGCCAGCAGGAAATCGGCCGCGGCCTTGCTCGCCGCGCCGTCGTCCATCGCCAGGGCGACGAGCCGGCTCAAGGCCAGTTGGGTGTCTTCATCCATCGGCATATCGCCCACTCTAGCGGCCAAGGCCTCGCCGCCGCCAGGGGCTGCAAAGCCCGAGCCCCCGCCGTCGGCGAGGGCTCGGATCGGATCAGGCCGCCGCCGCGTCGGGCGCCGCGCCCGTCGCCTCGACGTCGGGCGTCTCCTCGGGCGCCTCGGCCTGGATCGGCGCCGTCCACGCCAGGGCCGAAGGCGTCCACTGACGTTCGGCCGCCGCCTCGCCGACGAAGACGACCAGTTCGTCCTTCTTCAGGCTCGCGGCGCGGGCGTCCTCCACGCCCATTTCCGCCAGCATCGCCAGCAGTTGGGCCTTGGAATGGGCGGCGAGGAAGGCCCGATCGGGCGTCCAGTGGAGACTGAGCTCGGCGTCGCAGAGCGCGGCGATCTCGGCGGCCTCGGCCCGAGCCCCGTGGCGCACGAGGCTGGTGCGGGCTTCGCGGACATCGAGGCTGACGGCGACGAGTTCGGCCAGCAGCGCCATCTTCTCCCCATGCGCCAGACTGTCGACGAAGGCGACGGGCCGCAGCCCCGAGGCCAGATAGGTCTCGCGGCGCGTCTCCAGCCGGGCGCGAACCTCGCCATCGAGCGCGGGATGGGCGGGCAGGGCGCCGCGCTTGTAAGGGGCCGCCGACAGGGTCAGGGCCGACTCCCCCTGGCGGACATGGGTCTTCAGGGCCAGGAGCTTGAAGAGCTGGGCCACAAGGGCGGTCAGGGCCGCGCCGGGATGATCGGCCAGGTCGCGGATCAGGCCCCGGGTGGCGATGTCCGTGCGCGTCTCGTGCAGGCTATGGCCGACCCCGTCGACCACGACGACGGTTCTGGGCGTGACCAGCTCGACGACCGCGCCGATCTCGTCCTCATCGGCTTGGTCGTCCGGCGCCGCCTCGTCGTCCTCCTCGATCTCGGACGCGGGCAGGGCGTAGAAGGTGACGTCCACGCCCAGATCGGCGCTGGGCGTCAACAGCACCGCGCCCAGCGTCCGGTCGCCCAGGGCCGCCTGCGCCAACCGCTGGCGAGCGGCCAGCACATTGGCGACCAGATCCAGAGAGCCTTCCGCCTCCATCGGCGCCTGGCGCAACGCCGCGACCTCGTCGTCGAGCAGGGCGCGCGCTTCCGCGCGGGCGGTCTTTTGGGCCGCGGTCAGATCGCCATGATAGACATAGGGCAGGGACTCAAAGCCGTCGGGCGCGCGATAGCCGTTGTCGGGACCGACATAGACCGCCAGCCCCTGACCCTTGAAGGCCTGGATCAGTGGCGCGATGCGATCGCGCCACTGGGCGTCGAGGATCTCCGGATCCACGACCTTGTCGGGCAGCTCCCCGAAGAGATCCGACACCAGCCGGCCGCCCGCGGCGGCGTAACGCGACGCCCCGACCAGGCCAAAACGGCCGTCCTCGACCGTCACCTGCCCCTCGCTGAGCAAAGTGCGCAGCTGGTAGTCCTGGAAGTGGCCGTCCAGCGCGGACTGGGCCAGTTGCGCCTGCTGGGTCTTGTCGCCGATCCGGGCAAACCCCCGCACCTGCTTGAGGGTCAGCTTGCCTTGGCGCAGGGCCGCCAGCACCAGGGGGTGGACCCCGGCCAGCGCCTCCAGGCGCCTGATCTCCACCTCCGAATAGCCGAGCGAGGCGGCGATGAAGGCGGTGTCCATCCTGGCTTTGCGGAACTTGCCGATCGCCGCGATGATCGCGGCGACATGGACGGGCGCGTGCTCGGCGTTGGGCAGGACGATGGCGGCGGCCTGGGCGGCCTTGTCGACTACCAGGAAGACGTCGAATTCGTAATCCTCGGTGATCACCCCGCGTTCGAGCAGCACCAGCAGGCCCATGCGGCGACGGCGGCCGTCCAGGGCCATGTAGTCCAGTTCGCCCTTGCGGCCAGGCCGCACGATCGGCGGCACGATGACCCCGGCCGCGGCGATGGTGTCGGCCAGCTGAGGCACGCCGTCGTCGGCCGGCTCGTCATAGCGGAGGTTTTCGCGGGCCAGGCCGAACTGGCGCAGACGGATGCGGATCTTGGTCAGGCTCTGAGTCTGGTCGAGCAGGGCCGCGGAAGTCGAACGGGTCATGACGCAGGTTCCAGCGCCGCCGGTCAGGGCCATCCTGCCGCTTGGGCGCACCCGCCCCGACCCTCACTCCCCCTTTCCCCAGCCGGCTCCGCCGCCGCTGGGCCGGCCGGCCTGTTCGGCCTCGTTCCAATCCCCATGAGGCGCCGGCGGCAGGACGATCCTGGTCCTGATCCCCAGGGTCCACAGCGCCTTGGCCAGGATCCGCGCCGAAGCCTCGCCGTCCGGGCCGCGGTCGGCGGCGATCAGCACCGAGCGCACCCCGGGAGGCGGCCGCCAGGATCGAAGATTGGAGGTCGACAGCAACGCCCAGGCCGGCAGGCCGAACCGCCGCCGCGCCGACAGGGCGGTGAACACCCCTTCGGCCACCAGCATGTCCGGACCCGGCGGGTCGAGCCGGACGGCGCTGCCCGGCGGGACCACGCCCACCGTCTTTCGGGCCAGGCGAAGCCCGGCCGCGCGGCGGCCGCCCGGACCCAGATAGGTGATCTCCACCGCGGTCACCGCGCCCTCGGCGTCGCGGACCGCGGCCAGAAGCGCCGGGCGGGTGGCCGAACCCCGGCGATAGACCGCCAGCGGGACTAGGCCATGGTGGCGCAACGCATGGTCGCCGGGGAGAGGGCCCTGAACGCCGCGAAGGCGGCAATGACGCTCCGAGAGGGCGCCCTCGATCGCCCGTCCCGCCGACCACAGCGCCAAGGCGACCTCGCGCCGCGCCGCCCGAGCGGGACCTGCCGGCGATGGGGCGAGCCGTTCGCTCCGATCGGTCGCTTCTCGATCATCCAGAAGGCCCCGCGCGCGCAGGTCGTCGCGGACCCGCCGCCAGTCGCCGTCACCGAAGGCATGGACGATCAGGCGACCGTCGCGCTCGAGCAGCGAGACGGAACGGTCATGGCGGCTGTGGCCTGGCGCGGGGATATTGGCGCGACGACCGCCGTCATAGAGGTCGCCGCCCAGAACACGGACGATGGTTTTGAGGGACATGAACGCCATCCGGCTATCGCCGGACCAATCCGGCTCACCGCCGACGACCTGACTTTCCCCTTTCACCGCGCGATTTGGTCGTCGCCCAAGCTCCGTCGCCAGGATATCAAGGCTGGAATGCACACCCTCATCCACCGGCTGCGGCAGGACCTCGACGCCCAGGTCATGACGTTGGACCGGACCGCGATCACGCCGTGGCTGATGGCCTTCAGCGCCAAGACGCCGCTTCGCCTGAACCATCCTCATCTGGGCGAGATCGCCTATGACGGCGTGGCGTTCTGGGGCTCGCCCGCCGAAGCTTACGATCACTATGTCGCCTACAGCGTCGAGGCGTTGACGGACCAATATGTCCGTGTGGTCGAAGACCAGCTGGCCGAGGTCGCCCGGGAAGACCGTACGGCCTTCGCCGATGATGCGTCCCGCGCGCTGAACCAGGCCCGCGGCCGGCTGATCCGGCGCGCCGAGGAGGTCAAGGGGCGGCTTCTGGCCGATGGCCGCGCGCCCAAGCCGAGCGCCATCGACTATTATGGTGTCGCCCGGATCCCCATCGACACCCGACTGAACGTTCGACTTGCGGCCCTGCGCCGCGCGGAGCTGAAGACCTTGGCCATCGCCCCCTCGACCCTCACCCGTCTCGCCGATGGCGTCGGAGCCATGCGCCTGGCCAGCGACGGCTCCTTTGCCCGACAGGCCAAACGGCTCTCGGCGATCCTGCGCGAGGCGCCTCTCGGGCCCGTGCGCGACGCGTTGACGGCGAAGGTGAATTTCACGGCCTTCCTGCAAGCCGCCGAGGCTGAAGCCGACGATCTGGGCGATCCGCTGCCCTGGCCGGGGCCCGGCGACGAGGAGCTGGGCCTGGTCATTGGGCTGATCGACTATCTGGCGGAAAACGAAGAGCGCGCCGTGGACCTGGCGTTCAACTTCTATGCCGACGGCGCGGCCAATATCGCCGCCTGGCGCAACCTGGTCGACCAGGTCATCGTGCCCTGGGAGCAGGACCTGGTCGACTATCTCGAACGCAAGGGTCTGCTGGCGCCCGCCGCGCCGCCAGCCGGATCGGTCCACGTCCACACCCAAGGCGACGGCCCTGTCAGCGTGCTGGCCCACTCGCCGGGCGCGACCCAGACCGTCTCGGTGACGATGGAGTCCACCGCCATCGTCGCTCGCCTGGAAGCCTTCGCCGCAGCGCTGGGCGCGCTGTCATTGGACCCGAGCGTTCGTCAAAACGCCGAGGCCGAAATCGACACCCTCCGCGCCCAGTTGCGAAAAGCCAAACCCAACGGCGTCATCCTGGCGGAGGGCGGGCGAACCTTGCGCTCGATCGCAGAAAACATCATCGCCACGGTTGCGGCGCCTCCTGCGCTCGTGGCCAGCGCCGCGGCGTTGTGGTCGATCCTAGGCCTGGGCTGAACGCGCCAACCGCGCCGCGCTGGCCCCGCGGCCAATGGTCTGGCGCGGCGGCGCCGCCGACGTCGCCAAAAGTTCGGAAAAACCGAACCCGGCAGAGTTTTTTTTGACCGCCGACGTCGCCGTCCAGGTTGCCTTTTTGGAAACCTCGCAGGCTTTTTTTTGATGCCTCCAGCCGTTTCGGCCAGCCGCGAAGTTCACATCCTGTGAACTTCGAAGCGTTTTTTTATAGGCCTTGCGGATCGACACGCAGCGTTCCCAGGCGCCGTCGAGATCGGCCAGGCCGCTGATCGCGGCGGCGGCGATCGTCACGATGGCGAGCAGGGCTTCGACCGGCGTCATGGGTCTATCCTAGGGCCGGTCGCGCGATCGGCAAAGAAGTCTGCGCGGACCGCCAAACGGTCGTTTCCATACGCCGCACCGCATAATTCACGACTATACGGATTGGCGTATATCTTCATCATATACGCCAATCCGTATATTGACACCATATACGCTTCTCCGTATACAGCCCCCATGAATCTGATCGCCCGAAACGAAGCTCAGCTGGCGGCGAGCCTTCGCCGTTTTCGCAAGAAGGCCGGCTTGACCCAAGCCGACGTCGGCCGCGCCGTGCAGATGCGCCAAGCGACGATCTCCGAGCTGGAAGCCGGTTCGGGCGCCAAGCTGGAGACCCTGTTTGCGGTCCTGAGCGCCCTCAATCTGGAACTGGTCGTGCGCCCGCGCGACGCGGGCGACAAGATCGCGATCGAAGATCTCTTCTGATGGCGCGCCGGCCGCGCTACGCGCCTTTGGCGGTCTATATGAACGGCCGCAAGGTGGGGACCTTGCGCCGCGAATCCAGCGGCGCCGTCGACTTCACCTACGATCCTGACTGGTTGGACGCGCGCGGCGCCTTGCCGGTCTCCCTGTCGCTGCCGCTGCGCGAGGATCGCTATATCGGCGCGCCGGTGATCGCCGTCTTCGACAACCTCCTGCCCGACAATGTCGAGATCCGCGCCAAGATCGCCGGCAAGATCGGCGCGCAGGGCGTGGATCCCTACAGCCTGCTTGCCGCCCTGGGCCGAGACTGTGTCGGCGCGCTGCAGTTCCTGCCCGAGGAGGCGGCCCCGCCGGTCGCCGGCCAGATCGAGGGCGAGCCGGTGTCCAGCGCCGACATCGCCCGGATCCTGGCCAATCTGGCGCGCGCGCCGCTGGGCCTGGAGGCCGAGGACGATTTTCGGATCTCCATCGCCGGGGCTCAGGAGAAGACCGCCTTCCTGCGAAGGGACGGCCAATGGCTTCGACCGCTCGGCGCAACCCCGACCACGCACATCTTCAAGCCGGCGATCGGCCAGTTGCCCAATGGTTTGGATCTCTCCGACAGCGTCGAGAACGAGTATCTGTGCCTGACCTTGACCGCCGCCTGGGGACTGCCGAGCGCCAAGGTGGAGATGGCGCGCTTCGAAGACCGCAAGGTGCTGATCATCGAGCGCTTCGACCGGACGGAAACCCGGGACGGACGGCTCCTGCGCCAACCCCAGGAAGATTTCTGCCAGGCGCTCTCCGTTCCTTGGGTGGCCAAGTATGAAACCGACGGCGGACCGGGCGTCCTCCAAGGCCTGGACCTCCTGGCGGCCAGCGACGCGCCGACGCGCGATCGCCTGACCTTCCTCAAGGCCCAGGTCGTCTTCTGGCTGCTGGGGGCGACCGACGGCCACGCCAAGAACTTCAGCGTTTTCCTTCAGCCCGGCGGCGGCTTTCGCCTCACGCCGCTCTACGACGTGCTGTCGGCCGAACCCAGTCGCGCCGCGCGTCAGATCGAACCCAAGCAGATGAAGCTGGCCATGGCGGTCGGCGACAGGCGCTACTACCGCATCGGCGACGTCGCGCCTCGCCACTTCGTCCAGACCGGCGTCGCCGCGGGGATCGCCGCCGAAACGGTCCAGTCGCTGTTGAGCCAGTTGGCCCAAACCGGGCCGGCCGCCCTCGACCAGGTTCTGACGGCCCTGCCCAAGGACTTTCCGCCGGCGGTCAGCGGTCCGATCGCCCAAAACGCCCACGCACGCCTTGGCCAGATCGCACGCCACCTGCAAACCGAAGCCGCCAAGACGGGCTGAACATCCCGCTCCGCTTCGTCAGGTCTTGGACTTCGCCCTGGTGAAACTCCAAGAGCTGACAAAACAGCCTCCTGCGCCGCCATCGGCGGCCTGGCCGCAGCGCTCATCGCTCCGTGCGCCTGGACGGCGATTTCTTCCGCGGACTGTGCCGCTCCTTGAGCCCATAGAGGCTGGGCAGCAGATGCAGGGCCCCGATCCGCTCGCGCTCACACATCGCCCGCAGATAGCCGCCGGCCGAACTGGTGATCTCGCCGTCCTTCCAGCGCGCCAGGACCGTCGCCACGGCGATCGCCGCCCGGTTTCGGCCCAGGGTCTGACGCGCCTCGCGCAGCGCCGAGACGTTGATCCCCATCAGCGGCGCGACACGGCCGACCGCGTCGACCAGATCCTCCCACTCCGCGGCCGCGACGTCGTCCAGGTGCCCCTGGATTTCCGGGATGGCCTCCAGCACCAGCGACAACGGGATCACCTCCTCGCTGATCCTGGCCTCGGCCGCATCCAGGTCGGCGGCGCCCCCGCCTTGGCCGGGTCGCGCCGACCGATCCGCTACTTCGTCTCGATGAGCCAGATACGTTGTTCTTTTAGATCTAGGCTGGGTTGTAGGTTCTTTCTGGGCTCGGCTTTCAAAGCCCCTGGGCTCCATATCTGATGATCTCCGAGCCTCGATCCAGGCGGCGTCCACCGCCGCGAGCAGACCCGAGAAGACGTCGAGCAGTCCTTCAAGCTCGCCAAGAGACGGGGTTCTGGGCAGCCGGCCGCTGGCCCGGGCGATCGCCTCGTTCCAGCCGAAGCCGGGCAGCTCGTGCTGCAGGGCGTCGGCGCACACCGTGCGGATCTCGCGGCGGACCTCGCCCAGCTTGCGCTTGAGCTGACGCCGGCGTTCCTGCTCCAGACCCCGGGCGGCGGCGAGATCGGCGAACTCGTCCCAGCGCACGGCCAGGGGCGACAGATCAAAGCCGAAAGCCTCGATGATCTGGCCGCGCTCGCCGCGATAGCCCCAGCGCTTGCCGTTGCCGCTGTCTTTCATGTGCACCAGGCCGGCGCGGACGGCGCTGCGGATCAGGCCCTGGATGACGGTGCGCGAGCGCTGCAGCTCCTCGCCCAGGGCGTCATTGGACGGCCAGGCGATCGGGTGGGTCTTGCCCGTCCAGTCCTGCTCCTGAGTGACGCGGACCAAGGCGCGGATCAGGCGCACGATCCCGTCGCCGAACCCCAGCCTGGGGGCGGCGCGCTCGAAGCGATCGAGCAACATGGCCTTGGAGATCCCTTCCGGGAGTCCCCCATAGGCGTCGACGAGTCTGGCGGCCGCCCATTGGGCGTCCGCCAGACGACGCACGTCGCCAGTCCCGTTCTGGACGGTCTGCATTTCCTGCTCCTCCTAGAGAGGCCAGGCGCACAGGTTCCCGTCGCGCGAACGCGCGTTTTTGGATTGCAGCGATGTCGGTGATTCGGTAGAAAGAGCGGGACTTGAGAGCTCGGTCGAGGTTGGCGCCTCGTCTAGCGAATGACCTGGATGAACCCGGCGCGTTTCGGCGAGCCGGGTTTTTCTATGCGCTCACGGCATGGTTCCTTTCCGTTTCGCCCCGCTCGAAATACTCCGCCAGCAGCAGCGCCAGGGCGTCGTTTCGATTGGTGAGACCACGCGCGCTCTTCATGCGATCGAGCCTGTCGATCAGTTCCGAAGGCACCAGCGCGTTCAGTTGTCCCTTGCCGCGCGCACGCGCTTCCGCCCGAAGGCGGCGCTGATATTGCGCTTGATATTCAAGGTCGCGTGCGGTCGTCATGGCGCCGCCGATAAGATCGCGATTCCACCAGCGACAACTAATAAAGGTCGCCAACCAAGACACGTCGCGCGCGAATAAAGTCCTTGAACTGAAGAAGAATCGGCCACCGGGGCCCGGTGGTGTCTGCTCATCGCCCCGCCTCGACTTCCGGCGGCAAGATCAGGTCCTTGTCGACCATGACCCGGACCGGAAAGCCTGGTCGGATCCTCAAGGTCGGAGCGCGCTGCAGGTCGCGATCGACCAGACGCTGGCCGGTTTGGCTGGCCTGGGCCGCGACGCCGCCGGCGGCGTCCTGCAGCACGAGACTGTCGCCGCCGCGCGCCTGACTGTTCTGCGCCGCCGCCGCCCCGATCGAGATCAGGGTCGACAGTCCGATCGCGCGCGCCAGAACGGTGAGATGGGCGTCGACCCGGTCGGAGAGACCCGCCACGCCGGTGGCGTCGGCCCCGATCATGCCGCCCAGTTCGACCGACCGGCCGCTGGGATAGATCAGGCGCGTCCAGACCAGCAGCAGCCGGTCCTGGCCATAGCCGACCTGACTGTCGTACTTGCCGATCAGCCGCGCGCCCTGGGGGATCAGCACCCTGCGGCCGGTGCGATGGTCGAACACCGGCTCGGTGACCTGAGCCACCGCCATGCCGGGCAGATCGGAATTGAGCCCGGTGATCAGGGCGGCGGGGATCACCGTTCCAGCCTTTACCTCGTAGGGCGACAGCGGCGGCTGAGGCAGGCCGGCCGCATAGCTTGGCCCAGCCGCCGAAGCCCGGGCGACGAAGGCCTCCTTGGCCGCACCGCCGGCCGGCGGCGCGACGGGCGAGACGTCCGGCGGCGTGACCTGCCACATCATCGGCGGCGGGGAGGGCGCGGCGACGGGGGGCGAGCCAGGCGCGCCGCCGAAGAACGGTCCGGCCCGCCGCGCCGCGTTCCGATCCTCCAGACCGCGTTGCTGAGCGGGGTCGAGGGGCGAGGCGGTCCCCGCGGCCGCCGGCGCCGGCGAGGCCGGCGGCCTGGAGCCGCCGGGCTTTGCGCCCGTCGGCGGCCCCAGGTCGCCATAGGTGGCCGGCAGGCGATCATCGATCGGAGCCGTGGGCGGCGGATCGGCGCTGGCCACCGCCTCGGCCGGGGTCTTGGGCGTGGGACGGCCCTCGCCGAAGGCGATCATGAACCCAAGACCCACCAGCAGCAGGACGACGAAGCCCGCCCCCACGATGATCGCCGGCCGATAGCGGGCGATCGGCCGGCGGGGCGCCTGCAGCACCGAGCGCGGCGAGGCCTTGGCGGCGGCCGAGACCTGGGGCGGCGGGCCCGGGTCGGACTCGGGTCCCGCGCTCAAGGCCGCGCCTCGACGCGACGAATGCGCACCACGTCCTGGCGCCGCTCGCCCAGACGCAGTTCGGCGCGGTCGATCAGCCGGTCGACCACGTAGTAGACGCCGCTCTGGCGATAGTTGACGAGTTCCGCGCGATCCTTGTCGCCCAGCAAGAAGAGCGGCGGCGCCGGACGGGTCGCCAGATCGGCTGGGAATTCGACATAGGTCTTGGCTCCGTCGTCGAAGACCCTGACCGGCGTCCAGGCCGGCGGCCGCTTGTCGACCGGGTCGATCCGGTAGCGAAAATTCAGGCGCTCGACGGCGACGTCGCTCGCGGCGCCGGCGGCGGCCGCGACCTGCTCGGCGGCCAGGGCCCGCTGGCGCTGGGCGGCGGCCTCGCGCGCCAGATCCTGCGGATAGGTCCAGCTCAACACGCTGGTGTAGGCGCTGGAGGCGGTGCTGACCGCGTCGATCAGATAGGTCCTCTGATCGGTCGTCAGCACGATGTTGGTGCGAAGGCCGGGTCGGACCGGCTTGACGAAGATCACCACCTGGACGGCGTCGCCGGATCCGGCCTCCGTCTCGCCCAGCACCCAGCGCACCGTGTCGCCCGCGGCCTTGGAGATCAGCTTCTCCCCCGGCTTGAGGGTGATGGTGGTCAGGAACCGCGGGCTGGTGTGGACGGTGTAGAGCCGACCTGGCTCGAAGTCATAATAGAGCGCCGAATTGACGTAGGCGCCGGGACTGGGCCAGTCACGCGCCTGGGCGTTGGCCCGTGCGATCGTGGTCAGCGACCCGGGGGCGGAAGACCCCGGGTCGGGTCGGGCGGGGCGGTGTCGGACCGTCCGCCGAACGGGCCTGGATGCGCCCGCGGCGGGGGCGGAGGCCGAAGCTGGCGCGCTTGAGCTGCGAGCGGCGGCCGGCGGGGCCGCCGCTGCGGAGCGGGCCGTCGACGCCGATGACGCGGCGGCGGACCAAACCGGACCCGCCGCGGCGCGAGCCGGTCCAGGCGCGGAGACCTGGATCGACAAGGCCAGCGCGGCGGTGAGCATCGCGCGCGATCGTTGGACCAAGGCGTTCATAGGTCGCGACTCCATTGGAAGCTGGTGATTTCCAGGCCCTTTGGATTGGCCAGCAGTTGAGCTTCGTTCGTCGGGGCGCGAGGTCCGACGGTGAACAGACCCGTCCAGCGCTCGGGCGGCGCGGGCGCGCCGTGCAGATAGGTCGTCTCGCGCCACTGGACCTGGAAGGTGGACGGGCTGCGCGGCAGCACCGAGACGATCTCGACGGCGACGGCCTCCTCGCCCAGACGCTCGGCGGGATTGCGCGCCTGGGCGTACTGCATCAGGGCGACGGTCGCGTCCTTGCCCGAGGCGCGCTTGGCCCGCTCCCAGTTGTCTCGCAGCACGACGCCGTCGGTGCTCTTGCCGCGGACCTTTTCGACATAGTCTTTGACGAAGGCGGCCTTGTCGGCCTGATCGGGCCGATAGGCCGCGTCGGCCAGTTCGATCCGCCCCGCCTGTCCGAACCGGTCGACCGGGACGATGTAGGTGCGCACCCGGCTGGACTGGCGCTCGTAGATGTAGGCGCCCTGGGTCAGCGCGGCCAAGCCGGCGCACAGCATGGCCATCAGCCGCCAGTTGCGGGCCTGGACGCGCGCTGCGCCGATCCGGTCGTCCCAGACCTGGGCGGCCCGCTGATAGGGCGTCTCGATCGGCGCGGCGTCGCCGTAGCGTTCCTGGGCGCGCTTGAAGATGAGGGACATCGCAACGGGCTCCGGCGCCTAGGCTTCGTCGGTCGGCGGATGGATCCTGGGCATGCCGGCCGGCTGGCCGGCGGCGTCTTCGCGCCAAGGCGCCGCGCCGGCCGCCGTCCAGGCCGCGCGGCCGCGTCGGCGGGGCGCCGAAGAGACCGGCGGAGCATCGCCACCCCCCGTTTGGTCCCCTGATGGCGAGGGAGACGGCGGGGGAGACGGCGATGGCGACGACGCCTGCGGCGAGAAGGAAGAGCGCGCCCGCGACACGACCCCGCCCAGCGACGGGGCGCCGCCGCCGGACGGCCCGCCGCCCGGGGAAGGACCAGCGCCGCCGCCGGAGGCGGCGCCTGGACCGCGTCCGCCCGCCAGACCGCGCAGCCCGGCCGCGCCTCGGGCGGCGCTGGCCCCGGCCCCGGCCGCCAGCCCTCCGGCCGCCCAGCGCCCCGCCAGGGCCAGGCCGCCGGCCGAGGCGGCCAGGCCCACGACGCTGGAGGCCGCCGAACCCGCGCTCAGCTGCGGCGAGCCGGTGATCTGGGCCGCGGCGACGGAGGGGATCTTCAGGGCCAGCATCAGGAAGACGATGGCCGCCACCAGCAGGCCGCAGCTCTCCTGCCAGGTCGGCTCGGCCGAGACGACATAGCTGGCGAAGATCTGCTCGCCGATCGAGATGACCAGGGCCAGGGCCATCAGCTTGGCCCCGACGGCGGGCACGTAGGCGATCGCCCGCTCGGCCAGGAACGCGGTCTGGGTGAGGATCCCGAACGGCACCATCACGAACGAGATCAGCGTGACCACATAGAATTCGATCACCGTGACCACGACCTCCACGCCCAGGAGCACGAAGGCCAGGATCACGCCGATGATGACGATGGCGGTGACCAGGATGGTGTCGATGTGGGTGAAGAAGCCCACGCCCATGCCCTCGCTGGCCAGTCGGCCGACGTACTTGAGCAGATCAAACGCCACCTCCAGGCCGTCCCAGACGATCTTGGACGGGGAGTTGAGCAGGTCCGCAACGCTCATGCGCCCGCCGCCGGCCTTAAGGCCCAGCGCCGTGAAGCCTTTGATCACGGTCAGGGTCAGACTGTGCCAGTTGCTGATCAGCCAGGCGAAGAACCCGAACAAGAGCAACTTGCGGATCAGGGCCGCGGGGACGTTGTCGTTCTCGTCCACGGCCCACAGCAGGGCCGCCAGACCCAGGCTGATGACGATCAGCGCCGCGAACGTGGTGCGCACGTCGCCCTGGATCAGGCCGAACCCGCCGCCGACCTGCTGGGTGAAGCGGGCGATGTATTCGTCCAGGGCGGCGGGGGAGGCGGTCTGCATCGCGCGGGCCTAGTGCAGGTCGCGCTCGGACAGGCGTCCAGGCGTGCGCTGGATGTAGGCCACCGAGCAGGGGTTCTTGGCGTCGCGGATGTCGGGATCGGGGCAGCGGCGCGTCTTGGCGACCGGCGGCTTGGCGGCGACCTTTTGCGGCTCGGGCGCCTTGGGCTCGCAGGCGGCCAGGGGCAAGGCCAGCGTCAGGGCGCCGATCAGGGCGTTGCGGACTTGGGTCATTGCGGCGGGGGTCATTGCAGCACGTCTCCGGAAAAACGAGGCGCGATCCGGGTCACCGCCGAATTGCGGCGCCGGTCGGCCTCGCCCTTGACGACGAGCCCGCGCCGCTCGGCCTCCCAGGTTTCCGCCTGGCGGGCCTGGGTGATCATCAAGGTCTGCAGCTGGGTCAACTGGGTGGAGAGCGCCGCCAGCAGCTGGTTGGTGGCCTGGACGGCCGCGGTCTGGCCGGCGGCCGACTGGGAGGCGCCGACCGCGCTCGCCACCGCTTGGCTGGTGACGCCCTGGGCCTGGACGATCTGGTTTTGGACCTGCATGGCCTCTTGCAGGGTCTGGCGGCTGTTCTGGCTCCAGGCCGCCAGGCGCGCGGCCAGATCCCTGGCCGACGCCCCGCTCAGGTCGTCGGGATAAAGATCGGCGAAACCCTGGCTGATGCTGGCGGCCTGATAGCCCAGGCCCCGGGCCTGCTGCAGCAGGGCGGCGGCCTGGCCGGCGATGTCGCGCAACGGCCCGGTGACGTCCACGCCCAGGCCTTGGAGCATGCGCGTCTGCTGGGCCAACTGGCTCTGCAGGGCCTGCACCTGTTGCAGGCCCTGCTGCACCTGCTTGACGGCCTGGGCCACGGCGGCGGGGTCGTAGACGGTGACCTGGGCGCGGGCGACCGGCGCCAGGCTCGAAAGCCCCGCCGTCAGGGCCAGGGCCGGAGCCGACCGCAGCAGGGCGCGACGAGAACAGGGCATCACCAGATCTCCGGAGGCTGAGGTCGAGACGATCGGGAGGCGCGCGCGCCCTGATCGCCGCACCTGGCGAAAATCCAGGTCGAGAGCGGGCCGTGGGCGAGGACGGCGAGGATCACCAGGGCCAGGCCCGCGGCCAGGAGAACGGGGCTGCGCAGGCCGGGCGCCAGGATCATGGTGATCACCGCGCCAGGCGTCAGGCTCAGAACCAAGGCCAGGCGCGCCGGGCGTCGGCCGGCCGGGGGCGCGGCGGAGGGCTGGGGGACGGGATCAGGCCGCACGCCGGGCCTCGTCGAGAAAATCACCGACCTCGGCCAGACCCTTGGCGCGGTAGAAGGCCGCCGCGAACCCGTCGGCGCCGCCGTCGGCCAGCAGACGATCGATCAGGGCCTGGTCGCCCGGGCTGGCCGAGCCGACCGCCGCCAGGGCGACAGGCCCCAGCCCCAACTCGAACAGGCGGTTTCCGGCCGCGCTCTGATAGTAGTACTCGCGCTTGGGCGCGGCGGCGGCGATGATCTCGATCTGCTGATCATTGAGGCCGAAGTCGGCGTAACCCCGGGCCACCAATGGAGATCGGGCCTCCGGATTGGGGAGGAAGATCCGGGTCGGACAAGCTTCCATCAAGGCCGCGGCGATCGGGCTTGCGGCGATGCTCGACAGGCTCAGCGTGCTGAACACCACGCTGACATTGAGCTTGCGAACGGTCCAGAGCCACTCGCGGATCTTCAGCGCGAAGGCGGTCGACTCCAGGAAACGCCAGGCTTCGTCCAGGACGAGGATGGTCGGTCGGCCGTCGAAGCCGCGCTCCAGGACATGGAAGAGATAGGTCAGCACCGGGCCGAGCGCGGCGGGGCTCTCCATCAGGCCGCCCAGCTCGAAGGCCTGCCAGGCGCGCATGGTCAGGCGTTCGGCCGCGGCGTCCAGCAGGCGTCCATGAGGTCCTTCCAAGGTGAAAGGCTTGAGCGCGGCCTTGAGCGCCATGTCCTGAAGGGTGGCGGCCAGGACCGTCAGGGTCCGCTGCTCGCGCGGACCGGCGGCCAGATTGGCCAGGGCTTTCCAAAGCTCGTCCTTGGCGGCGGGATCGGCCGCCACGCCGGACGCCGCCAGCAGGTCCAAGATCCAGTCCTGGGCCCAGATCCGCTCGTCGGCGCGATCGATCGCGGCAAGGGGCTGAAACGACAGCTCATCGTCCCACGGACCCAGGTCGTAGAACCCCCCGCCCACCAGCAGGCTCGAGGCGCGGCTGCTGCGGCCCTTGTCGAAGATCACCACCCGGGCGCTGGGATAGCGCCGCCACTGCAAGGCCAGGATGTTGAGCAGCACCGATTTGCCCGCCCCGGTCGGGCCGACGACGAAGGTGTGACCGACATCGCCCTGATGGAGATCCAGCCGAAAAGGCGTGGTGAGATCGGTGCGGGCGTGCATCAGCGGCGGCTGCACCCCCGCGAAGCCCTGCTTGGCGCACTCTTGGGTCAGGTGGGCGTTGCGGACGGGCCCAGGCCAGATCGCCGAGACCGGCAGCACGTCGCAGAGATTGAGCGTGCTGACCATGGGCCGACGCACGTCGGCGTAGGCCTGGCCGGGCAGGCCGCCAAGCCAGGCCTCCACGGCGTTGAGGTCCTCGATCTTGGTCACGAAGCCGGCGCGGTTGATGACCCCGTCCACCAGCCGCGCCTTGGCGGCCAGGCGATCGGGATCGGCGTCGACGAGGGTCACCGTGGGCGTGAAATAGCCCATGGACGCCGCATCTCCGCCCAGGATCGTCAAGGCCGCGTCGGCGTCCTGGGTCTTTTGCAGGGCGTCGGGATCCTCCAGCAGCGAGGGCTCGTGGGTGATGGCTTCCTTCAGGAGCGCCAACATGCCTTTGCGCTTGGAGAACCAGCGCTTGCGCAAGGTGGTGATCGACCGCCGCGCGTCCTCCTTGTCCAGCGGCAGGAACCGGCAGACCCAGCGATAGGCCACGCCCAGGCTGTTGAGCTGGTCGAGAATCCCCGGCCACGATGCGGACGGATAGGCCCGCACCGAGATGGTGCGCAGGTAGAGCTCGCCCAGGCGCGGATGCAGCCCGCCCTGGAAATCGTCGTCGGTCAGGACCGCGTCGAGATAGGCCGGCGGATCGGGCGGCGTGACCGGATGGCGCTTGGTGGAGACGCAGGCGTGCAGATAGGTCAGGGTCTCAGCGTCGTCGAGCGGCCGCACCAGCGGAAACACCCCCGACAGGATGTCGCGAACCCCCGCGACCGTGGCGCGAAACTCCTCCAGCGCCAGGCGGTAGAGACCGGCCGCGCCCCGGCCCTGGGGCAGGTTCTCCACCAGCAGGCTCTCGGCCCGGCCGATGACATCCTGGGCGGGCAAGTAGGTGAAGGTGGCGTAGTAGCGGCTTTCGAAATGCGCGCCTTCGGCCTCGAACCCCGCGCGCCGCTCCTCGTCGATCAGATGGCTGACGGGATCGGGGAAGGCGCTGGGCGGATAGGACTGGGAGGCGGCCCGCACGGCCTCGACGTGCAGGCACCAGCCCGAGCCCAGGCGGCGCAGGGCGTTGTTGAGCTGAGCGCGCACGGCCATCAGCCCGGCGGGAGTGGCGCTGGCCAGGTCCGGCCCGCGAAACTCCAGGCTTTGCTGGAACGCACCGTCCTTGTTGAGCACCACGCCAGGCGCGATCAGCAGGGCCCAGGGCAGATGATCCGACAGGCGGCTGGAGCGCGAACGATACTCGTTGAGAAACAGCATCGCCTAGCCGTCCAGATAGTCGGGCTGGCGCAGATGCCGGCCCAGGATGTCGAAGACGTACGGATCGCGCTTGGCCATCCACAGCGCCGTTCCGTAGAGCAGGGCGCCCAGCGGCAGGCCGATCCACGGCGTCTGCAGGCCCAGCGCCAGAACCGCCGTCAGGGCGCCGATCAGGATCGCGGCCATCCGCGGCACGCCCGCCAGGGTCACCGTCTCCGACAGCGAGCCATGGAAATCGATTTCGAAACCGTCCGGCGCGGCGCTCATCAGAACCCCGCCCCGCCGGTGAAGCCCAGAAAGCCCAGGAAGAAGGTCGAGGCGCTGAAGGCGATGGACAGGGCGAACATCACCTGCATGCCCTTGCGCACCCACGACCCGCCCTCCGAGATCGCCACCCCCAGGGCCGTGGCGGCGATGGCGATCACCCCGATCGCCTTGGCCACCGGCCCGGTGATGGAGTCGGCGATCGAGGTCATCCAATCGTCCCACGGCATGCCCCCGCCCGTGCCGCCCGCCAGGGCCGGCCCGGCCAGGAGGGTCGCGAGCGCCAGACCCAAGGCCAAGCGCAGGGCGCCGGGTGATGCTGGACGGGCTTTGAGCAGCGGCGGCATGGGCGTCCCTCGATTGCGTCGGGACGACCGTGGCAAGTCGGCGCGGCGACGACAATTCCGCGGAAATGCGGGGCGAAAATCTGCTGGCGGGATTGTGCTGCAGCAAATATCCCGCGCCAAAGCTTGCCGGCGGCCGCCGGCGAGCGCTGCGGTCCGGCTTGCAGAAGCGGGATCGACAGGCTCCGGCGGATCGACGCTCTCGGCGTCTTGACCGGCAGGGCGGGCTCGCCCCGCGACAAGGCGTGGAAAGGGCGGATCAGGACGCCCCAAGCGGTCGTTGGATTTGCCCCGCCGCCCTAGGGTTGTTATGGTTACGGCGAGGCTTGGGGGAAGCTAGATGTCTGAGGCCGCGTGGCCTGACGGGAGCGTGAGCGCTCGTCCGGATTGGTATGCCGAGTGCTTTCGCAACGCCCTTCGTCGGGTCGCCGCGACACTGAATTCGAAACCGCCGCATGATCGGTGCCGGTCAGCCAAGCTGGCCCGGTCCGATGATGAATTGGCGGCGCTGTTCGTGAAGAACGACTGGGACAAGGACCTCATCCGTTTTCATCCCACGCAGCGGGACGCGTTCACGACCAACAACGATCAGTTTCAAGCCGAGTACTTCTTTTATTGCGACGTGGATTTTCCACACACCGCCAAGACGCGGGTCGCCCGGTTCGTTGTGCCCGAACCTTTTCTCGACTGGGGCTACGCCAAGCTGACCCCGCCCAGGGGCTCGGACGTCGAGCTGGGCCTGGCCGATTTTGGCGGCGATTCGACGTCGCCAAGCTTCGTGCGCCACTGCGCGACCAATTATCTGGTCAAGAATTTCTGGCACAACTTCGTTCACCGGGCCCTGCAGGGCATCACCACCGCCAACTATCGCGACTTCGGCGGTTACGCCCGCGAGGACTCCGATTTTGAGGCCGATCACGTCGCCAACCTGCTGCTGCTTCGCGCCTATGGCCTGCCCGTGCTTTCGGGCGGCCGGATCAGTCCTGAAAACGCCGCCAAGATCACCGCGCTCTTCGCGCGCAACCGTTGCAACCTGATCTTCGCCGAACGCGCCAGGCTGCGAGAGGACGATCGCGCCGCGATGAGCGTCGAGCAGCGCTGGGACGAGCTGGAATGGCGCTTTTGCCGGGGCGTCTCGAACGCGGTGAGCATGGCGTTGCTGGCCAAGGGATTGGCCGCGCCTTCGGTCAGGGTGTTTCTCACCGGAGAGATCCGCCGCAAGGACAATGACAAGGGACCCAACCTCTGGCGCGACGGCGTCGTGATCGTCGATGTGGGCGGTCTTCGGATCAACACCACCTTGCCGCCCTACGTGCCAATCGATGAACTGCAGGCCGAACTATCCAGCGGGCAAATCGCTCCGGAACGCCGCCTAGCCATGCGGGCTTTGCGGGCGGATCGCGAGCGGGAGATCGTCGGCGCCGCGGTGACGGCCTATGCGGCCGCGATCCGCAATGACGCCAGCCTGAGGGAGGCGACCGCGACGATGCTCGCCGCGCTCTGGACACGGCTGAAGATCACCGCCTGACCTTTTTGAAATGAGACCGGACATGTCCCGCCCATCCGCGCATAACTCTGAATTATGATCTACGCCGAAGCCAAGGCATTGCTGACGCGAATGCGATCTGGCCAGGAACCCGACGCGCTCGGTGGGTACGATTTCCAGAAGTTGGTCTTCTGGGCCATGGTCGAGCAAGTCTTGGAGTTCCCGGATGGCTGCGACCTGCAGGAACACCCCAAGGGCGCGATCGACATCGTGGTCTCCGAACGTGCTCGTCCTGGCCCAGCCTTCCTCCCCACCGAGGCGCGTCTGCACTATTTCGAGTGTAAGCATCACAGCCGGCCGCTGGAGCTGGATACGATCGCCAAGACCCTGGTGGTCGGCGTTCGCGATCAGCCCCTATCGCTGAACCTGGTGTCATCGACCCACCTGCTGCCTCAGGCGATCGACTACGCCTACGCACTGTTCAGTGGCGACCCGCAGCGTCAGCCGATGTTTCGCTATCCGGTCTTTCGGCATTTCGTGCTTGGAGATTTGATCGCCGACACGTGGCGCGGATCAACGCTTGTCGAATCGCGGGACGTCGCCAGCCCGACCGCCCAGGTCGTCTGGTCGATCTCCGAATGCCGCGCATTCATCGAACCGGTGATCTATTCGTCAGAGGAGCCGCCCGGGACGGGCATCCGGCTGGAAGCCGGTATCTTGTATCGACTCTCCGCCGTCGCGGCGACAAGGCGCAACGACCATTTGCTCGACTTCGCACCGGCCGCCGCCGGCTGCGAGCTCACCCAGGTCACGCGGCGCTCGACGGCCACCGGCCTGCGGTTTGACGCCCTCATGCGGTTTGCCGAACCCGCGATCGAGGCCAACTTCGGCATGTTCGTCATTCTGGGTGGAGGCGGCGCTTCGCTGTCGGCCATGCCCGCCGTTCCGCTAAGGGTCACCACGGCTGGTCCGGGCGTCCAAGACGATCTCCGCGATGAGAAAACCCGGACCATGGTCGCGCGGCTCGCGGGGGCCGCGACGCCACGATTGCTTCTGGTCGAAGGCGTCGCCGGCGTTGGAAAGTCATATTTCTGCGAACGACTGGCCGCCAATCTGCGGGCCTTCCACGGCTTCGACGCCGACCGCTTCACCCTTGAGGCGACCGGGGAGGCCAGTCTGCTGCAGAGGATCCTGGTCGCTATTTTCACGCCGCCCAGCGCACGCGCGCATGGCGGGGCCCGCATTGGCGCGGTGTTGGCGGAAGCGCTGGTGGCCCGCGCGGCGGGCGATGACATCGTCGACGCCTCGGACGCGCCCGAGACGATCATCCCGATTCTGGTGCGCAGCCTGGCGTCTCTGGGCGACCGTCTGCTGATCCTGCGCGACTGCCATCTCGTTTCCGAGGCTTCCGCCAAATGGATCTGGCTATTGGTCACGGGCCTGGAGGATCTTGGCTGGGGCGGCATCCGCCTGATTTTGGAAAGCCGCGCCGACCCCGCTCAGGACACTCCGCATTGGCGAACGCTCCGTCAGCGCCTGGCCGGTCACGTAAAGTCCATGACCGTTGAAACGCTCGTCCCGTTGGGAAGGGCCGCGTTCGTCGAGGCGCTGACGCCTCGCCTGCGACGCGCCGATCCGCCGATCGTTGAAGCGCTCTACCGTAGGACCGGCGGCCTGCCCTTGTTGCTGACCAGCCATCTGGCGGCCCTGACCGCGCGCAACGTCGTCCAGACCGAGGACGACGGCAAACTGCTCATTCGGGCGTCAAGCGCGTTCCTGGCCTCAAGCGACCTGGAGATTTCCGGCCAGTCGATCCTGCGGAAACAACTCGAGCAAATCGACTGGCGGGATACGCCGCGGCGCCTGCCCGATGGTCTTTCCACCGAGGCGGTCGTCGGCCTCTTGGGTGTCCTGGAGCAACGCGCCGAGCCATTGCTCACCGACGCGATCGGCCTGGACGCCGAAACGATTGGCCAGATCCTGGCCGCGATGGCGGCGGCCGGCGTCGTCCAGGTCACGTCCTCAGGGGGGTGGCGCTTCGCGCATGATCTTATGCGGACGGCGGCGGTGGAGGCGGCCTCGGCCTCGCGCGATTTTCGGGATCTCGTTGGTCGCTTGGCCGAGCCGGCGTCGGCGACACCGATGCTGTGTGAACCCTTGGGCGACGCGGCCATCGCCGCCGGCGACACAGCGACAGCGCGACGCCTGCTGAACGCGGCCTATGAGCAGGCCGTGCTCTCCGAGGATTTTCACGGACGGCTACGGATCACCCGCAAACTGGCGACGCTCTACGCCGATGAAGACCCTCGGGGAACGGCGGATATCGAAACCCACCTGACGATCCTGGACGCCTTGGGTTGGGCTGAGTGGACGGCTGGATCCCTGGTCGAGGCGCGCGAGGCCTATGAGGCGATCGCCACCCGGTCCCTGGCGTTGGCGGACTGGGATATTCCGCTCCGCGAAAGCCGCTATCGAGCGAGTGACGGTTTGCGCAGGTCCGCTGGCGTCAGCTTGGAGATGGCGGACTGGTCGGCCTTCACCACCTCAGTCGAACGCTTCCTGGACCTGGGCGGCTCGCGAGAAGGCTTTACGTCGCTATCGAACCGGCTGGTCCAGGCTTGCGCGCGTCTGGATCAACCCGGCGCGAGCCTGGATTTCGCGCGCCTCTCCGCGCCGTTCGTTGGGCAGGGCGCCGGTGAGAACGCCGCCGCCGTCCTGCTCGCCGACACCGCCCATGCCTATCTGGATCAGGCGCCGTTCACGGCGTTGACCATGCTGGAGCAGGCGTTTGATCTGGCGGAAACCCCGCGCCAGCGCGCGTTCGCCCGGCTCGATTTGCTCAATGCCGCCTTCGCCGCCCAAGGCGTTTTCGATGAAAGTGATGCCGAAGCGCTACGCCGGGAGGTCCTCGACAAAGGCTATGTGACCATGCGCGGCAGGCTGGACCTGCTGCGAGCCTGCGCCTGTCTGAAGAGCGGCGACCTGACGCTGGCGCGAAAGCTCTTGGACCAAGCCGACATAACCGTGGCGCTATATGGCCAGACCTATCTTGAGCCAGCCTTGCGCAACGCCGATCTGATCTTGGCCCTGTCGAAGGGAGACGCCGCGGCGGTCGTTGCGGCTCGCCAGCGGGCCGAGGCGGTCGCGACCGCATGGCTGGAGGCGCGCACCGGGATTGAGAAGCGCATCGAAGGACTGCTCGACGCGGCCGCGCGCCAGGCGGCGCGCTTCCAGGCGCAGGCCCCAAGTCCGATAGCGTTCCCCCACCCCGCGCCAGCTCGTAGCGGCGCCTTCAGGAGTCTCGTGGAGAACCTGCGTCTCCTGAAGGATGGTGAAACCGCAACGTCGGTCACCCAAGCGGCCTGGCAAGTCGACCTCGCTGGCCTGCGATTAGCTGCGCCACCCCACTGAATCCAGGCTCAGGCGGGCCTGATGCTCGATGATGTCGACGAGTTCATCGCTCCGATCACCCAGCAGCATCAGATTGCGATTTTGTGGATACCCCCAACGGGACACCGCCGCCGCGCCGAAGCCTCGCTGATAGCGCTCCTCGATTTCGACTTTGCGGATTGGCTCCCACAGCACAATCGCCGGCTTTGCGAAGGCGGTTGCGATATGGGCGACAGAACTGTCGAAGCCGATGAACAAATCGCTCGCCCAGACGAGCGCCATCATTTCTCGGACGCGCGTGCGAAACCGCGGAAGGCCGAGGTTTTTGTGTTCGATGCCGTCCAGCCCGACCTCGAACAGTGAGCCCAGCGGCGCGATCCTCTCGATCAGGGTTCGCCAGTTGGCTGAGTGCCAGCTGTGGCCCGGCAGGGGCGAACTCGTTCCATAGGGGTGAAGGCAGATCAGTGGACGCGGCAGGTTCCGCAACCGTTCCATGGCGGCCATGCACTCGGCGCGGGACAGGAAGAGACTGGGACGCAGCGCGCTGGAACGAACATTGTAGTGGAACGCCAAATTCTCGATGAAATGGCCGAACTGACAGAGGTTGTCCTGTTCTTCCTCGATCGCCAGCATGTCGTGCGCATGCCGGTCCGAAGGATCGATGATGCCACCCACATGCGGGTTCTCATCCCAGACGGGATAGGGCTCCTCATCCTCGACGCGGCCGGCGGCGGTGCGCATCGGGCCGCTCAGCAAGGTCAGGGGGCGTCCGAGCTTGCGCGACAGGTCTTCGGCAAGGCGCGTGTACATGAGCACATTGCCCATGCCGGTTTTGCTGGGGACGGCGAGGTCGCAACCAAACCGCTCGGCCAGCGCCTTGCTCGACGACAAGGGCGACTGCGGCAATAGGCAGCGCGCGCCATCGGATTTTCCGGCGGTCAACGGCACGATAATTCAGAGTTATGCGCACAGGCCGGGACCTCCGCCGGCGTTTGCGGCGGACCGCGCGAAGATGCGGCCGATCACATTGGCGCGCACCAGCGTCGATCGAAGGGTCTCGTCGGAAATATGCGTATAGATCTCCGTGGTGGCGATGCTGGCGTGTCCAAGAAGCCGCTGCACGTAGCGGATGTCGACGCCTTCCTCGATCAGCAGCGTCGCGGCGGTATGGCGCAGCATGTGGGGCGTCACCCGCCGGGTGCATCGCGTGCGCGCGACCCAGCGATGGATGCGTCCGCGCACCGCGGCTGGAGACAACCGCCGTCCCGTCGCGCCCACCGCCAGAGGCGCCCGAGCCTCCGCTCCGCAAGCTCTCAGAAGACTTACGATGCGACGCTGCAAGCCGACGTCGGCGACATACACCACCCGGTCCCTGGAACCCTTGCCATGGACGTGCAGGGCCGATCCGTCCGGCGCCACGTCGTCGCGGCTGAGGGCGCAGACCTCGCTGACGCGCAGGCCGGTCGCCGCAAGGAGGATGATAAGGGTGCGGGTCAGGGCATGGCTGGGGATGTCCTTGGCCGCGCCGGGGTGGACGATCAGTTCCTGCAAATCGTCGCGCGCCAGGGTCCTGGGCAGGCGGCGGGGGCGTTTCATTTTCGGACGCCAGGTCTGAAACGGGCTTTCGCAGCCGTCCGCCTCCGCGGCCCAGCCGAATAGTCCCTGCAGACTCGCGAAGCGTCTCTTCGCCGTCGCCGTGCTCAGACCCCGATGGTTGAGCAGATGGTCGAGATAGGATCTCAGTGTTTCGCAGGAGACATCGCTCAATAGGTCACATTGCGCAGCGTAGTTCGAGAAGTCGCGCAGGTCAGAGGCATAGGCGTTGACCGTTAGCGGGGAAAGTCTTCGCTCAAGAGCGCAATAGGCAAGAAAATTGGAAACGGCTCTGGTGAGCAACATGCGGATCCTCCCATGGAAGGCCGCGCTCTGCGAAAATCAGGCCGCGCGTTTTGGCCGCGACCTGACCTGTAAAGTGCGTGGTCGCTGACCGCTGCTGGATCTTCGGTCGCCGCGGCGACGCTGGCGGGCGCTCCCAGCCGGTCGGCTAGGATCCGTCTGCGAAGCCTTGCAAGACCCGTCGGCAGATCGATCACGGCGCGCCATGTCGCTTGACCCCAAAGCCTCGATAATAATACATTGCTATACCATCTATTTTAGATGCAATGCATCGAAGCTCGTAGAAGCTGGCAGGGAAGGACGCGCGATGGAAGTCGGTCTCTTGATTGGTGATCTTGATGACGCCCCGGCCGGTCGGCCGACCTTTGAGCGGCGCAATCCCGTCAGCGACAACCTGGTCAGCGTCGCGGTCGCGGCCACGCCGGCCGACGCCCTGGCGGCGGCCGACGCAGCCCAGGCCGCCTTCGAGGGCTGGTCGGGCCTGGGGCCGAACGCTCGCCGCGCCGTACTCTCCAAGGCCGCCGATCTGATGGCCGAGCGCACGGACGAATTCGTCGACCTGATGATGGCCGAGACGGGATCGACGGCCGGCTGGGCCCACTTCAACCTGCAGGCCACGGTCGCGCTGTTTCGCGAAGCCGCCGCCATGACGACTCAGATCGGCGGCGAGGTGATCCCGTCCGATCGACCCGGCACCTTCGCCATGGCCGTTCGCCAGCCGGCCGGCGTGGTGCTGGGCATAGCGCCGTGGAATGCGCCGATCATTCTTGGCGCGCGCGCCATCGCCATGCCGTTGGCTTGCGGCAACACCGTTGTCCTGAAAGCTTCCGAAGTCTGCCCGGCCACCCACCGCCTGATCGGCCAGGTGGTGCGCGACGCCGGCGCTCCGGCCGGCGCGGTCAATGTGATCAACAACGCCCCTGGCGACGCGGAGGCCGTGGTCAACGCGCTGATCGCCCACCCGGCCGTCAAGCGGATCAATTTCACCGGCTCGACCCATGTGGGCCGTTTGGTCGCCCGGCAGGCGGCGCTGCATCTCAAGCCCGTCCTGCTGGAGTTGGGCGGCAAGGCGCCGCTGATCGTGCTCGACGACGCCGATCTGGACGAGGCGGTGAACGCGACCATCTTCGGCGCCTATCTGAACCAAGGCCAGATCTGCATGTCGACCGAGCGCGTCATCGTCGACGAGCAGGTCGCGGACGCCTTCGTGGCCAAGCTCGCGGCGCGGGCCCGGATGATTTCGACGGGCGACCCGGCGCAAGGCGACGTGGCCTTGGGGGGGCTGGTCGACGTCAGATCGGCCCGGCGCGTCAGCGACCTGATCGCCGACGCGGTTGACAAGGGCGCGGTGCTGGCGGCCGGCGGCGAGGCCAAGGGCACGATTGTCGCGGCGACGGTGATCGACCATGTCTCGCCGGCGATGCGGATCCATAGCGAGGAGTCCTTCGGGCCGGTGGCCTCCATCATCCGCGTCCAGGGCGTGGAGGAGGCGATAAGGGTCGCCAACGACACCGAATATGGGCTCTCCGCGGCGATCTACGGGCGCGACGTGGGACGAGCCCTGGCGGTGGCCAAACGCATCCGTTCGGGCATCTGTCACATCAACGGCCCCACCGTGCACGACGAGCCGCAGATGCCGTTCGGCGGCGTGGGGTCCAGCGGCTATGGCCGGTTCGGCGGCAAGGCCGCCATCGCGGAGTTCACCGACCTGCGATGGATCACCATCACCACCGGCTCCCTGAACTACCCGTTCTAAACTCCGCGGCGGCGGCGCCGCCAAGACAACGTCCGGCGCGATCCCTCGGGATCGCGTGGGGCGTCATCGATCCGGTGACACCATGTACACAGCAAGTGCGGCTTTCGTCGAAGCGCTCGTCGATGCGGGCGTAAGCTACATCTTCGGCAACTTCGGGAGCGACCATCCCGGTCTGCTCGAATATCTGGCCAAGGCCAAGGCGCTCGGGCTGCCGGCGCCGCCGGTCCTCACCTGTCCCAACGAGATGGTCGGCCTGAGCGCGGCCCACGGCTATGCGCAGGTCACCGGGCGGGCCCAGGCGGTCGTCGTCCACGTCGAATGCGGCACCCAGGCCCTGGCCGGCGCCGTGCATAACGCCGCCAAGGGGCGCATCCCGGTGCTGATCTACGCCGGCGCCTCGCCCTATACCCAGGAAGGCGAGTTGCTGGGCAGCCGCAACGAATTCATCCAGTGGATTCAGGACGTCGCCGACCAGCGCGGCCTCGTGCGCGGCTACATGAAGTACGACAACGAAATCCGCACCGGCCGCAACGTCAAACAATTGGTGCGCCGGGCGATGCAGTTCGCCCATAGCGATCCGCCCGGCCCCGTCTATTTGATGGGGGGGCGGGAGGCCATGGAAGAGGAGATCCCGCCCGTCCAGCTGCCGTCTCCCAGGTCCGAGACGGTGTCTCCGGGCGCGCTTTCGGCCGAGGGCCTCGACATCTTGGTCGCCGACCTGCTGGCGGCCCGCAGGCCCCTGGTCGTCACCTCCTATGTCGGGCGTCGTCCGGCGGCGGTGGCCGAGCTGGAACGGCTTTGCCAGCGGTTGGGCATGGGCGTGCTGGAGTCCGTGCCCAACTACATGAACTTCCCGCACGACCACCCGCTCTATCTGGGCAATCAATGGAATCTGGCGCAGCAAAATCAGGCGCTCGCCCAAGCCGACCTGGTGCTGGTGCTGGACAGCGACGTGCCGTGGATTCCGCAGGTCAACCGGCCCGATCCGACGGCCGTCATCCACCACATCGACGTGGATCCGCTGAAGACGGCCATGCCGCTCTGGTACATCGAGGCCAAGGGCGTGTTCCGCGCCGACGCGGCCACCGCCCTGGCCCAGATCAACGCGCGCCTGGACCAGATGACGATCGATCAGGCCGCCCTGGTCGAGCGGCGGGCCCATTACGGCGACCTGCACGCCCAGAGGGCGGCGCGGCTCGAGGTCGAGGCGCGTCCCTCGCCGGACGGCATCACGCCACACTATCTGGCGGCGCGCCTGGCGTTGCAATTGGGATCGGACGGCCTGGTCCTCAACGAAGGCATCACCAACTACAACGTCCTGTTTGACCATCTGGCTCGCACCCAGCCAGGCTCGATCTTCACCAGCGGCGGCGGTTCGCTGGGGTGGAACGGCGGCGCGGCCATCGGCATGAAGCTGGCCGCGCCCGACAAGGACGTCGTGGCGATCAGCGGCGACGGCTCCTATCTGTTCAGCGTGCCGGCCAGCGTCCATTGGATGGCGCGACGCTATCGAACGCCTTTCGTACAGATCGTGCTCAACAACGGCGGTTGGCGCGCGCCCCGGCATTCGGCGCTCGGCGTCCATCCTGACGGCTACGCCAGCGCGACCGAGGATCTGGACATCAGCTTTGATCCGGCTCCGGACTATGCCGGCGTCGCGGCCGCGGCGGGCGGAGCCCATGCGCGCATCGTCAAGACGGTCGAGGAGCTCGACGAGGCCATCGCCGAGGCCTTGCGGGTCACGCGCGAGGAGGGGCGCTGCGCGGTGCTGGACGTGTGGCTCGCGCGCTCGTGAGCCCCGGCCTCGATCAAATGGTTTTATAGGCCATCTATTTTTCCGCCCAACATCATGGGCGCGAGCCTCAGGACCGCCGGCCAAGCCGCCGGGCAAGGCGGCTTGGCCGGACAGGGGGCGGGCCGCGGGGAGCCCGGCCGGACTCCCCGCGCGCCACAACCATCGTCCCGCCTCGCGCCTTGCGCGAGCGGTCGGGTTTCTTCGGAAATGTGATTGTGACCGCTTCGCGATTGTCGCATGGAGTGGCGAGTCACTCGGCCATCGGTGGTCCGATGGCCGCTTAAGAGGACGGGATGACGACGCGGGCGCGAGCAACTTCCAAGCCAAGGCGCGCGCCGTCGACCGAAGCGCCGGACCTGGAGCCGACGCGCGAGATCGACCTGGGAGGCCTCAACATCAATGTGGGCTACCAGATCCGCCGGGTGAACGCCCGATCCATCACCCTGTGGGAGGAACTGATCAGCGGTCGAGGGGTGGCCTGGGGTCAGTACAGCATCCTGAAGTTCCTCAGCAAGAACCCGGGGTTGGTCCAAAAGGAACTCGCGGCCATCGCCGGCGTGGACCAAACCACCTTGGTGCCCGTCATAAAGCACCTGGAGAAAGCCGGTCTGGTCGATCGCCAGCGCGGGGCCAAGGACGGCCGCAATGTCCACATCTGGGCCACCGCCCAGGGCGAGAAGCTCCTGACGCGCGTGGACAGCCTCATCCAGGTTCACGATCGCGAGCTGACGCTGAACCTGACGCTGGAGGAACGCGAAACCCTGCTGACCTTGCTCGCCAAGATTTCAGGCCTGCCGACCGGCCCCGCCGGGGATGCGCCGGCCTAGCCCGGTTGGACTGACAAGCCGGCGCACGCGCCGAACGACGGCAAGCCCGCCTGTCCGCTTCCGCTCCCGGCTCTTCCGACTCCATGGCGTTCTTGAGCGTCAGGCCGCGGGGTGAGATTCCACGACCGCGCCCCCGGAGCGGCCTCGCGGGTTCGCCGTCGAGGCCTGATCTGTCGCCGTCGCCGATGTCTTGACAGCCCGATAGGTTGACCATCCAAGTCCGTTGGCATTCGCCTCGAACGCACCGCCCCCACGCCCGCCGCTCCATGCGGCGGCGACCGGCGCGCGGGGCCTTGGACCGGAAGTGGGTTGTCGAATGAACGCGCGACTGGAGGGGTCCGGCCCGTCCGACGAGCGGCCGCCGGCCTTCCCGGCCTGGCCGGATCCATCTCCCCTGCTGGACGCCTATCGCGCCCTGACGCCGGGCTCGGCCCAACTGGCCAAGCGCGCTCTGGGCGTCCTGGCCAACGGCGTGTCCACCGACACCCGGGTGTTCGAGCCCTATGGCATCTTCATCGACCGCGCCCAGGGGCGGGAAAAATGGGACGTCGACGGAAACCGATATCTCGACTTCTTCGGCGGGCATGGCGCGCTGATGCTCGGGCACAGCCACCCCAAGGTGGTCGCCGCGGTGCGCCAGGCCTTCCAGAACGGCATTCAGTTCGCGGCCAACCACCCCGGCGAACTGCTTTGGGCCGAAGCGATCCAGAGGTGCTTTCCCAGCGGCGAACGGGTGCGGTTCACGGGCAGCGGCAGCGAGGCCACCTTGCTGGCGATCAGGATGGCGCGGGCCTATTCGGGCCGCGCCAAGCTGGTGCGGATCATGAGCCACTATCACGGCTGGCACGACCTGGCCGTGTCGGGCTACAGCGGCCAGTTCGACGGATCGGCCGCGCCGGGGGTGCTGCCCGAGATCGCGGCCAACACCCTTCTGGTCAGACCCGATGACATCGCCGGGCTCAAGGCCTGCCTGGCCCAGCACGCCGGCCAGATCGCCGCGATCATCGTCGAGCCGCTGGGCGCCCATTTCGGCCACACCCCGACAAGCGACGAATTTCTGCTCGAGGCCGCCGCCGAGGCCAGGCGACGGGGGGTCCTGCTGATCTTCGACGAGGTGATCAGCGCCTTTCGGGTCGGACTGGGCGGGATGCAGGGTTATCTGGGGCTGCGGCCAGATCTCACCTGCCTGGCCAAGATCGCCGCGGGCGGCATGCCGGGCGGGGTGGTCATCGGCTCGGCCGAGGTCATGTCGGTGTTGGACAGCAAGGACGCCCTTGGCCATCCCAACCCGCGCAAAGTCCTCCACCAAGGCACCTTCACCGGCAATCCGGTCACCGCCGCCGCCGCCGTGGTCACGATCGCCGAGATCGCCGACGGCGATCTTTGCGCCCGGGCCAGCCAATTGGCCGCGGGCGCCCGCGAGGCGTTGAACGCCCTGTTCGAGCGGCGCGCCGCCGGCTGGCTGGCCTACGGACGCTTCTCGTCCCTGAACGTCCTGCCGATCGATCCCGTGCGGCGAGACCCCCGGCTGCTGTCGCAAGCCGACTATATGGCGCGGGATCTGACCAGGCTTGGGGCGCTCAGGATGGCGTTGAACCTGGAAGGCGTCGATATCGGCGCGCGGGGCGCGGCGTTTCTTTCCGGCGTCCATACTCAAGACGACGTCGACCGCCTGGTCGAGGCTTTTGACCGCGCGCTGGCGCGCCTGGAAGCCCGCTAGGGCGAGCCGCGCCGGATCTCGACGGCGGCGGGTCCCCGTCACGGTTCGCCATAGGCCAATCGCACGAGAGCCTCCGGCGCGCCATAGCCCCAGCTTCCGTACCGCCGGGCGATGACATCAGCCATGATGCGCAGTTCGGGCGATCGATCATTGACCCGGCAACTCATGATAATGGGCGAGACGGCCGCCTCGGCCAGCTCGCGATATCGGACATCGTCGACGCGCGACTTCTGCACGGACTCCGGCACGACGCTGACGCCTTCCTCGGCCGCCACCAGGCCGATGGCGATCTGCAGCTCGCGAGCCTCGTGCGCCAGGACGGGCGACAGGCCGTGGTCGGCGAACAGGGTCAATACCTGATCCGCATAGCTGGGACGCGGTTCTCTCGGATACAGGATCAGAGGATAGGCCGCCAGTTCGGCCAAGGACAAAGGGCCCGTCCCGCGCGCCAGCGGATGCTCGGCCGGCAGCGCGGCGACCAGTCTTTCCTCGCGCAGGACGATCCGGCGCACGGCGGGGTCTTCAAAGCGGATGCGGCCAAAGCCGACATCGATGCGGCCGTCCTTGAGGGCGGCGATCTGCTCTAGACTCACCATCTCCTGCAGGGACAGATCCAGGTGCGGCGCGGTGGCGCGCAGTTCGCGAATAAGCTGCGGCAGGCGGGCGTAGATCGTCGAGGCGACAAAGCCGATCACGAATCTTCGGCGCTCGGTCGAACGGGCCCGGGCGACCATCTCGCGAAGCTCGCCGGCCCGCCTGAGCATCTGAACGGCCTGTTCGTAGACGAGGGCGCCGATCGGGGTCAGGCGCAGGGGCTTTGCCGCGCGGTCGATCAGTTCGGCGCCCATCTCCGCTTCCAGCTGCTGGATCTGGCGGCTGAGCGGCGGCTGGGCCATGTGCAGACGATCGGCCGCGCGGGTGAAGCTGCGCTCCTCGGCGACCGCCACGAAATAGCGAAGCTGGCGAAGGTCCATGTCAATACCCTGAAGGTATGCGCGCCGTATTTCAACGGTCTTTGCCTTGACCGTTGGACGGAACGATGGTCGCCCCGACAAAGGGAGCACATCCATGGCCGTCGCCCTGGCGAGCATCGAAGCGATCATCGTCGATGTTCCGACGATCCGGCCGCACATCCTGGCCATGGCGACGATGCATCGCCAGTCGATCGTGCTGGTGCGCGTCGTCGGCGACGACGGCGTCGAGGGCCTGGGCGAGGGCACCACGATCGGCGGCCTGGCCTATGGCCCCGAGAGCCCCGAAAGCATCAAGCTGACCATCGACGCCTATTTCGCGCCGGTCCTGGCCGCCTGCGACCTGAGCCGCGTGGGCCAGACCATGGCCCGGATCGGCAAGACCGTGGTCGGCAATCATTTCGCCAAGTGCGCGGTCGAGACGGCGCTGCTGGACGCGGCCGGCAAGCGGCTTGGCGTGCCTGTATCGGAGCTGATCGGCGGCGGACGCGTGCGCGACCGGCTGCCGGTGGCGTGGACCCTGGCCAGCGGCGACACCGGCCAGGACATCGAGGAGGCCGAGGCGATGCTCCTGGCCCGTCGCCACAACATCTTCAAGCTGAAGATCGGCAAGCGCCCCGTCCGCCAGGACGTCGCCCACGTCGCGGCCATCAAGCGCGCGCTGGGCGACCGGGGCAGCGTGCGGGTCGACGTCAACCAAGCCTGGGACGAGGCTCAGGCCGACCTGGGCATGGGCTTGCTGCACGAGGCCGGCGTCGACCTGGTCGAACAACCGGTCGCCGGCCATGCGCTGGGCATGATGGCCCGCCTGTCGGCCAAGAACGTCATTCCCTTGATGGCCGACGAGGCCCTGCAGGGACCGCGGACGGCCTGGTCGCTGTCGCAGGCCGGCAGCGCCCGGGTCTTCGCGGTCAAGATCGCCCAGTCCGGAGGGCTGCTGGCCGCCCGGGCGGTGGCCGACATCGCCCAGGCCGCCGGGATCGGCCTCTATGGCGGCACCATGCTGGAAGCGGCCGTCGGCACGGCGGCCTCGGCGCACCTGTTCTCCACCTTCGCCGACCTGACCTGGGGGACCGAACTCTTCGGCCCCTTGCTGTTGACCCAGGAGATCCTCGCCACGCCGCTGGTCTACGAGGACTTCGCGCTGCAGGTGCCGACCGGCCCCGGCCTGGGCATCGCCCTGGACGAGGACAAGGTCGCCCGACTGCGCCGCGACCGGACCGCCGCGCCCCTTCACGCCGTCGCCGCCGGGAGCTGACCGATGCTTTTCCAGGTCGAAATGATCGTCAACATCCCGCTGGACCTCGACAAGGCCGAAGCCGACCGGCTGAAGGCGGCCGAGAAAGCGCGCTTCCAGGAGCTGCAACGCTCGGGCGTCTGGCGCCACATCTGGCGCGTGGTCGGGCAGTACGCCAACCTCAGCATCTTCGATGTCGAGAACAATGCGGCCCTGCACGACATCCTGATGAGCCTGCCGCTCTATCCCTTCATGGACATCAAGGTCGTGGCGCTCTGTCGCCACCCATCGTCGGCCCATGAGGACGACCGCTAGGCCGCAAAGGCCACGACGCCGCGATCCAAGAACAAAAGACTAGGGAGATCCAAGACCATGACCGATCTGACCACCTCGCCCGACATCGAGGCGTTTCTCGACAAGATCTCGGGCGTCGACAATCCCCAGGCCGAGGGCGCCCCGCGCACCAAACAGATCGTGCGCAAGATCATCGCCGATCTGTTCGACACCATCGACCGCTTCGACGTCACCGAGGACGAGTTCTGGAAGGCCCTGAACTTCGTCGCGGCCGGCGCGCCGGAGTTTGGCCTGTGGGCCGCGGGCCTGGGCTTCGAGCACTTCCTGGACGTGCGCATGGATCTGAAGGACGCCGCGGCCGGCGTCCCTCCCGGCACGCCGCGGACGATCGAGGGCCCGCTCTATGTCGGCGGCGCGCCGCTGGTGGAAAGCGGCGCGCGCATCGACGACGGCAGCGACGCGGGCGAGGCGCTGATCATGCACGGCCATGTGCGCGACCTGGACGGCAAGCCGGTCCCCGGGGCCGTCGTCGATGTCTGGCACGCCAACACCAAGGGCAACTATTCCTACTTCGATCCCTCGCAGTCGGACTACAACATGCGCCGACGGATCAAGGCCGACGCCGACGGGCGCTACGAGTTTCGCAGCATCGTGCCGTCCGGCTACAGCGTGCCGCCCGGCGGCAGCACCGATCAGATCCTCAAGGCCGTGGGCCGCCATGGCAACCGCCCGGCCCATATCCACTTCTTCGTTCGCGCGCCGGGCTTTCGCCACCTGACCACCCAGATCAACATCGACGGCGACCCCTTCCTGCACGACGACTTCGCCTACGCCACGCGCGACGACCTGATCCCGCCGGTGGAGCGCAAGTCCGACCCCGCCGACATCCACGCCGCGGGCCTGAACGCGCCGTTCGCCCAGATCGCCTTCGACTTCACCCTGACCCCGGCCAGCCAGGCCCAGGAAGAGGTGCTGTCCGAACGCCCGCGCGTGCTGGTCGACTGACCCTGGACCTTTAGGAGGCTCGACATGACGACGACGCTCAAGGAACAGCTGGCCGGCGCTGTGGTCGAAGACAAGGCGGCGGGGGTGTTTCGTTGCCGCCGCGACATCTTCACCAGCGCCGAGATCTTCGAACTGGAGATGAAGACGATCTTCGAGGGCAACTGGGTGTTTCTGGCGCACGAGAGCCAGATCCCCGAACCCAACGACTACTTCACCACCTGGATCGGCCGCCAGCCCGTCGTCGTCACCCGCGACAGGACCGGACAGCTGCATGCGGTGATCAACGCCTGCGCCCATCGCGGCGCGATGCTGTGCCGGCGCAAGCACGGCAACAAGGGCAGCTTTACCTGCCAGTTCCACGGCTGGACGTTCAGCAACACCGGCAAGCTTCTGAAGGTCAAGGACGCCAAGGGGGCGGACTATCCGCCGACGTTCAACACCGAAGGCTCCCACGATCTCAAGAAGGTGGCCCGTTTCGAGACCTATCGCGGCTTCCTGTTCGCCAGCCTCAATCCCGATGTGATGCCTCTGGAGGACCATCTGGGCTCGACCCGGGTGATCATCGACCAGATGGTCGACCAGGCGCCCGACGGCCTGGAGGTGCTGCGCGGCAACTCTTCCTATGTCTATGACGGCAACTGGAAGCTCCAGATGGAGAACGGCGCGGACGGCTATCACGTCAGCGCCGTGCACTGGAACTATTCGGCGACCATGGGGCGGCGCAACTACGAGGCCCAGGGCACGCGCACCGTCGACGCCAACGGCTGGTCCAAGAGCGTGGGCGGCGTCTACAGCTTCGAGCACGGCCACATCCTGCTGTGGACCAACCTGCTCAATCCCGAGGTCCGGCCGGTCTACGCCCACCGCCAGGCGCTGGCCGAGCGCCTGGGACCGACCCGCGCCGACCAGATCGTCGCCCAGAGCCGCAACCTTGGCCTCTACCCCAATGTCTATCTGATGGACCAGTTCTCGACCCAGATCCGGGTCGTGCGGCCCGTCAGCGTCGATAAGACCGAGGTGACCATCTATTGCTTCGCCCCCAAGGGCGAAAGCCTGGCCGAGCGGAGCCTGCGTCTTCGCCAGTACGAGGACTTCTTCAACGTCAGCGGCATGGGCACGCCCGACGATCTGGAGGAATTTCGCGCCTGCCAGAACGCCTACGAGGGCGCGGGCGAGCTGTGGAACGATCTGAGCCGCGGCGCGACCCGGTGGATCGAAGGGCCCGACGCCAACGCCGCGGCCCTGGGCCTCACCCCGATCCTCAGCGGCGAGCGCAGCGAGGACGAGGGCCTGTTCGTGCGCCAGCATGAATACTGGGCCCAGACCCTGATCGCCGCGCTCGACCGCCAGGACGGCGGCGGCGGCGGTTCGGCCGCGGCCGGCAAGACCCTGGTGGCCGCATGAGCGCGAGCCACCAGGCGCTGTCGGCGTTCCTCTACCGCGAGGCGCGCCTGCTCGATGACCGGCGATGGGACGAGTGGCTGACCTGCTATGCGTCCAGCGCCACCTTCTGGATGCCGTCCTGGGACGATGACGACCAACTGGTGGAGGATCCCCAGCAGCACGTCTCGCTGATCTACTACCCCAGCCGCGAGGGGCTGGAGGACCGCGTCTTCCGCATCAAGACCGAGCGGTCGGGCGCGAGCATGCCCGAGCCGCGCACCGCCCACCTGATCAGCAACATCGAGGTGCTGGAGGAGCGGGAAGGGCAGGTGGACCTGCGGTTCAACTGGCACACGCTGAGCCACCGCTACAAGGTCACCGACAGCTTCTTCGGGGTGTCGTTCTACACGCTCGACGTCAGCACCGAGCCGCCGCTGATCCTCAGCAAGAAGGTGATCCTCAAGGACGACTACATCCACCAGGTCATCGACGTCTACCACGTCTAGAGCCGACCGGTGTCGAGGTGAAAACATGGGTTATCGTATTGTACTGAACTTCGAGGATGGCGCGACGCGCTTCATCGACTGTAACGCCGGCGAAAAGGTTCTGGAGGCGGCATACCGCCACAAGATCAACCTGCCGATGGACTGCTCGGACGGCGTTTGCGGCACCTGCAAATGTCGGTGCGAGCAGGGCGACTACAATCTTGGCGAGGACTATCTCGACTATGCGCTCAGCGCCGACGAGGCCGCCGAAGGCCTCGTCCTGACCTGTCAGATGGAGGTCTTTTCCGATTGCGTTCTGGCCGTCCCGGCCCCGTCCAGCGCCTGCAAGGTCGCGCCGGCTCGGTTCGCGGCGACGGTGTCGGCGGTGGAGCTGGCGTCCGACAGTTCGATCCTCCTGACCCTGGACCTGGACGCGCCGGAGACCCTCGACTTCCTGCCCGGCCAGTATGTGAACCTGGAGGTCCCGGGCTCGACGCAGCATCGGGCCTATTCGTTCAGCTCCAAGCCCGGCGAACGGCAGGCCCGCTTCCTGATCCGCAACGTTCCGGGCGGCCTGATGAGCGGCTGGCTCGTCGATCAGGCCCAGCCCGGCGCGCGCATGACGTTTGTCGGGCCCAACGGCGTCTTCTTCCTGCGCCCGGTTCGTCGCCCGATCGTGATGCTGGCGGGCGGCACGGGTCTGGCGCCGCTGCTGTCGATGCTCGAGGTCCTCGCCGACCAGGGCGTCGATCAGCCGGTCCACCTGATCTATGGCGTGACCCGCGACGGCGATCTGGTCGAACTGCCCAGGCTCGAGGCGCTGGCCGCCAGGCTGCCGACCCTGACCTGGTCGGTCTGCGTGGCCGATCCGCAAAGCGCCCAGCCCCTGAAGGGCTATGTGACCGAGCACCTGGCCGACCATCACCTCAACGCCGGCGATTGCGACGTCTATCTGTGCGGCCCCCCGCCGATGGTCGAGGCGGTGCGCCAGTTCTTCCAGGACAAGGGGATGGCGCCCGCCGCCTTCCACTACGAAAAATTCGCGCCCAGCGAGGCGGCATGACCTTTCCGGGACGTTTCGAGGGAAAGGTCATGGTCGTCACCGGCGGCGCCCAGGGCATTGGCCGGGGCGTGGGCCTGCGGGCCGCGGCCGAGGGCGCCAGGGTGCTGCTGGCCGACCGGGCCGACTTCGTCGAGGCGGTGGCCGCGGAGGCGACGGGGGAGACGGTCGGCTTCCAGTGCGATCTGGAGACCAGTCAGGGCGCCCAGGACGCGATCGCCGCGGCCCAGGCGCGGTTTGGCCGCGTCGACATCCTGGTCAACAATGTCGGCGGCGCCATTCGCATGCGGCCCTTCGCCGAGTTCTCGCCCGAGCAGATCGAGGCGGAGATCCGCCGATCGCTGTTTCCCACCCTGTGGGGCTGCCACGCCGTGCTGCCGGTGATGCTGGACCAGGGCGGCGGGGTGATCGTCAACGTCTCGTCCAACGCCACGCGCGGCATCCGCCGAGGGCCCTATTCGGCCGCCAAGGGCGGGGTCAACGCCCTGACCCAGGCCCTGGCCATGGAATATGGCCAGGCGGGGATCCGTGTGGTCGCCACCGCGCCCGGCGGCACCGCCGCGCCAGCCCGGCGCGTGCCGCGCAACGCCGAGGGCGACACCGCCCAGGAGCAGACCTGGATGGCCGAGGCGGTCGCGCAGGTGACCCAGTCCAACTTCCTCAAGCGCTACGCGACGCTGGAAGAGCAGATCGCGCCGATCCTGTTTCTGGCCTCCGACGAGGCCGCCTACATCACCGGCGCGGTGCTTCCCGTGGCCGGTGGCGACAACGGCTAGGAGCCGTCATGAAAAGCAAGATCTACGACAGCGCCGCCGCGGCGCTTAAGGGCGTCGTCTTCGACGGCATGACGCTGATGTCGGGCGGCTTTGGCCTGTCGGGCAATCCCGAGACCCTGATCCCCGCCCTCAAGGACACCGGCGTCAAGGGCCTGACCGTGATCAGCAACAATTGCGGCGCCGACGGCTTTGGCCTCTGGCAGTTGCTGAACAACGGCCAGATCAAGAAGATGATCTCCAGCTATGTCGGCGAGAACAAGCTGTTCGAGCAGCTCTATCTGTCGGGCGACCTGGAGCTGGAGCTGAACCCGCAGGGCACCCTGGCCGAGCGCATCCGGGCCGGCGGGGCGGGCATCCCGGCCTTCTACACCAAGACCGGCGTCGGGACGGTGGTGGCCGAGGGCAAGCCCGTCGAGACCTTCGAGGGCGAGGACTATGTCCGCGAGACCTGGCTGCGCGCCGACCTCGCCATCGTCAAGGCCTGGAAGGCCGATCCCGAGGGCAACCTGATGTTCCGGATGACGGCCCGCAACTTCAACCCGGTGATGGCCACGGCCGGCAAGGTCACCATCGTCGAGGTCGAGGAGATCGTCGAGGCCGGCGAATTGGACGCCAACAGCATCCATACCCCCGGCATCTATGTGAACCGCATCATCGCCTCGACGATCAATGAAAAGCGGATCGAGAAGCTGACGACGCGCCAACGCAAGCTCCATGGAGAAGCCGTCTGATGGCCTGGACCCGCGACGAGATGGCGGCCCGCGCCGCCCGCGAGCTGCAGGACGGCTTCTACGTCAATCTGGGCATCGGCATCCCGACCCTGGTGGCCAACCACATTCCGGCCGGCGTGCACGTCACCCTGCAGAGCGAGAACGGCATGCTGGGCATGGGGCCCTTCCCCTACGAGGGCGAGGCCGATCCGGACCTGATCAACGCCGGCAAGCAGACGATCACCAAGCTGCCGACCTCTAGCTTCTTCGACAGCGCCCAGAGCTTCGCGATGATCCGCGGCGGCCACATCGACCTGACGGTGCTGGGCGCGATGGAAGTGGCTCAGAACGGCGACATCGCCAACTGGACGATCCCCGGCAAGATGGTCAAGGGCATGGGCGGGGCCATGGACCTGGTGGCCGGCGTCAAGCGGGTGATCGTGGTCATGGACCACGCCAACAAGGCCGGCGACAGCAAGGTGCTCAAGCGCTGCGCCCTGCCGCTGACCGGCGCGGCGTGCGTGGACATGGTGATCACCGACCTGTGCGTCTTCCACCTGGATCGCCAAAAGGGCGGGCAAGAGGGCGGCGGCCTGACATTGATCGAACTGGCGCCGGGCGTCGCCCTGGATGAGGTCAGGACCAGGACGGAAGCTGAGTTCGACGCGGCCGCTTTCGCATGACCGCCTTGCTGCGAGCTTGGCGGCGCTGGCGGCGGGTCTTGGGCCACGCCGAGGCTCCGGTCCTGGCGCGCCGGCCGCGCCCGCCCCAGGCCCGCGACCCCGCCTGGGACGTCGCGCGCGGTTATATCTGACCTTCAACCCGGTTCGTCATGACCCCTGACCTCCCGCGCCGGGCTCCGCGCCCCCTTCAACCGAGGCGGCGGCCCCGCCAAGGTCGCCGTCGATGACCGGTCGGCGAGCGCGATCGAGCCCGACGGGATCGCCGGCCTTCGACCCGCCTGACCGTCAAAGAGGAAACCCGCCATGGCCTTCACGCGCACCGAGGATGGGACCCGCCTGCACTGGCGGCTGGACGGCGCCGAGCCCCGCCCGACCCTGGTCCTCCTGAACTCCATTGGAACCGACATCGGGCTGTACGACCGCGCTGTCCCGCTGCTGACGGAACGGTTTCGGGTCCTGCGGATCGACACGCGCGGCCACGGCGCCTCCGACGCGCCGGACGGCGACTACAGCCTGGAGCGTCTGGCCGCCGATATCTGGGCCGTGATCGACGAAAGCGGGACGCAGCCCGTTCTGCTGTGCGGGACGTCGCTGGGCGGGATGATCGCGATGCAGATGGCGCTGTCGGCCCCCGAGCGCGTCCCGGCCATGGTCCTGGCCTGCACCTCGGCCCAGATGGATCCCGCCGCCTGGCAGGCCCGCAGGGACCTGGTCCTGGATCAAGGCATGGCCAGCATCGCCGACCTGGCCTTGGAGCGCTTCTTCTCGGCGGGGTTTCGCAACAGCCATGCGCCGCAGGTCGGCGCGGTTCGTTCGACCCTGATCGGCATGGACGCCAAGGGCTATGCGGGCTGCGCGGCGGCGATCCGCGACATGCGCCTGGCGTCTCGCCTGGCCGAGATTTCAGCGCCCTGCCTGGTCCTTTGCGGGACCCAGGACGTCTCCACGCCCTATGCCGGCCACGGCGAGACGATCGTGCGGGGAGTCCAGAACGCCCGCGTCGCCTTTTTGGAAACCGGGCATCTGCCTTCGATCGAAGACCCGGAAGGCTTCACCCGGGCCGTGCTGGACTTTGACTCAAGCCTTTAGGCGCGACGACTCCATACAAAAGTGTATGGGTCGGTCCAACCAACAAGATCCAGCGCGAGAGAACGATGAGGGTCAAAAGCGAAAAGCGCCGCCTGGCCATTCTGGAAGCCGGCAAGAGCGTCTTCCTCGAACGCGGCTACGACGCGGCGAGCATGGCCGAGGTGGCCGTGCGGGCCGGCGGATCCAAGCAGACGCTCTATCACTACTTCGGCTCCAAGGAGGCGCTGTTCGTCGCGGTCATGCTGGAAAAGGGCGCGGCCCAGGTCGGTCCGTTGTTCGACAGCTTCCACCAGAACCAGGATCTGCGCGCTGCCTTGGCCGATTTTGCGATCAAGTTCCTGCGCTTCATCGCCCAGGATGAGATCCTGGGGTTTCGCAGGGTCATCTATGCCGAAGGCCCGCGTTCGGATCTTGGCAAGCTGTTCTTCGAAAACGGCCGCAAACCAGGCCTCTCGCGTCTGGCCGAAGATTTCGCCGTCGCCATGGACGAGGGCCGCATGCGCCGCGCCGACCCCTGGCGCGCGGTCGTGCAGTTCCACGCCTTGATCGAGGCTGGCCCGTTCCAACGCTTGCTGGAGGGCGCGATCGCCTCGGCCCCCGACGCGGACCTGGTCGAGGCGGCGGCCGCGGCGGTCGAGACCTTCGCCCGGGCCTATGACATCGGGTCCGTCGCGCTCTCGCCTGCGTCCGATCCAGCCTAGGTTCGCGGCCCTAGGGCCTGCTGGCCCTCGCGGCCCCCGTCCGCCGCCGCCGCAGGGCGGGACGCGCTGATCGGACCAGGGCTTGAGAGCTCATTTTCGCCCGCGCCCGCCTTCGACAACGCCCTGGGCGCGCAGCAGATCACCCAGCGAGCGAGCGTTGATCCGGCAAATCGCCACGATCCGGTCATAGCTGCGATGATCGGCCGTGCAACGCACTTGCTGTCCGGCCGTCAGCCGGTCGAGCGCGGCCTTGGCCGCCGCGCCGCCCGGCGCGCGCAGCTCCGGCGCGTAGAAGTCGGCCAAACGCACCTCGACCCAGCGGTCGGGATGAGGTCCCAGCGCCACGCAGAGGCTGTCGCCGTCTCCGACATAGGTCACCGGCCCCGAGAAGCTGGCCCCACGTGAGAGATAGGCCGGCAGCGGTCCCTTGTCGGGGATGGCGGCGCAGGGATCGGCAAGAACAGGCCCGGCCCGCAGCGCCGCGGCCAAGGCCAGGACCGCGCCGGCGACCGCGCATGTCCGGGCGAGGCGGCGCTCGGAGCGTCGAACGGGACGAAGGGCGAGGGCGCGAAAGGCTTGGGGCGTCATCATCGGCGGCGCGGATTGGAAGCAGCGCCTTCCATGCCCATCAGGAGGCCCGGGGGCAAGCGCCAAGCCGCCGACCTCAGCTCGACTTGGCGCGCGGATCAACACGTTCGAAACGCACCGTCTCCGCGCCGAGCAGTCGGGCGCGATAGCCGGCCGCCGTCCAGGCCTCGATCTGCGGCGCGACGGACGAGAGCGGCGGCTCGCGCCACCAGGCCTCGTCTCGGGCGGCCTTGGGCAGCAGACGGCCGATGATGCGTTCGACATCGGTGAAATCCAGATCGAGCGAAGCGACCTTGGCGCGCGCCAGATGGCGTCGGAGAGGATCATACTTGGTCATGGTCCGCCCACCATGCGCGCGTGCGCGGCCCATGCAAGAAGCGCGCGGCGCGATTGCACGGGCCTTGGCGCCCGGTGCGAAAAATCAGACGATCTGTCGGCCCCCAAGGACGATCTGCAAAGCCGCCGATCGCCCTTTTTGTCACAATAGGCGCAAGCGGTCCGCCGAGGGCCTCGCCAAGCTGCAAGGAGACATCGCCGTGGATCGCGACCTCAAACCGGCCAGAGCCCTCCGACTGGCCGGCGGGACCAGGGCCGGGGGCGCGATCGCCGGAGGCCGGGCGTGAGCGGCCGGCCTCTGGTCTGGGACAACCACGGCTGCATGCCGCTCCGGGCGGGGGACGGCGATTTCCTGCCGCAGCTGGAACGCTATCGGGCCAGCGGGATCGACGTCGTCGGGCTGAACGTCGGCTTTGGCCTCCAGAGCCTCGAGGAGCATGTCCGCGTCCTGGCCTGGTTTCGTCGGTGGCTGACCGACCATGCTGATCGCTATGTTCTGGTCGGCACGATCGCGGAGGCCCGCGCGGCCGCCGCGGCGGGCAAGCTGGCCGTGTTCTTCGACATCGAGGGCACCGGGCCGCTCGACGCCGGAGACCTGGGCCTGGTGCAGCTGTTCTACGACCTGGGCGTGCGCTGGATGCTGATGGCGTACAACCGTCAGACCGCGGTGGGCTCGGGTTGCTACGACGAGACCGACGGCGGCCTGACGGCCTTTGGCCGTCAGGTTCTAGCCGAAATGGAGCGCGTGGGCATGCTCGTATGCTGCTCGCACACCGGCGAGCGTTCGGCCCTGGAGGTGATCGAGGCCGCTCGGGCCCCGGTGATCGTGTCCCATTCCAACGCCAAGGCGGTCTTCGACCACACGCGAAACGTCTCCGATCGGGTGATCAAGGCCGTCGCCGCCAGCGGCGGGGTGGTGGGGGTCAACGGCGTCGGCGCCTTCCTGGGCGACAACGACGCCTCCACCCAGACCCTGGTGGCCCATGTCGATCACATGGTGCAGCTGGTCGGCCCCGACCATGTCGGCCTGGGCCTCGACTACGTCTTCGACATGACCGAGCTCGTCGACTATCTGCAGAAGATGCGTCAGACGTTTCCCCACGACGCGACCTACGCGGCCGACATCCAGTTTGTCGAACCCGAGCGCTTTCCCGGCATCGCCGCGGCCCTGGTCGCCAAGGGCTATGGCGACGCCGACTTGGCCAAGATCCTCGGCGGCAACTGGACGCGCGTGGCCGAGCGGGTCTGGAAGTAGGCCCGTCAGCCGCCGCCTTCGTCGCCGGCGGCCTCCCGCAGGCCCGCTTCGAGGGACCGACCGACGGCGAAGAAGGCCAGGGCTCCGCCCAGATAGAGCGGCGTCAACGCCAGGAAGGCGAACCGCAAGGCCTGTTCCCCGAACCGGGCGGTCAGCGCGTCGCTGAGCATGCCGATCATCAACGGCCCCAGGGCCCCGCCGACGATATTGACCGCGAAAAGCAGGATCGCCGTGGCGGTGGCGCGCGATCGCACCTCGGCCAGGCTCTGGATCATGGCGTAGCAGGGACCCAGCGCCAGGCCGCTGGCCAGGAAGGGCGGCACGATCAGGACGAAGGCCAGCAGCGGCGTGGAGGCCAAGCTCAGGGCGGCGACGGCCGGAAGCGCGACCAGGGCGCTGATCAGCGGAACCCAGGCGGCCCAGCGTCGATCGCGGCGATAGAGACGATCGCTGATCATGCCGCCCGCCAAGGTGGCGACCGCGTAGGGAAGCCCTTGGAACAGCGCCAAGCCCGCCCCCAACTCCACGCCGGTCAGGCCAAAGCTGCGTCGAAAAACCGTCGGCAGCCACAGAAACAGGCTGTACTCGCACAGCGCCAGCAGGGCCATGCCCAGGACCAGGTTGCGAAAGGCGCGTCGCCGCCAAAGCGTCAGCACCGTGGCCCACAGCGGCGCGGGGGCTCCGTGATGGACAAGCCCCTCCGAATGGCCGCGCGGGGGCTCGCGCACGAAGGCCGCCAGGGCCAGGGCCAGCAGGGCGCCTGGCGCGCCCAGGATGACGAAGGTCAGACGCCAGCCGACCATCGCCTCCAGCGGGCCGCCGATCAGCGGCGCCAAGGTGGCTCCGGCCGCCACGCCCAGGGCCAGGATCGACATGGCCCCGCCGCGCTGGGTGGGCGCGAAGAGATCGGCGACCATCGAATGGGACGGCGGTATGCCGCCCGCCTCGCCGACGCCGACCAGCATCCGCGCCAGCAACAGCGTGACAAAACCGGTGACCGCGCCGCAAAGGGCGGTGGCCACGCTCCACAGCAGCAGGCTCGCGGCCAGGACCCATACCCGATTGACGCGCTCGGCCAATCGGGCGAGCGGAATCGCGAAGGCCGAATAGAACAGGGCGAAGGCCGCGCCGGTCAGCAGGCCCGCCTGGGTGTCGCTGATCGCCAGGTCGGTCTTGATCGGCTCCAGCAGGATCGAAAGCAGGAACCGATCCAGATAGTTACAGCCCAGGACCAGGGTGAATAGAAAAAGCGCCGTCCAGCGGCGCAGGGGCGAAATGGCATTGTGGTCGGTCATGTCCATGGCGTCCCCGCGCCCTGGGGCGCGGGGACGAACTTCCCTTTCTAGAATTGGTAGGAGATCACGACGCCGACGGTGCGGGGCGCCAAGGGTTGCACGAAGGTCTGGCCGGGCCCGGTCGGGAAGAACGAGGCGCCCTGGACGACGGTGTAGTCATAGGTGTCGAAAAGGTTCTCGACATAGCCGGTCAGCTTGAGGCGGTCGTGGACGGCCGAGACGCGCAGATTGGCGCGACGGTAGGCGGGCACCTTGATCTCCTCGCCCAGGGCGGCGAGGAACGAGCCGTTGGGCGCCAGGGAGCCGCCGACATAGCGATAGTCGGCATGGGCCTCCAAGGTCCAGGCCCCGCCCAGGGGCCGCTGATAGTCGATCGCCGCGGTGCCGGTCAGTTCAGGGGTGTATTCGAAGGGATCGCCGTCCCGCGAAATGCAGACGTTGGCGGCCGCGCACTGCAGGAAATGCACATAGCGCGCCCGCGTGTAGCCGCCGGCCAAGGACAGGCGCAGGCCCTGGCTCGCCGCCAAGGACAGCTCGGCCTCGACGCCCTGGCTCTTGCTCTTGCCGGCGTTGGTGATGGTGGTCACCGGCACGCCGCTGGCGTCGGGGGTCACGGTCAGCAGCTGCTGGTCGCTGATGTCGATGTGGAAGGCGGCCAGATTGGCGGTCAGGCGGCGGTCGAGGAAGCTGCCCTTCAGGCCCAGCTCGTAATTGACCGAGCTTTCGCTGTCATAGGGCAGGGCGGCGGCCGCGGTGCTGGGAAACCGGTTGTAGCCGCCCGCCTTCCAGCCCTGAGAAATCGTGAAATAGGGCTTCACGCTCGGGGTCAGATCGTAGCGGATCGACACCATGCTGGAGAGGTTGGAGAAGTCCTTGTCGCCGGCCAGGGCGAAGAAGGTCGGATGGGCGTTCTCCAACTGCACGATGTTGCGGACCCGTTGGCCGCCGATGTCGACAGACTCGTCGGACCAACGCAAGCCGCCGGTCAGCTCCACACGGTCCGCCGGCCGCCAGCTGGCCTGGCCGAAGGCCGCCCAGCCCTTGCGATCATTGGTGAAGTCTTCGCGGATGTAGAGCGGGATCAGATAGGCGACGGCCGGATCGTGGGCCACGCCGGCCCCGACGTCGAAATCGCGGACCTGATGCTGGTCTTGCTTGAAGCCGTAGAGGCCGATCAACCAGGTGAAACGACCGTCGTCGCCGGCCAGCCTCAGTTCCTGGCTCTTGAAAGTCTGGTTCAGCCGCAGGCGCTGGAACATGCCGCCGAAGGTGACCGGGCCCGGCGCGACGGTTGAACCGGTCACGCCGTTGGCCGTGGTCGGTTGCTGCCCCGTGGGCGTGCCGTCGAAGTCAAAGCCGATATCGGACTTGGCTTTGCGCAGGCCGGTGATCGAGGTCAGCGTCAGGCCGGGCCCAAACTTCCAGTCGATGTTGAGCTGAACGCCCGAGGTGTCCTTGGTGTCGGTCTGATCGTTGTCGGCGTAGACGGCGTAGCAGTGGCACTCGAGCGGGGCGCCAAAGGCGATCTCATTGCCCTTGCGGCGGGTGGCGTCGGCCGACAACACGATGTCGAGTTGATCGGTCGGGGTGAAGCGCAGCGCGCCGCGGACGCTCGACCGGCGGGTCGGGGACTGCGGCTTGCCGGTCGCGGGATTATAAGTGAAGCCGTCGCCGTCGGCATGTTCGGCGCTGATCCCGGCGGCGACCTTGTCCGACAGCGGCCCGCTGACCGCGCCGAACAGGCGCCAGGCGTCGAACCGCGCCGCCTCGCCCTCAAGACGCACGTGCAGATCCTGGTCGGGCTTACGGGTCACCAGATTGAGCGCGCCCGCCTCGGTGTTGCGTCCAAACAACGTGCCTTGCGGACCACGCAGGACCTCCAGCTGCGCCAGGTCCAGAAAGCCGATGTCGAAGCCCAGCTGCGGCTGGTACATCCCGTCGATGAACACCCCCGCGGCCGGTTCCTGGCCGGCGTTGGCGCCCACGCCGCGGAACGACAGATAGACGAAGTCCGAGGTCGGCGCGGCGGCCCCGGCGTTGCTGAAATACAGCCCCGGCGCCCGGCCGTAGAGATCGTTGGCGCTTTTGACGCCGGCGGCCCGCAATTGCTCGCCGGAAAAGGCGCTCACCGACATCGGCACGTCCAGCAGACTTTCCGCCCGCTTGCGGGCCGTCACCACCACCTCCTCGACCGTGGACGCGGCCGCGGGCTGCGATTGCGCCGCGGCGGTCATCGGCGTCGCGGCGAGGATCAAGGCCAGGCCGGTGGCGCCCAGCAGGACATTGTGCAACTTGGTCATAGGTGTGATTTCCCTCCGTCCCTTTTCCCCAAAAGGGGGGCGCCTTGGCGGCGCCGAAGACGGAGGATGACGGCCGCCGCCCCAGGCGATGTGCAGATCGTGCGAACCATCACGCAGAACGTCTTTTTCCCTCGTTCGCGGCCGATCACCGGCTCTAGGCGTGCAGCCGATGGCGCAGGCTCAGGCGCGCGGCGGCCAGCCGTTCACTGGGCGCGACGCCATAGCGCGCCTTGAACGCCCGCGAAAAACTGCAGGCGCTTTCATAGCCGACCGCCGCGGCGGCCATGGACACCGCGCCGCCGCGATCCAGCAGGCGGCGCGCCTCGATCATGCGAACCTCGCGCAGACGTTCGTAGAAGGTGGTTTCGAAAACGGCCTTGAAACCGGCGGCGAGCCTTGACCTGTTGAGGCCGACCCGGCGGGCGACCCGTTGCAGCGTCAGCGGTTCGTCGAATGACGATTGGATCAGTTCGGCCGCCTGGGTCACCCGACGCAGCTCGCTGGGACTGAAGGTCGTCGACGGCGCCGCGCGGCTCTGGGCGGCCGCGCCCAGCACCCCGCACAGGGCCTCCAGGAGCTTGGCTTCGACAAAGGGCCGGCGCAGATCTCCATCATAGCGGCATTCCAGCAGGTCGCGGATCGCCTCTGAAGCGGCGCGGGGCATCGGGATGGCGGTCACGGCCCCGCCGCTCAGCAGGGCCAGCGCGCTTTCGGCCAGACCCCAGCGCCGCAGGGCCGCTTCGCTGCAAACCAGGGCCACCGCGCGCCAGGCGCCCTCGGCGACATGGACCTGCCGCTCGTCCCCAGGAGCGAAACGGCTGAACAGGCAGACGCGATGGTCGACCGTCAGCGACCGGCCGTCGCCGCTCATGGTCACGGTTCCGGCGACGCGGAACTGGGCGAAAAACAACGGCAGGGTGCTGGTCAGGGTGTAGGGGCAGTCGGGGACATGGTCCAGGTCGCTGACGATCAGCGAGGCGTCGGGCGCCAGGACGACATGATCCTGGCGCCCGCGCGTCTGGCCCTGGACCTGGTAGCGTTGGATCACCGAGGACAGGCTCCGCCGGGTGACCGCGCCCCGCGCCCACGTCTCAAACCCGAGGAAGGGGCGCGAAGACAGGATGCTGGCGGCCAGATCGATGGTGGGCTGGGCCAACCGCAGGCTCCAGGGTCGGAATGGAGCCGGCCGCTCGGCGCGGCGCAAGGCCAGTGCGTTCATCGGGTTGCTCCTTGATGGAAGCGCGCGATCGACCGGCCCCGTCACGGACCGCGCCAACGCCGCCGCTTAGAGTGTCCGCTTGTGGAACCGTCCGCCCTGCAGGATGATCGGCAGGTTGTCGCCGCCCTGGCCCAGACAGGTGATGTCCTGCAGCGGATCGCCGTCGACGACGATCAGATCGGCGACGGCTCCCGGGGCCACCACGCCGATCTGGCCGCCCATCTGCAGAAGCTCGGCGTTGACGCTGGTCACCTGGCGCAGGATCTCGATCGGTGAGAAGACCTGGGCCCGCAGGCCAAATTCGCTGCCTTGGCGGTCTTGCTGAGGGCCCAGCAGATCGGTGCCGAACCCGACCTTGAGGCCGGTCTGACGCATGATCTGCAACCCTTCCAGGGCCCCCGCCGCGGCGATCCTCACCTTCTCGACATTGGCGGGCGGCATGCCCAGGGCCGCGCCGTCGTCGAGCAAAGCGAAAATGACCGCCAAGGTCGGAACCACGTAGGCGCCGGCGGCCAGCACCTCGTCGGCCGCCGCTTGATTGATCAGGGTGGCGTGCTCGATGGAGCGAACCCCCAGGCGCGCGCAGCGGGCGATGGCCTCGGGCGGATGGCAATGAGCCATCACATAGGACTCGTGACGGGCGCATTCCTCGACCGCCGCCAGGATCTCCGCGTCGCTGAACTGCTGTTGATGAAGCGGATCGGCGGGACTGCTGGCGCCGCCCGAGCCCATCAGCTTGATCTGGCGCGCGCCCAGTCGGAATTCCTCGCGGATCGCCGCGCGCATGGCGTCGGGGCCGTCGACGATGGCCGACATCCGTCCCATGCCATGATGGCGCAGACCGCATCCGCACATGCCGTCGAAATCGCCGAAGCGACGGAAGTCGCCGTGGCCGCCGGTCTGGGACATGAACCGCCCCGCGTGCAGCAGCCGGGGCCCCGGCTGCAGGCCGTCCTGCATGGCCAGCACATAGGCCACGTCGGTGCCGCCCGCGTCGCGCACCGTGGTGAAGCCGCGGTTGAGCATCCGGCTCAGGGCCCGAAAGGCGAATCCGGCCAGGTATTCACTGCGGCGGGTGATCACCCGGGTGATGTCCAGATCGGTCCACCAGATGTGGACATGGGCGTCGATGAGGCCGGGCATCAGGGTGCGGCCGGCCAGATCGATCACCTCCGCCCCGGCCGGGGCGGGAAGGGGGCCGTCGGCGACCTCCTGGATCAGGCCGTCGGCGACCAGGACGCTGGCGCCGCGGCGCAAGTCAGGACCAACGCCGTCGAACAGCGCCGCGTTGGTGAAAAGCACAGAACTCATGACGCGGTCCTCGCGAGATGGTGAAGTCGATGGATCATGGTCGGCGGCGCCGATCGCCAAGGCGATCCCTAGGGCGCTTCTTCTTCCAGGTAGCGGTGACGAAGGTGGCGCTTGAGCGCCTCGGCCGAGAACGGCGCTCCGGTGGCGTCCTGGACGAGGTCGGCGAAGGAGACCTGGCTGGCGCGCTGGTGGATGCGCGGGCGCACCCAGTCGCGATAGGGGCCAAAGTCGCCGTCGGCCAGCCCCGCCCGTATGCCCGGATCGTCCTGGTTGGCCCGTTCGAACAGCTGGGCGGCGAAGGTCGCGCCCAGGGCGTAGTTGGGAAAATAGCCGAACAATCCCATGGCCCAGTGGATGTCCTGCAGGCAGCCTTGCGCGTTGTTGGGGGGGCGGCGGCCAAACAATCGCTGGGACAGCGCGTTCCACGCCTCCGGCAGATCGGCGACCTTCAGATCGCCCGACAGCAGGCCCTGCTCGAGCCGGTAGCGCAGGATGATGTGCAGGGGATAGGAGATCTCATCGGCCTCGACCCGAATGTAGCCCTGACCGACCCGCCGATAGGCGTTGAGGACGTTGGAGACCGTCCAGCCTTCGGCCGGCCCGCCGAACGCCGCCTGCATCTGGGGCGCCAGCCAACCGATGAACTCCCGGCTGCGGCCCGCCTGCATCTCCACCATCAGCGACTGACTCTCGTGGGCGGTGGCGCCCCGCGCCGCGCCGACCGGACTGAAGGCCAGGTCGCGCGGCAACCCCGCCTCATAGAGCGAATGCCCCGCCTCGTGCAGCGTGGCCAGGATCGCAAAGCGGATGTTGTCGGCGTCGAACCGGGTGGTGAAGCGGTTGTCGCCGGGCGAGCCGGCCAGGGCGAAGGGATGGGGCGCGTTGTCGATCCGGCAGTTGGCGTTGGTGTGTCCGACCGCCTCCAGCAGCGCCTGGGCCAGGGCGCGTTGGCGCTCGACCGAGAAATCGCCCTGGAAAGGGATGGGGTCCGGCCAGCCGGCCTGGCGTTCGACCACCTCGGTCAGCAGGGCCGGCAGATACGCCTCAAGGTCGGCGAAGATGGGATCGACCGTCGCGGTCGTCAGCCCCGGATCGACCTCGTCCATCAAGGCGTCGTAGGGCGACAGGCCCAGCGCCTGACCCTTCAGGGCCGCGATTTCGCGGTGGACGGGCAACAGCTTCTCAAAGCCCCTGGCGAAGCGCAGAAAATCATCGTCCTGCTTGGCGGCCAGCCAGTCCTGCTGCAGGGCCGCGATCAGGCGCGCCTTTTCGACCTGCAGCGCCTTGGGCGCGGCGGCCTGGTGACGGGCGATGCGCCGCATCTCGACCAGGTTGGCCCGTTCAGGCGGGCTCAGGGCGTCGAGAGCCTCGTCGGCCGCCTCCAGCAGGTCCATGGAGTCCGGCGCGGCCAGCAGGTCGGACGACACCGCGTCGATGGCGGCCATCTCCTCCCCGCGCGCCCAGGCGCCGCCGGCGGGCATGTTGGTCTGGCTGTCCCAGAACAGCAGCGCGCGGGCTCCGGCCAGCTTGCTGGCCGTGGAGAAGCGCTCGCTGAGGGTGGCGTAGGCGCGGTTGTCGTTGGGGCGGTCGGTCATGGAGCGGGTCCTGTTCGATTTCGACGGCGAGCCCCAGGCGCGCCGCCGAACAGTGAGGGTTCAGATCAGGGTCAGCGCAGTCCGTCGGCGACGGCGCAGCGGCGGGGATCGGCGACCGTGCCGATCAAGCCGTCGTCGTCGCGGTAGCACATGGCGAAGGACCCCATGTGGAAGTCCCAGGCTTCGCTGACCTTGACGTTGAGGCCCAGGGCCGCGAGGCCGTCGATGGTCTCGTCGCTGAGCCGATCCTCGAGCACCAGGGAGCTGTCCTCGCCCATCGGCAGGATCCGGGGCGCGGCCACCGCGTCGTCGGGCCCGTAGCCGAACTCCAGCAGATAGGCCAGGACCTGGGGCACGGTGCAGTGGACGTTCCCCGGCGAGCCGAGGGAGAAGACCGGCTTGCCGTCCTTGAGCACGAAGGTGTTGCCGATGCACTGGCGCAGACGCGCGCCCTTGAACAGGCGCCCGTCGATCGCCGTGGTCAGGCCGCCGAAGGTGGCGTGGGTGCCGACCATCGGAATGCCTTCCACCACCATGCCCGGGATGCCGCCCGACTGCAGGGTGTTCATCATCTGCACCCAGTTGCCCTCGGCGTCGACGATGGACAGCTCGCAGCTGCCGGTCGGCTGTTTGCTGTCGCTGCGGCCGCGGGTCGGCTTGCCCAGGCCGCCATAGAGCGACAGGCCGCTGACCATGCCGGGCCCGCCGACCAGGCGGCTGTGCTCGGTCAGGTCGACCTTCGGCATGAGGCCCTTGATCAGGCGCGCCAACTGCTTGTGATGCTCGGGGTTGGTGACGACGTCCACCGCCGCGTCGGCCACGGTGGTGTCGGTGATGAAGCCGCTGTGGATCTGCGCCAGACGCAGCGCGTGGCCTAGATAATAGTAGTGCTCGGCGGACTGCGGCTCGACGTCCTTCAGGTCCAGCTCGCGCAGCACGCCCAGGGCCAGGGCGATATAGGCGCCCTGCTGCTGGGGAACGTTCAACGAGACGATCTCGTGATCGCGGTGCCGGAAACGCAAGGGCTCCAGCCAGCGGGGCGGCGTCTCGGTCATGTGATCAAGCGTGATCTTCCAGCCCATGTCGTTGGCCTTGGCGACAAACGCCCTGGCCCAGTCGCCGGTGATCATGTGGTCGGGGCCGTGCTCGGCCACCTTGCGCAGCGTCTCGGCCATGCCCGGCGGACGGAAACGGTGTCCGACGGGCGTGAAGTGGCCGTCGGGGCGGTAAAAGGCCCGGCCCTCGGAGAAGAAGGTGGTGAAGTCCGCGCCCCAGGTGTTGACGTAGTATTCGAAGCTGGACACGGGGTGGCCGTCCTCGGCCCAACGGATCGCGTCGGCGCAAAGCTCGGCCCAGGGCCGGGTGGCGAAGCGTTCGAAGATGGCCTTCAGGCCGGGCATGTAGCCGGGAATGCAGGCGCTGGGCGGCATGGACGCGTAGCCGGCGGGCTGCGGCGGCACCGGCTTGAACGGCGCCAGGCCCGAGGGCATGAAGCCGGCGCTGTCGAGCTGGTGGTACTGGCCGGTCTTGGCCTCATAGTAGAGGAAGGTCACCGTGCCGGTGTGGTTGGTCATGAACGGCTCGACCGCGGCCTGCACCAGGCAGCCGGCGATGCCCGCGTCGACGGCGTTGCCGCCCTCGCGCAGCACCCGCAACATGGTTTCGGTGACGATGGCGTTGTCGGTGCTGACCGCGGCCTTCAGCCCGGTGACCGGGGCCTTGGGGCCGGGGTTCACGATGTAGTCGAAGTCCCTCAGGTTCGCGGCGATCGCCGCGGCGTCGGTGGGCGAGCTGTGAGCCATGTCGGATCTCCCCATGCGTGTTCTTCTGGCCCCGACGGCGATGACACCCGGGCGATACAGAACTGTATTATCAAATTCACACGGGGGAAAAGCGGAATCTGCATGGGCAAGCGCGACGGCGGCGAAATCGGGCCGGCGCCGCGATGAGCGGCGGTTTGCCCAAGTCGGTGCGTATTTTGGCGGCGCGGGGGCATCAAGCGACCGCCCGGCCGAGCGACCAGGCCGCGGGACCCGCGCGCCGTCAGGATCCGACGGCGACGCGCGATTCAGGCCTGTATTCGATCGTCTAGGCGCTCACGTCCCGGCGGCGCGAGGCCTTGGCCCGCGCGGCGGGCTCCGGCGTCGGCGGACGATGCTTGAACTCACCGCCGCGAAAGCCGGTCAGCACACGATAATAGAACTCGCTGAGCTCCTCGCGCCGCTTGGCCGACTCGCGCATGCCCATGGCGTAGTAGCCCACCTGGTGGAAGTAGGTGATCCGGGCTCGGACGAAGGCTTCGTCCTCATCATAGCCGGCGTCGACGAACAGGCGCTTGAACGCCTCGATCCGCAGGTCGTCGACCTCGTGCACGACATCGGCGACCTTGGGCGAAACCCGTGACCAGGCCCGGATCGCCGCGTCGTAGTCGGGGTTGTAGTTGCGCTCGTCCATCCATAGCCGCATCAGCGACCGGAAGCGCTCCGGCGGCGAGCCGGGCGCATCGAGCGTGTCGATGATGGGTTGATGGTTGGTGGCCCGCCAATCCTCGATCAGCGCGTCAAGCATGCCCTGCAGGCTTTTGAAGCGATAATAGAACCCGCCCCGCGTCACGCCGGCCTTCTTGGCCAACCGGTCGATCTTCACCCCGGCGATGCCCTCCTTGATCAGGGTGGCCTTGGCCACCGCGATCCAGTCCTCGGTGGAAATCCCCCGCTCGGCGGTGCTTTTGAGCACGATTGGCATCCCTGTGATCGCGTCTTGAATCAAAACACTATCGTCTTTGGCCACCCGGCGCCAGCGCGCCAAAGGGCGGCGCAAGGGCCTTGGTCGCCGCGACGTGTTGCCAATCTAGTACAGGACTGTATTCAATGGCCAGCAAGAACGGGACGGGCGCGCGGCGTCGGCCCCAGGGCGGTAGGGCGGGATGGCCATGCAGAGCGATATTCGACAATCGACGGCCTTCAAGGCCGTCGAGGATTTCTACACCGCGCTGTTCGCGCCGGGCGTCGGCCACGTCTATTCCGCCGACGACTGCGCGCCGACCGCCGACGGGCGGCGCGCCTATTTCAACGGCCAGGCCTTCCACGGGGCGCTGGCCGACGGCCCGTCGGAACGGCTCTATGAGATCGATCTGCAGACCGGGGCGCTGAACGACCTGTTTGGCCGCGCCAGCCGCATGGCGCGGCCTTGTCCGAACGGATCGCGGCTGGCCTGCATGGTGTCGAACGCGTCCGGCGAGGAGCTGTTGAGCGTGTTCGCGGCGGACGCTCGCCCGATGCTCACGCGCCAGATCGAGGGCCTGGTCGAGCAGTTGGAATGGTCGCCCGACGGGCGGCGGCTGCTGATGGTCGTGGCGGGGCTCGGCGCGGACCTGGCCGGCTATCAGGGCGGCCTGGCCACCAAGGCCGCCGCGCAAGGCCCCGCCTGGCTGCCCGAGGTGCGCACCGGACAGGAAGGCCATCTGTGGCGAAGGCTGTGGGTGCTCGATGTGGAGTCGTCGAACCTTTCTCGGGTCTCCCGCGCCGAAACCAACGTCTGGGAGGCGACCTGGTGGGGTCCGGCCCATATCGCGGCGGTGTGCAGCGACGACCATAGCGAGGGGACGTGGTACGCTTCCAGCCTGCGGCGCATCGCGCTCGACGACGGGGCCGAGGAGATCGTCTATCGCCCCCGCGACCAGATCGGCCTGGCGACGGGGTCGCCCGACGGGCGCCGCCTAGCCTTTGTCGAGGCCCTCTGCAGCGATCGCGGCATCATCTGCGGCCAGGCGATGGTGATCGGCGCCGACGGCGCGGCCCGGCCGATCCCGACCGGCGAGGTGGAAGTCTCCAGCCTGGCCTGGAGGGACGACGATGTCCTGCATTATGCCGGCCAGGCGGCGTTCGACACGGTGATCGGCGACTATCGCCTGGCCGACGGCCAGGCGAGCGAACTGTGGCGCTCGAGCGGCCTGACCTGCGGCGCCTGGTATCCCTCGGCCAAACCCCTGCCCGGAGGGCGCAGCCTGGTGGTCGCCGAGGCCTATGACCAGGCCCCTCGGGTGGCGATCATCGAGGCGGGGACGCCGCGCACCGTACGATCGCTGGCCGCGCCGGCCGCGGCCGAGGCCATGACCGGCCGCGGGACGATGGGACCGGCGGTCTGGACCGCGCCCGACGGCCTGGAGATCCACGGCTGGCTGGTGACGCCCGACGACGCCAAAGGGCCCGCGCCGCTGGTGCTGGATATTCATGGCGGCCCCATCTGGGCCAATCGCGGCCGCTGGATGGGCCGGGGCCGGGCCGCGCCGCTGCTGGCGGCCTTGGGCTGCGCGGTTCTCTATCCCAATCCGCGCGGCAGCTCGACCCGCGGCCAGGATTTCGCGCGCCTGGTCAGAGGGGACATGGGCGGCGCCGACACCGGCGACCTGCTGTCGGCCGTCGATCACCTGGTCGCCAGCGGCCTGGCAGACCCCGAACGCCTGGCCTGCACGGGCACCAGCTATGGCGGCTACATGTCCGCCTGGCTGGTGACCCAGGACACGCGCTTCGCGGCCGCCGCGCCGATCTCGCCGGTGACCGACTGGTTCAGCCAGCACCGAACCAGCCAGATCCCGCATTTCGACCTGGCGTTTCTCGACGGCTCGTCCAGCCGGACGGACGGATTGTTCTTCAGCCGCAGCCCGGTGATGTTCGCCGACCGCGTCACCACGCCCTGCCTGGTCATGGCCGGGGCGCTCGACAAGAACACCCCGCCGACCCAGGCCCTGGAATTTCACCAGTCGCTTTGCGAAGCGGGGGCCAAGAGCGTGCTGGTCACCTATCCCAACGATGGACACAGCCTGCGGGGCTATCCAGCCTATCTCGATAGCGCCGCCAGGATCCTGTCCTGGTTCGGCGAGCACCTTCGCCTGCAAGCGGCGCCCTGACGCCGAGCCTGGCGGCTAAGCCATGCAGTCCTGTTTGGAATAGAAATCCCGCGCCCCACGGCAGTTCGCGACCCCGGCGGCCCTTGCGAGCCTTTGTCCCGCGAATTTGAACTTGACGAAAGGAAGGTCGGCTTTCACGATACACTACTGTATTGGGGCCGGTCACGCAGATGACAAAATACTCCGCGTTCAAAGTGTTTCTGGAAGGCCTGGGCGGTCAGCAGGGGTGGTCGCCGGCCTGGCGTTCGCCCCAGCCCAAGCGCCGATACGACGTGATCATCATCGGCGGCGGCGGCCACGGCCTGGCCACCGCCTACTACCTGGCCAAGGTCCACGGCGTGCGCAATGTGGCGGTCCTGGAGCGCGGATGGCTCGGCGGCGGCAACACCGGCCGCAACACCACGGTGATCCGGTCAAACTACTATTATCCGGCCAGCGCGCGCCTCTATGACTTCTCGCTGAAGCTCTATGAGGGGCTGTCGCGCGAGCTAAACTACAATGTGATGTTCAGCCAGCGCGGCATGGTCATGGTCGCCCATAGCCGCCACGACCTGGAAGGCGCCCAGCGCTGGGTGGGGGCCATGCAGCTCAACGGCGTCGACGCCGAGATGATCTCGGCCGACGAGGTCAAGCGCCGCTTGCCGGTGCTGGACGCTTCGCCGGGCGCCCGCTACCCGATCTGGGGCGGCTTCATGCAAAAGCGCGCCGGCACGGCGCGCCATGACGCGGTGGCCTGGGGCTACGCGCGGGCCGCCGACGCGCTCGGCGTCGACATCATCCAAAACTGCGAAGTTCGCGGCTTCCTCAAGAACCAGACCGGCCGGGTCACCGGCGTGGAAACCAATCTCGGCGTCATCGAGACCGACAAGGTCGGCATGGCGGTGGCGGGCCATTCATCGGTCATGGCGCAGTTGGCCGGCTTCGAACTGCCGATCACCAGCTATGCGCTGCAGGCCTTCGTGTCCGAACCGCTCAAGCCGGTCATCGACACGGTGATGCTGTCGCTGGCGACCGGGCTCTATATCAGCCAGTCGGACAAGGGCGGGCTGGTGTTTGGCGGCGCGCTGGACCACTACGCCTCCTACGCCCAGCGCGGAAACTCGCCGACCATCCGTCAGGTCGCCGGGGCCCTGGCCGACCAGATGCCCTCGCTGGGACGGGTGCGCCTGGCGCGCCATTGGGCCGGCATCGTCGACGTCGTCCAGGATTCCAGCCCCATCCTCGGAGAGACCCCGACGCCGGGCGTCTACATCAACTGCGGTTGGGGGACCGGCGGCTTCAAGGCCATTCCGGCCGGCGGGTACCTCCTGGCCCACCATCTGGCGACCGGCCAGGCGCACGACATCGCCGCGCCCTTCGGCCTGAACAGGTTTTTCACGGGCGCCTTGATCGACGAGGCCGCGGCCTCCGGCATCGCGCACTGACGAGGCGAACATGCTGCTCATCAATTGCCCGTGCTGCGGGCCTCGTGACGAATTCGAGTTCCGCTGCGGCGGCCAGGCCCACATCACCCGTCCAGAGCCGCCCGAGGCGGTTTCCGACAAGCAATGGGGCGACTATCTGTTCACCCGGGTCAATCCAAAGGGCCTCAGCCTCGAGCGTTGGGTCCACGCGGCCGGTTGCCGCCAGTGGTTCAACGTGGCGCGCGACACCGTCACCCATGAGATCCGCGCCGTCTATCCGATGGGCGAGGGCGCGCCCTCACTCACGACAGGAGCGGCGCAATGAGCGGGCGTCGTCTGCCGCGCGGCGGCCTGATCGACCGCGGCCGCGTGGTCAATTTCGAGTTCGAGGGACGCAAGCTCAAGGGCTTTGCGGGCGACACGCTGGCCTCGGCGCTGCTGGCCAACGGCGTCAAGGTCGTCGGCCGCTCCTTCAAGTACCATCGGCCTCGCGGCCTGCTGGCCGCCGGCGTCGAGGAAGCCAGCGCCCTGATGCAGGTCGGCGAGGCCGACCGCTCCACGCCCAATCCGCGCGCGACCGAGATCGAACTGACCGAAGGCCTGGTGGCGCGCCCCGTCAACTGCTGGCCCAGCGTCCGTTTCGACGTCGGGGCGGTCAACAATCTGCTGAGCCGCTTCATCCCGGCGGGCTTCTACTACAAGACCTTCATGTGGCCCGACTGGCACCTGTTCGAGCCCTTCATCCGCAAGGCCGCGGGTCTGGGCCGGGCGTCACAGGCGCCAGATCCGGATCGCTACGAACATCAGTACGCCCATTGCGACGTCCTGGTCGTGGGCTCGGGGCCGGCCGGCCTGGCCGCCGCCCTGGCGGCCGGCCGCCGCAAGGCGCGGGTTATTCTGGTCGAGCAGGACACCGAACTGGGCGGCTCGGTGCTGTCGGCCTCGGCCCGCATCGACGGCCAGGACGGCATCGGCTGGCTCGACGGCGTCAAGCGCGAGTTGGGCGCGCGCGCCGACGTCCAGGTCCTGACCCGGACCACGGCCCTGGGCTATTTCGATCACAACAGCCTGACCCTGCTGCAACGGCTGGACGACCATCCCGGCCGCCGGGCGCCCAAGCCGGTCCTGCGCCAACGGCTGTGGACGGTGCGCGCCAAGCAAGTGATCCTGGCCACCGGCGCCCTGGAACGTCCCCTGGTGTTCCCGGGCAATGACGTCCCCGGCGTGATGCTGGCCTCGGCGGTCCGGCAATACCTCAATCGTTGGGCGGTGCTGCCCGGCCAGGCCACGAGCCTGTTCACCAACAACGACAGCGCCTATGGCGTCGCCCAGGCCCTGCTCGACGCCGGCGCCGAGGTGCCCTGTCTGATCGACAGCCGCAAGACGCCGCCGGCCACGCTGGTCAAGAGCTTGTCGTCGCGCGGCGTCAAGGTGATCACCGACGCCGTGGTCACCAAGGCGCATGGCGATCTGGCGCTTGAGGGCGTCACGGTTCGGGAATGGAGCGGGCGCCTGTCGCGCGTCCATTGCGACGTCCTGGCGATGTCCGGCGGCTGGAACCCCACCGTGCATCTGTTCTCGCAGTCGGGCGGCAAGCTGGGCTGGGACGACCAGATCGCCGCGTTCCGCCCCGACGTGTCGGTGCAGGCCGAGGTTTCGGTCGGCGCGGCCAACGGGCAGTTCGCCCTTGGGACGGCTCTGTCGGCCGGCTGGGCGGCGGGCGGCGGGACGGCCGAGGCGCCCGCGGCGCTGGACGCCGCGCCGGTCTGGACCATCGAGCCGCTGTGGCGGGTCCAAGCGCCAGGCAAGGCGTTCGTCGACTTCCAGCACGACGTCACCGCCGCCGACATCGCCCTGGCCAAGCGCGAGGCCTTCGTCTCGGTCGAGCATCTCAAGCGCTACACGACCCTGGGCATGGCGCCCGACCAGGGCAAGACCTCAAACGTCAACGCCCTGGCGATCATGTCGGAACTGACGGGGCAGAGCGTGGCGCAGGCCGGCACCACGCGCTTTCGCTTCCCGTTCACGCCGCTGAGTCTGGCTGCCCTGGGCGGGCAGACCCGAGGCGATCTCTTCCGCCCCTACCGCAGGCTGCCCACCCACGAGCGCCAGGCCGCGGCCGGGGCGGTGTTCGAGGACTATGGCGGCTGGCTGCGGCCGGCCTACTATCCCAAGGCTGGCGAAAGCCCGCACGCCGCCGAACAGCGCGAGGCCCAGGTCGTGCGCCAGGCGGTCGGGATCTTCGAGGGCTCGCCGCTGGGCAAGATCGAAGTGGTCGGCCCCGACGCGGCCGAGTTCCTCGATCGGATCTACGCCAACACCATGTCGACCTTGAAGGCGGGACGCGCGCGCTATGGCCTGATGCTCAACGAGCTGGGCGTGCTGATCGACGACGGCGTCACCCTGCGCCTGGACGAGGAACGCTTCCTGGTCGGCACCACGGGCGGCGGCGCCGACCGCATCGCCGCCTGGCTGGAAGAGTGGCTGCAATGTGAGTGGCGCGACTTGAAGGTTCTGGTCGCCCCGATCTCGACAGCCTGGGGGGTCTTGACCCTCAGCGGTCCGCGGGCCCGCGAGGTTCTCGCGGCCGCCGGCGTCGACTTCCCGATCGGCCCCGAGGACTTCCCGCACATGACGTTCAAGGAGGGTCATGTCGGGGGCGTCCCCGCACGGGTGGTTCGCGCCAGCTTCACGGGCGAGGTGACCTATGAGGTCAACGTTCCCGCCGACCGGTCGGACGAGCTTTGGGACCGCCTGACCGCGGCGGGCGCGCCGTTCGGTCTGACGCCGGTCGGGATCGACGCCTGGATGGTGCTGCGCACCGAAAAGGGCTTCCTGCACATTGGAGCGGACACCGACGGCACGACCTCGCCGGTCGATGTCGGCTGGGGAACGGTGCTCAAGCGCAAGCACGATTTCGTGGGTCGCCGCTCGCTCACCCGGCCAGACAACCTGCGCGAGGATCGGTTGCAGTTTGTCGGCCTGGAGCTCGTCGGCTCGACGGACGCCCTGCCGATCGGAGCCCACCTGCGCGGCCCGGGCGTCGCAGAGGGCAGCGAAGGGTTCGTGACCTCCGCCGGCTTCAGTCCGGCGCTGGGCCGCGGCGTGGCGTTGGGCATGGTGCGCGGCGGCCAGGCCCGCCACGGCGAGGAGCTGGAGATCGTCACCGGCGGCCTGGTCGGCCAACGCGTCCGCATCACCAAGCCTGGAGTCTACGACATCGATGGAGAGCGCCTCAATGGCTGAGGTCCGTGCGCCCTGGTCCCTGCGAAGACCCGACCTTTTCATTGTCGAGTCGGCGGTGTCGCTTTCGATCCTTCGCGTGCCGCGCGATGACGTCGAGGCCGCCGCGCCCTTGGGCGCGGCCTTCGGCGCCCCGTGGCCGCTCGCGCCCAACACCATCGTGGAGGTCGGCTTCCGCGTGGCCTGTCTGGCGCCCGGCGAGTGGGCGCTGTTCGCGCCCGCCGACCAGGTCGCCGACCAGGTCGCGCAAGCCTGTTCGGGTCGGCTTCATCACCTGTCGGACGTCTCGGCCGGCCGCCGCCTGTGGCGAATTTCAGGTTCGGCCAGCCGGGCGGTGATCGCCAAGGGCTGCAGCCTGGACACTCATCCCAGCGTGATGACCGGTCTTCACTGCGCCCAGTCGCTTCTGACCCAGGCGCCCGTTCTTCTCGTCGCCCAGCCGGCGATCTCCACCTTCGACATCGTGGCCGATGCGAGTTTCGCCGGCCATCTGCGGGCCTGGTTCCTCCAGGCCGCCCAGGAGTTCATTCCATGACCGCTACGCCCTATGTGATGCTCGTCAAATGCCCCGACACGCTCGGCGTCGTGGCCGCGGTGTCCGGCTTTCTGGCCCAAAACCGCTGCTCGATCGAAGAGTCCCACCAGTTTCTCGATCAGGAGACGGGCCGGTTCTTCATGCGCACCACCTTCGCGCCGGAAAGCGAGTCGGCGTTCGACCTGGCTCGGTTGGGCGAGGCGTTCCTTGCCGTGGCCGATCGCTTCCAGATCGAGTGGAAGCTGTTTGACATGCGCCAACGGCCCAAGGTCCTGATCGCGGTCTCCAAATTTGGCCACTGCCTGTTCGACCTGCTGCACCGCTGGCGCGCCGGTTTGCTGCCGGTCGACATCGTCGGGGTGGTGTCCAATCACGACGACATGCGCTCTTTCGTCGAATGGAGCGGACTGCCCTATCACCACCTGCCGGTCGAGAAGGGGAACAAGCGGCCGCAGGAGCAACAGTTCCTGCAACTGGTCGAGGACCTGCAGGTCGATCTGGTGGTGCTGGCCCGCTACATGCAGATCCTGTCGGAGGAGATGTGCGCGGCGCTCGCCGGTCGCTGCATCAACATCCATCACTCCTTCCTGCCCAGCTTCAAGGGGGCCAAGCCCTATCACCAGGCCCATGCTCGCGGCGTGAAGATCATCGGCGCCACGGCGCACTATGTGACGACCGACCTGGACGAAGGCCCGATCATCGAACAGGGCGTGGAGCGCGTCAGCCACGCCAAGTCCGCGGCGAACCTGGTGACCATCGGCCAAGACATCGAATGCGCGGTGCTGGCCCGCGCGGTGACCTGGCATGTCGAGCATCGCGTCAGCATCAACGGTCAGCGCACGGTGGTGTTCAGCTGATGAGCGAGCGAAATCTTCCGGCGAGGCCGGGAACATGACCGCGCTCAGGATCGACGGAACGGCGATGGCCCAGTCGCTGATCGCCGAGGTGCGCGACAAGGCCAACCGTCTGGGGCGGCCGCCAGGACTGGCGGTGATCCTGGTCGGCGACGATCCGGCCAGTCACGTCTATGTCCGCAGCAAGCTCAAGCGGGCGGCCGAGGTCGGCTTCGAAAACCGCATCGCGCGGTTTTCCACCGACGTCACCGAGGCGGAGATCCTCAGCCAAGTCGCCGCCTTCAACGCCGCCGCCGACATTGACGGCATCCTGGTGCAGCTGCCGTTGCCCGATCAGGTCAACACCCTGCGGGTCATGGCGGCGATCGATCCGGACAAGGACGTCGACGGCCTGCACGCCCTGAACGCCGGCAAGGTTTCGCAGGGCGGCGTCAACGCTCTGACCCCATGCACCCCGCTGGGGTGCATGATGCTGATCAAGTCCGTCGCGCCGGACCTGACGGGCATGAACGCCGTGGTGCTGGGCAGTTCCAACATCGTCGGCAAACCGATGGCGGCGCTGCTGCTGGCCGAGCGGGCGACGGTCACGGTCGCCCATATCCATACGCGCGACACGCCATTCCTGTGCCGGGGCGCCGACATCCTGGTGACCGCGGTGGGCAAGCCGGAGCTGGTCAGGGCCGATTGGGTCAAGCCGCGCGCCATCGTCATCGACGTCGGCATCAACCGGGTGGCCACGGCCGACGGCGGCTCGCGGCTGGTCGGAGACGTCGCCTTCGACGAAGTCAGCAAGGTCGCCGGGGCCATCACGCCCGTGCCGGGCGGTGTCGGGCCGATGACCATCGCTTGCCTGATGCTCAACACGCTGATGGCCGCCCAGGCCCGACAGGGCGTGACGACCCCGTCGTGACATCCCGGCCTGGCGTGCGCGCTCGGCGCGGCCAGGCCGGATCAGGCTCGGCGGGGCGGCTGTCACGCCGATCCGGATCGCCTCCCGATCTGGAAAACTCCGGTCGCCAGGTCGCACGTTGGCCTGGCGGCCGTCCTTTTCCGGTCGACCGTTGGCGGATCTCTCCGGTCCGCCAACCCGACCCGCCTAGGCGCGACGATCAGCCGGCATGTGATCGACAAACCAGTCCACCAGACGCGTCAGATAGTCGAAGATCGCGGGCATCTGCCTTATGCCGTGACCTTCTTGAGGGTAGGTCAGCAAGGCGGATTCAACCCCTTGGCGCAGCAGGGCGTGGTGGAACTCCAGCGCCTGGCCCGGAGGCGTGTTCTTGTCGAGGGCGCCGCAGATGTTGAGCGTTGGCGTGGTGACGCGCGAAGCGTAGTGGACGGGGCTGCGCGTAAAGTATTTTCCCGACGCATTGTCGATGTCGTCGTCGAGGAACACCCCGCAGAAATAGGGGATATGACAGGTCAGATGCTCGCTGACCCAGTTGGTCACCGGCGCGACGGGCACGGCCGCGGCGAACCGCTGGTCCTGAGTGATCAGCCAAGAGGACATGTAGCCGCCATAGCTTCCGCCGGTTACGCCCAGACGTCTGGCATCGGCGAGTCCTTCGGCGACGAGATGGTCGAGGCCTGACAGAAAATCATGGGTGTCCGCGCCGCCCATGTCGCCGAACACCTGGCGCGCGAAAGCCTGTCCGCGGCCCGACGAGCCGCGGGGATTGACGTCGAGAACGGCCAAGCCGGCCGCCAGCAGGGCTTGGTGCATGAAATGCTTGCCCAGATATCGCGGCCGCAGCATCCAGACCGGCCCGCCATGGATGTTCAACACCAGTCCATGCGGCCCCTCGCCGGGCGGAGTGAGGAGCCAACCGTGAATATCGAGCCCGTCCGGCGCCCGCCAGCTCACGGACCGGGCCTGCCCCAAAGCTTCGATGTCCCGCTGCAGGGCGTCGCTTCCAAAATGACAGACCTCGCGTTCCTCGCCCGCGCGCAGGGCGATCAGGGTCGGTCGTTCGAACCAGCCTTCGCGCAGGAAAAGACAGTCCGCGGGGTCGGAGCCCAGAGGGAAGACCTCCGGAAAACGCAGGCCGCCGGGCGTGGTGTCGCGCCCGATCCAAAGCGTCCGGGTCGCCTCGACGAGGCGGTCGTGCAGGAGGATGAGATTCTCAGGGCCTCTCAGGGCGGTCAGCAGCAGATGATCTTCTCCCCGCCAGGCGGTGGAGGTCACATCGCCGCCCTCGGCGCCGGGACGGCGGACAACGCCGGACTGGACGTCGATCAGCCGCAGGTCGCCCGCGACGATCGTACGGTCGCTGCAGACGGCCTCGACGACGGCGACGCGCAAGCCCGAGGGCGCGGCCGACAGCCACCCCAACTGATCGGACGGCGCCAGCAGGGTCCGCGCCGCCCGCCCGTCGAGCGGGAAATGACGCAAGTCGGCCCGATACCAGGCCTCCTCCCCGGGCGCGTCCGAACAGATCGCCACGAAGGCCTCTTGCCCGCACCACGTCGCTTCCCAGATGTTGACGCCGTCGGGCGAGACGCGGACGGCCTTGCCTGTCGTCAGATCGTAGACCCAGGCGCTGCGCCAGCTGCCCGCGGCCACGCCGCTCTCGATCTCCGGCATCCAATCGGCCTTGTCGGCCTGCGGCTGAGCCACCGAGAAGCCGCCCTGGGCGCCGGCCAGATCGGCCTCCAGGCCCGCGACGCCCAACAGCAGCCGCCGGCCGTCGGCCGACCAGTGAAGATACTCGACAAAGCCCTGAATTCCGCCGATCGCCCGCTCCACGCCGGTGCGCAGGTCCAGGATGTAGGGCTGGAAGAGGAAGGGCTGATCTCGGTCCGAGAGAAAGGCGATGGCCCCGCCGTCGGGGGACCATCGGGGCGAGCGGTCCGAATTGGGCCCGTGCGTTAGAACCATCGTCGCGCCGTCTTCGAGATCGATCTGGACGATCCGGGTCGAAGGCATGCCGCGCAGGGCGTCGCAGACGACCGCCGTGCCGACGGCCACATCGCCCACGGGCGAAACCGCCGCGTCGAGCAGTTCGGCGATGACCCCCTGGCCGGGTCTTAGCCACTTGCTGAAGCGCTGCTCGATATCGGCAAATCGCGGCGTGTCGCGAACGTCGGGTTTCATCTCAACTCCCATGCGCGGCCGACGAGCGGCGTCGCCGCTCGTCGGCCAGGTTCTGAACGGTCAAAGGCCCGGCCGACATCCGATCGCCGACCGGGTCTGGATCAAGGCGCGGGCGGCGTCAGGCCCAGGCATTGCATGGCGAAGGCGAGCCATTCGGTGTTCTCCTCGATCTGGATGTCCTTGGGCGTGGCCCACCCATGGCCGACGTTTTCCCAGATATGAACGAGGATCGGCGCGTCGCCGCCCTGAGCGGCCTGCAGCCGCGCGGCGAACTTGCGCGCGTGCCACGGCGGGCAGCGCGGATCGGTGTCGCCCGCGTCGATGAAGACCGCCGGATAGGTCACGCCCTTCTTCACCAGGTGATAGGGCGAGAAGCTGGCCATGCGGCGCACCTCGTCCGCGTCGTCGGGATCGCCAAACTCGAACGCGATCACGTAGCGGCCATAGGCGTCGCGCATCGCGCCGATGACATCAAAGAGCGGAACCCGCGGAATGGCGACGCGCCAAAGGTGCGGCCGCTGGGTGATCGCCACGCCGGCCAGCAACCCGCCGTTGGATCCGCCGGTCACGCCCAGAAGCTGAGGCGTCGTCCTGTCGCTGGCGATCAGGTCCTCGGCGATGGCGTAGAGATCCAGATAGCCGTTGTGCTTGTTCTTCAAGCTCCCGCCGCGCCACCAGTCCAGGCCCAGCTCGCCGCCGCCGCGGAGATGCCCGTGGACGTAGACGCCGCCCGCGGCGACGAAGGCGGCCATCGGGCCTGGAAACTGGGGAAGCCAGGGGGCGTTGAACCCGCCATAGGCGTAGATCAGGGTCGGTTGCGGCTTGGTGACGTCAACACTGGCCAGCCGCACGGTATGGTAGGGCACCCGGCTCCCGTCGGCCGATATCGCCCAATGGTCCTCGATCACGGCGTTCTCGATCGTGACGTCGGGCGCCTTGACCGTTTCGACATGATCGGCCCCGGGCTTGTGCAGGTAGACGCCCCAGGCGCTGGTGAGGGTGGAAAAGCCAAACAGGAACTGATCCGACGCGGTCACCCCGAACACATGCATGATCAGGAACGGCAGTTCCGAAATAGCCCCCTTGCCCGGCAGGGGCACCTGGCCCACCGGCGCGCCGTCCAGGGTGACGATGCTGACGCGGGCGTAGGTGTCGACGAATTCGTTCACATAGAGATGCTCGCCGACCAGCTTGAGGCTGCGCACCACCGATTCGGATTCGGGAACCAGGACCTCCCAGGTGGCCGGATCGTTCGGCGTGGGGCTGTCCAGAGGGATGGCCACGACCCTGCCGCGCGCCGCGCCCACATCGGTGGCCGCGATGTAGCGGTCGCCCACCACCAGTCCGGCCACGGTGCCCTCAAGCTTGGAGACGAAGGGCCGCCAGCCGCCGGATGGGTCGGAGAGATCCAGCAGGGCCGCTGGAGCGGGGCTGCCAAGGCGATAGTGGAGGACCGCCCAGCGGCCGCAGCGCGAGACGGTGACGCCCCGATATTCCTGGGAGTCCGCCGGCAGCGGCACCTGGATCGGCTCGGCCGCGGCAGCGCCAAGACGGTGAAGGAAGACTTGCTGGCGAAAGGCGTGCTTGGGGCCGGTCAATCCGGTGAAATAGAACCCGCTGGAATCGCCCAGCCACTGCACGCCGCCCAGCCAGCTGTCCATCAGCAGCTCGGTCGGAGCGTCGCCGCGCAAGGTCGCGGTATCGACGTCGATCAGGCGTATGGTGTTGTTTTCACTGCCGTCGGCGCAGACGCCCACGGCCAGAACCTTGCCGTCGGGCGAGGGGGCGATCCACGAGACGAACGGCGGGGATTGCGGATTTTCCCAACGCGGATCGAACACGATCCGGCCCTCGCCCAGAAGCGTGTCGGCGACGAGCACGCAAGCCTGGGTCGTCCCCGCGGGCGCCTCGGTGCGGAACCACAGGCCGTTGGCCTCGCGGGGCGGCGCGCCAAAGCGCGAACCAAGATAGCGGCCGACGCTCTGCTTGAGCGCGTCATAGTGCGGCCAGGCGCGGACATGATCGCTGGCGAGCGTCGCCTGGGCGCGCTGCCAATCGCGGACCTCCTGGGTGTCTTCCTCCAGCCAATGGTAGGGATCCTGAAAGACGACGCCGCAGCGCTCGTCGGTCGCGGAGGTCGTGCGGGTCGACGGATAATCGATGCGCGTCATGTGAAAGCTCCCATCCTGTGATCGACATGGGATCGAGGGCGGCGAACCGGCGTCCGTCATTGCCCCCGCGTCTCTCCCACGACGTTTGATACATTTGTGTATTGAGATCCGCGCCCGCGCAAGATACTTCGATCAGGCTCAGCGCGGACAGCACCTGAGCGTGCGAACTCCGGCGCCTTCTCGCCGCGGGCGAGGCGGCAATTGCCGACTTGCGAAATACAGAACTGTATGGAATTGTCATCAAAGCTTAAGCGGCAAGCCTGCTCGGGACGAACCGGCGAGGCGCAGCACGGGCCGCGCGGGGAGACATCATGATGCTTAAGGAAAAGTCCAGATCGACGACAACGCCGGGCATGGGAAGGCTCCTGCGCCGAGCCCTGTGCGTGTCCTCGTTCGTGCTGCTGAGCGCCGGCGCGCCGGCGCTCGCCCAGACCGGCCCGACGCTGGCCGACTACCAGGCCGCGGCGAAACTGATGCCGACGCGCCTGCTGGCCGCGGTCAAGAACGGCAAGCCGAGCGTGCACTGGATCGGCGACACTCAGTGGGCCTGGTATCAGCGTGACGCGGCCGCCGGCTCGGAGTTCCTCCTGGTCGACGCCGCCAGCGGCAAGAGCGAACCGGCCTTCGACGCCGCCGCCGTGGCCGCCGCCCTGACCAAGGCTGGCGAGACCGCCGCCGCCTCCGGCCTGCCGGTCGCCGATCTGCAGTTCAGCCCTGACCGCCGCACAGTCACCATCACCACCAAGGCCCACGTCCTGACCTGGGACCGGACGACGCAGACCGGCGCGGCCGTCCCGGCCAAGCCGCCGGCGGCGCGCTTCAACGAGAGCCTTTCGCCCGACGGCCGCTGGGCCGCTTTCCGCAAGGCCGACAACCTGTGGATCCGCGACGTCCAGACCGGGGCCGAGCGCGCCCTGACCGACGATGGCGCGCCCTATCTCAGCTATGGCAAGCTGTCGGACGCCAGCCTGATGGCCGTCCGCATTCAGCGCTACGGCATGCAGCTGCCGCCGATCGGCCTGATCTGGTCGCCGGATTCCAGCCGCCTGCTGGTCCCGCGCATCGACGAACGCGCCGTGCGCGCCTATCCCTATCTGCAGTCGGTGCCCGACAAGGGCATGGCGCCGGTAGCCTACGCCATTCGCCGCGCCCAGCTCGGCGACGTCAACCAGACCATCACGGAAAACTTCGTGATCGACGTGGCGACGGGCGCCAAGCGCAAGGTCGAGGTCCCCACCGCGCTGATCGTCGGCGTGCAGGACGGCGCGGACTGGTGGTCGAGCGATCAATCCAAGATCTTCGCCCTGGGCAGCACGTCCGACAACAAGACGCTCTCGTTGCTCGAAATCGACGCGGCCAGCGGAGCGGTTCGCACGATCATCGACGAGCCCACCGCGCGCACCTATTCCCAGACCAATGTCGCCATCTATAACGGCCCGAACGTGCGCGTTCTTGGCGGCGGCAAGGAAGTCGTCTGGTTCTCCGAGCGCGACGGCTATGGCCATCTCTATCTCTATGACGGGGCCGGGCGTCTTAAGCGTCTGCTCACCCCCGGTCCGTCGGTGGTGTTCGATGTCATCGCCGTCGATGAAAAGCGCCGCGAGCTCTATTACACTGGCAGCGTGAAGGCCGGGGAGGGCAATCCCTATGAGCGGATGCTCTATCGCGTCTCGCTCGATCGCGGCGCGCCCGTGCGCCTGACCCCGCCGGGTCTGGACCACGCGGTCGCCGCCGCGCCGAGCCGTCTGTTCGCCATGCTGATGGGCGCGCAGGTGTCGCCGTCCTCGGTGTCGAGCAACTTCCAGTATTTCGTCGACACCGCCTCGACGGTCGGCAAGGCGCCAGTCAGCGTCATTCGCTCGACGCGCGACGGACGCGAGGTCACGCGTCTGGCGACGGCCGACACGACCGCGCTGGACGCCCTGGGTTACGTCCCGCCCGAACCCTTCACGGTCAAGGCCGCGGACGGCAAGACCGATCTCTACGGCGTGATCTACTGGCCGCCCAACCGCAAGTCCGGCCAACGCATCCCGGTGGTCGACGGCATCTATAACGGTCCCCAGGTCTCGGCCGTGCCCCACAACTTCCTGGGCGCGTTCAACACCGCGGCCACCGCGCCCGCCGCCCTGGCCCGGCTCGGCTTCGCCGTCTTCGTGCTCGACGCGCGCGGCACGGCCGGACGCGACAAGGCGTTCCACGACAGCGTCTACGGGGCTTTCGCCGACGCGGGCATCCCCGATCATATCGCCGCGATGAAGCAGCTGGCCGAGCGCAACCCCGAACTGGACCTGTCGCGGGTCGGGATCTACGGCGCGTCGTTCGGCGGCTACTATTCGGCCAATGCCGTGCTGCGTCACCCCGAGGCCTTCCACGCCGCCTTCTCGGTGGCCGGGCCCTACCAGATGCCGGCGCTCTACAGCAACGCCCTGGAGGTCTACCAAGGCAAACCCGTCTACGCCCCCGGGGCGACGCCGGGCGAGGCGGTGCCGACCAACTACGCCGACACCGACCTGACCAAACTGGCCCCCAACCTGAAGGGCGCCTTGACCCTCGCCGCGGGCGACGTCGACGAAAACGCCCCGCCGGCCCAAACCCTGGCCCTGGCCGACGCCCTGGCCAAGGCCAACAAGGAGTTCGACCTGATCATCATGCCCAACCACGTCCACGCCGAGATGTGGGATCCCTACGTCGTTCAGCGGATGTGGAACTTCTTCGTCCGCAATCTGCAAAGCGGCTCGCCGCCCAAGGACTTCTCGATCACCGCCGCGAAATAGCCGCCGCGGGTTCCTGGTCCGGCCCTACGCGGCTGGCCAGGAACGCAACGGCGCCTGACGACGATCTGAACATCTTCCGCTTACGACGACCTGTCGTTGTCGCGCCGTGACCGGGTGCGACAACGACAGATTCGTCTTGCGGCGCGGCGACACCTCCGCGGGAGGACGCCTTTGAAGGCGGCGCACGCCCCGGCCAAGAGCGCCCCACGACTCCATCGAACAGGACAGGATGAATGCATCTCACGGCGGCTTCAATTTGTGAGGCGCTCGGCTCCCAGCCCAAGGCCGCGGCGCGCGATCGCGGTCGGCGTGCAACGAGGGCCGGAGCGTGAACCAGCAGCTTCGCGGCGCTCCGGCCGCCGGCGTCAAATCGGTTCTCGAGGAACTCGATCGGCGTCGCGAAGAGGCCCGGGCCGGTGGCGGCGAGAAGCGGGTGGCCGCCCAGCACGCCAAGGGCAAGCTGACCGCGCGCGAGCGGATTGACCTGCTGCTGGACGAGGACAGCTTCGAGGAGTTCGACATGTTCGTCGAGCACCGCGGCGTCGAGTTCGGCATGGCCGAGCAGAAGATCTCCGGCGACGGCGTCGTCACCGGCTGGGGCACCATCAACGGCAAGGTGGTCTACGTCTTCTCCAAGGACTTCACGGTGTTCGGCGGCTCGCTGAGCGGGGCCCACGCGGCCAAGATCGTCAAGGTCCAGCGCCAGGCCATGAAGGTCGGCGCGCCGATCATCGGCCTGTTCGACGCGGGCGGCGCCCGCATCCAGGAGGGCGTCGACAGCCTGGCCGGCTATGCCGACATCTTCTTGGAAAACGTCATGGCCTCGGGCGTGGTGCCGCAGATCAGCGTGATCATGGGGCCCTGCGCCGGCGGCGACGTCTATTCGCCGGCCATGACCGACTTCATCTTCATGGTGAAGGACACCAGCTACATGTTCGTGACGGGGCCCGACGTGGTCAAGACCGTCACCAACGAGGTGGTCACCGCCGAGGAACTGGGCGGGGCCCGGGTGCATGCCTCCAAGTCCGGCGTGGCCGAGGGGGCGTTCGAGAACGACCTGGAGGCCCTGACCCAGGTCAGGCGGCTGATCGACTTCCTGCCGTCCTCCAATCGAGAGACCGCGCCGGAGCGCGAGAGCTTCGACGAGGCCTACCGGGCCGAGCCCAGCCTGGACAGCCTGATCCCCAGCGATCCGGGCAAGCCCTACGACATGAAGGAACTGATCCTGAAGATCGTCGACGAGGCCGACTTCTTCGAGATCTCCAGCGAGTGGGCCAAGAACATCGTCTGCGGCTTCGCCCGCATGGACGGCGAGAGCGTCGGCATCGTCGCCAACCAGCCTCAGGTGCTGGCCGGCGTTCTGGACATCGACAGCTCGCGCAAGGCCGCCCGCTTCGTGCGGTTCTGCGACGCCTTCAACATCCCGATCATCACGCTGGTGGACGTGCCGGGCTTCATGCCGGGCACCAAGCAGGAGTACGGCGGTTTGATCAAACACGGCGCCAAGCTGCTCTTCGCCTACGCCGAGGCCACCGTGCCGAAGATCACCCTGATCACCCGCAAGGCCTATGGCGGGGCCTATGACGTGATGAGCTCCAAGCACCTGCGCGGCGACTTCAACTACGCCTGGCCCACCGCTGAGATCGCGGTGATGGGGGCCAAGGGCGCGGTCGAGATCATCTTCCGCCAGGAGGCCAAGGACCCCGAGGCCCTGGCCGCTCGTGAGGCCGAGTACAAGGACTGCTTCGCCAACCCGTTCGTCGCGGCCTCGCGCGGCTATATCGACGACGTGATCATGCCGCACGGCACCCGCAAGCGCGTCGTCCGGGCGTTGAAGAGCTTGAAGGGCAAGGAACTCTCCAACCCCTGGAAGAAGCACGACAACATCCCGCTATGACCGCGCCGAAGCCCCCCTCCATGCCGCTCGAAGACGCGATGGCCGTGCTCCAGCGCGGATTTGACGGCGGCCTGCCGCCGCGGTCCCGCCATCAACAGATCGCCTGGCGCGTGGGCCGTTGGCTGCGCGAGCAAGGCGCCGCGCGGCCCGCGTCCCTGCATCGCGCCGACGACGGGGTCATGATTGTCAATGGTCAGATCCTCGTCGTCGACGCCGAAGGCCAGATCCAAAATCTCTCGACCACGCGCCGCGTCGTCCGCACGCCCCTGGTCAACTGGGAGCCCCTGTGATGTTCAAGAAGCTGCTCATCGCCAACCGGGGCGAAATCGCGGTGCGGGTGATCAAGACCTGCCGCCGGTTGGGCATCAAGACCGTCGTGGTCTATTCCGACGCCGATGCCGACAGCCTGGCCGTCGAGATGGCCGACGAGACCGTCCACATCGGTCCCGCGCCCGCCAACCAGTCCTACCTGGTGGCCGACAAGATCATCGCGGCCTGCAAATCGACCGGCGCCGAGGCCGTGCATCCGGGCTTCGGCTTCCTCTCCGAGAACGCCGGCTTCGCTCAGCGTTGCGCTGACGAGGGCGTGGTGTTCATCGGCCCCAACCCCGGCGCGATCTCGGCGATGGGCGACAAGATCGAGAGCAAGAAGTTCGCCGAGAAGGCCGGCGTGTCCTGCGTGCCCGGCCATATCGGCGAGATCGACGACACGGCCCACGCGGTGACGATTTCCGAGCAGGTCGGCTATCCGGTCATGATCAAGGCCAGCGCCGGCGGCGGCGGCAAGGGCATCCGCGTGGCCTGGAATCGCCAGGACGTCGAGGAAGGCTTCCCGGCCGTGCGGGCCGAGGCCAAGGCCAGCTTCGGCGACGACCGCATCTTCATCGAGAAGTTCATCGAAAGCCCGCGCCACATCGAGATCCAGGTGCTGGGCGACAAGCACGGCAATGTCGTCCACCTGTTCGAGCGCGAATGCTCGATCCAGCGCCGCAACCAGAAGGTCATCGAGGAGGCCCCGAGCCCGCTGCTCGACGAGGCCACCCGCGCCGCCATGGGCGCCCAGGCCGTGGCCCTGGCCAAGGCCGTGAACTACGACAGCGCCGGCACGGTCGAATTCGTGGCCGGCCAGGACAAGAGCTTCTTCTTCCTGGAGATGAACACCCGCCTGCAGGTCGAGCATCCGGTCACCGAGCTGATCACCGGCCTGGACCTGGTCGAGCAGATGATCCGCTCGGCCTGGGGCGAGAAACTGGCCTTCGAACAGCAGGACCTGAAGATCAACGGCTGGGCCATCGAGAGCCGCATCTACGCCGAGGACCCCTACCGCAAGTTCCTGCCGTCGATCGGACGTCTCGTCCGCTACGACCCGCCGGAAGAGGGCCAGCACGAGGGCTACACCGTCCGCAACGACGCCGGGGTGCGCGAGGGCGACGAGATCTCGATGTACTACGACCCCATGATCTCCAAGCTCTGCACCTGGGCGCCGACCCGCCTGGCGGCGATCGACGGCATGGGCCGGGCGCTGGAGGACTTCCACATCGAGGGCCTGGGCCAGAACATCCCGTTCCTGGCCGCCGTGATGGACCAGGCGCGTTATCGCTCGGGCGTCATCTCGACCAACTACATCAAGGACGAGTTCGCCGACGGCTTCAAAGGCGTTGAGCCGACGCCCGAGCAGGTCGACGTGCTGACCGCCGTCGGCGCGGCCATGCAGCGGGTCTATGCCGCCCGGGCGCGGTCGACCGAGGCGGGGCTGAGCAATCCGATCCGCACCGAATGGGTCGTGGCCGTCGGTCACGCCAAGCGGCGGGTCCGGCTGTCGGGCGGCGCGTCGCTGGGCGAGGCGCCGTTGAGCGTCGAACTGCTGGGCGAAGGACGAACGATCAGCCTGGAGACCCTCGATTGGCGTCCTGGCAAGCCGGTGTTCAAGGGCAAGCTCGACGGCAAGGCCTTCACCGTCCAGGTGACCCCGGCCGCCGAGGGCTTCGTGATCCGCCACCGGGCCGCCAAGGCCAAGGTGCTGGTCCTGACCCCGCGTTCGGCCGAGCTGCACGACAAGCTGCCCGAGAAGCAGGCGGCCGACACCTCCAAGCTGGTGCTCTCGCCGATGCCGGGCCTGGTGGTCAGCATGGACGTCGTCACCGGCCAGCAGGTCCGCGAGGGCGAGGTCGTCTGCGTGCTCGAGGCCATGAAGATGCAGAACATCATCCGCGCCGAGCGTGACGGCGTGGTCAAGGCCGTCAACGCCAAGGGCGGCGATCCCGTCGCGGCGGATGAAGTGCTGGTCGAGTTCGCCCGATGAGGAACGGCCCTGCCTTGACGCCCGGTGTCCCGACCAGCCTGGTTCCGATCGCGGAGCTGGCCCGCCGGCTGAACGTGACGCCGCGCACCCTGCGCCACTACCAGGATCAGGGCCTGATCCGTTCGCGCCGCATCGCCCACAACACCCGGGCCTACGACGCCGACACCGTGGCGACCATCGAGACCATTGTCGCCCTGCGCGACATCGATCTGCCGATCGCCAGGATCCGCGCCATTCTCCTCTTACAGAAGCAGCCCCAGGCCCAGGCTGAGGCCCTGCGCGTCGCGCTGCTTGACGTCCAGGCCGACCGACAGCGCCAGATCGCCAGGATCGACGCCATGCTGCGGGTCTTGCCCCCGCCGGCGACCGATCAAGCGTGCGGTCCGCCCCCAAGTCCCGTCGACGAGCCGCGCCAGAACGCCGCTTCCGGCGCCGACGCCAGCCCGTTGCCGCCATCGACCCGGTTCAGGTTCGTCAGGCCCAAGGCGCTTGTGGAGCCGGCGTGATGGATCAAGACCTGCCGATCCCCGGTCCTCGCACCAAGGCCGCCTTGGCCCTGCTGGAACGTCATCGTCGACGCGGCGTCCAACCGCTTCAACGACCCCAAACCCAGCCGCGTCCGATGACGGTCCAATCGCCCCTTGGCCCCCGGGACCCGGCCCCCAGGACCGGGCCCGCGTGCTCGACCATCAGTGAGGTCAGCCGACAACTGGGCCTGACCCTGCGGACCATCCGGCTCTACGAGGACATGGGCCTGATCGAATGCGAGCGCGGTTACAAGAACATGCGCATCCTGACCGCGTCCACCCAGGCGAAGCTCGGGACGATCGTCGAGCTCAAGCGGTTGGGCCTGGCGATTTCCGAAATCGTCGTGCTGTTGGCCGACGACGGCGGGCCCTCACCGGAGATACGGAGCCGGCTGGAAGCTCGGCTATTGAGCCTGGATCAGCAGCGCGATGCGATCGTCAGCTATCTTTCCCGCCTGAAGGCCTAGACCATGACCGATGATCAGCCCCGCCACGACTGGACGCTTCCCCAGGTGGAAGCCCTGTTCGACCTGCCCTTCATGGAGCTGGTGTTTCAGGCCGCGACCGTGCACCGGGCCTGGTTCGACCCTTCGGAAGTGCAGCTGTCGCAGCTGCTGTCGGTCAAGACCGGCGGCTGCGCCGAGAACTGCGGCTATTGCAGCCAGTCGGCCCACTTCAAGACCGGCCTGAAGGCCGAGAAGCTGCTGGACGCCGACGTGGTGATCGCCAAGGCCCGCGAGGCCCGCGACGGCGGAGCCCAGCGCTTCTGCATGGGCGCGGCCTGGCGCGAACTGAAGGACCGCGACCTGCCCAAGCTGGCGGCGATGATCGGCGGCGTGAAGGCCCTGGGCCTGGAGACCTGCGCCACCCTGGGCATGCTGACGCCCGAGCAGGCCAAGTCGCTGAAGGACGCCGGCCTGGACTACTACAACCACAACCTCGACACCGGCCCGGAATACTACGGCGACGTGGTCACAACCCGCACCTACCAGGAGCGGCTCGACACCCTGGCCTATGTCCGCGACGCGGGCATGAGCACCTGCTGCGGCGGCATCGTCGGCATGGGCGAGACCCGCCGCGACCGCGCCAGCCTGCTGCACCAGCTGGCCACCCTGCCCAGCCATCCCGACAGCCTGCCGGTCAACGCCCTGGTCCCCGTCGCGGGCACGCCGCTGGGCGACAAGGTCAAGCGCGAGGGCGAAATCGACGGCCTGGAGTTCGTGCGCACCGTGGCCGTGGCCCGGATCGTCTGCCCCAAGTCGATGGTCCGCCTGTCGGCCGGTCGCGACGACATGAGCCGCGAGCTGCAGGCCCTGTGTTTCATGGCCGGCGCCAACTCGATCTTCGTCGGCGGCAAGCTGCTGACCACGCCTCTGCCCGGCCAGGACGAGGACAGCGCTCTCTTCCAGGACCTGGACCTGCGGCCCATGCGGGCGGCAGGTCCGGTCGACCAAAAGCTGCGAAGCGTCGAGCTCATGGGGATCGCCTGACGGGCGAACAGCTTGCCTAGGCCGCGGTGTCGCCGAGCAAAGGCGCGGTCCGCGACAGGAAGCTCTTCAGGACGAAGCTGGATTGGATGTGGGCGATCCCCTCCATCTCGGTCAGCCGATCCAGAAGGTCGCGATAGTGCGCCAGATCACGCACGAAGGCGTGCAGCATGTAGTCCTGGCTGCCGCTCATCAGATAGCCGCCCATCACCTCCGGGAGGATCGAGACGGCGGCCTCGAACCGGGCCAGGACGTCGCGGACCTGGCGTTCCAGCGTCACCGAGACAAACACCGGGATCTCGCCGATCAGCCGCGTTTCATCCAGGCGCGCGGCGTAGCCCTTGATGATCCCTTCCTCCTCCATCAGACGCACGCGGCGCAGGGTCGGGCTCGTCGACAGGCCCACCTCGTCGGCCAGTTCGCTCCAGGCGATGCGTCCGTCCCGGCTCAGCGCCTTGAGAATGCGCAGGTCGATCGGATCGAGTTTTCGGCGTGTGGTCATATCCGCTCGTTTATCGAAAAATCGTGGTGGAATCCACCAAAACCCTTCGCGATACAGAGGTGTATTTGGTCGATATCTCATCCTCTTTTCGGCTATTTTCCGCCGATAGGGAGCAAGAGCATGACCGCGGAACGGATCACCAGCCTGGACGCGATTTACAACGCGGAGAGCGGTCCCACCTTCATGACCGGCATCCAGGCCCTGGTGCGTCTGCCGATGATGCAGCGCCGGCTGGACCGTTCGATGGGTCTGAACACCGGCGGGCTGGTGTCGGGTTATCGCGGCTCGCCCCTGGGCGCCTATGACCAACAATTGTGGAAGGCCCAGAAGCATCTGGCGGCCCACGACGTGGTGTTCCAGCCGGGCCTCAACGAGGATCTGGCCGCCACCGCCCTGTGGGGCGCCCAGATGCACAAGGCCTTCGGGCCGGCCAAGGTCGATGGCGTGTTCGGCATCTGGTACGGCAAGGGCAACGGGGTCGACCGGACGGGCGATGCGTTTCGCATGGCCAACATGACCGGGACGTCGGGACTGGGCGGCGTGCTCGCCGTTGGGGGCGATGACCACGCCGCCCAGTCATCCATCTTTCCCCATCAGACCGACGGCATCTTCCAGGCGGTGCTGATGCCGGTGCTGCAGCCGGCCGACGTGTCGGAGATCCTGACCCTGGGCCTGGCGGGCATCGCCCTGTCGCGGTTCAGCGGCCTGTGGGTGGGCATGAAGACCATCGCCGAGGTGGTCGAAAGCGCCGCCTCGTTCGAGCTGCCGGACGCCTATCCCCGTTTCATTCGCCCCGATCACCTGGTCCCGGCCCACGGCCTGAACTGGGATCCGGGCCTTGCCTGGCCGGGCCAGCGCGCCGAGTATGAGCGCCGGGCCATCGAGGAGCGCCTGCCCGCCGCGATCGGCTGGGCGGCGGCCAACGGCCTGGACCGCCCGATCCTGGCCAGCCGCCGCAAGCGCCTGTGCGTCGTCACCGTCGGCAAGGCCCACCAGGATCTGATGCAGGCCCTGACCGACCTGGGCGTGGGCGCGCAGGAGGCCGAGGCCCTGGGCCTGTCGGTCTACAAGGTGGCGATGAGCTGGCCCCTGGCCGTCGAACCCCTGCTGGCCTTCGCCGACGGCGCCCAGGAAATCCTCGTCGTCGAGGAAAAGAACCCGACGGTCGAGGATCAGATCAAGGCGGCGCTGTTCAACCGCAACGCCGCGCGGACCCGGGTGACCGGCAAGACCGACGACGCCGGCGCCCAACTGTTGCCGGTCATTTCGGAATTCACCCCCGACATGGTGGCCACGGCCCTGGTCAGCCGCCTGAAGGGCGAGGATCCTGTCGGCCTGGTCGACCGCCTGGCGCGGCTGACGACCCGGCGGTCGAGCGGAAAGGTCATCGCCTTCCCGGCGCGCCAGCCGTTCTTCTGCTCGGGCTGCCCGCACAACAGCTCGACCAAGACCCCAGACGGCTCGATCTCCGGCGGCGGCATCGGCTGCCACGTGATGGCCGTCTCCCAACCGCTGCTGAAGACCTCGACCATCAGCCAGATGGGCGGGGAGGGCATGCAATGGCTGGGCGCGGCGCCGTTCTCCACGACCGGCCACATCTTCCAGAACCTGGGCGACGGCACCTATCAGCACAGCGGCCTGCTGGCGATCCGCGCGGCGATCGCCGGCAAGGCCAACATCACCTACAAGATCCTCTACAACGACGCGGTGGCCATGACCGGCGGCCAGGTGGCCGAAGGCTCGCCAACGCCCGAGAAAATCATCGCCCAGCTGCTGGCCGAGGGCGTGGGCCAGGTCCGTCTGGTCAGCGACGACCCGGGCAAGTGGCGCCAGGCCGGCACGGTTCCCGCCGGCGTGCGCATCCAGCATCGCGACGAGATGGACGCCCTGCAGCGCGAGATGCGCCAGATTCCGGGCGTCACCGCCATCGTCTACGAGCAGACCTGCGCGGCCGAGAAGCGTCGCCGTCGCAAGCGCGGCGACTTCCCCGACCCGGACATGCGCCTGTTCATCAACCCGCGGGTCTGCGAGGGCTGCGGCGATTGCTCGGTTCAGTCCAACTGCATCGCCGTCGAGCCGCTGGAGACCGCGTTCGGCCGCAAGCGCAAGATCAACCAGTCCAGCTGCAACAAGGACTTTTCCTGCGTCAAAGGCTTTTGCCCCAGCTTCGTCGAAGTCGCCGCGCCCAGGCTGCGCAAGCCCGACGGCGCACGGATCAAGGCCTTCGAGATTGAACGCTTCGGCGCGCTGCCCGAACCCTCTGTCCCAACGCCGCAAGGGGTCTACAACATCTATGTCGCCGGGATCGGCGGTCTTGGCGTGCTGACGGTCGGCGCTCTGTTGGGCACGGCCGCGCACCTGGACGGCGCGGCCGCCACGGTGCTGGACTTCACCGGCCTGGCCCAAAAGAACGGGGCGGTCGTCAGCCAGGTGCGCATCGCCTCGGGCAGCGACGCCATTCACGCCGTGCGCATCGGGGCCGGTGAAGTCGACCTGCTGCTGGGCGCCGACAGCGTGGTGGCCGCCAGCCCCGACGCCCTGGTCAAGTTTGGCGAGGGACGCGGCGCCATCGTTCTCAACGGCGACGAGACCCCGACCGCCGACGGGGTCACCAACCGCGACGCGGCCCTGCCCAGCGCGCGGATGATCGAGACCCTGCTGGGCCGGGCCGGCGACAAGGGCTTCCTGGTCAGCGCCACCCGCATCGCCGAGGGCCTGTTTGGCAACAACGTCGCGGCCAACACCTTCCTGGTCGGCTACGCTTGGCAGAAGGGCCTTGTCCCGGTCTCGGCCCGAGCCTTCGAACGGGCCATCGAGGCCAACGGCGCGGCGGTCGAGTTGAACAAGCGCGCCTTCGCCTGGGGGCGCATGGCCGCCGTCGACCTGGCCGCCGTCGAGACGATGGCGGGTCTTGCCGCCGCCGCGCCGGTCGCCAAGCCCGCCGACGAAGCGATCGACGCGCTGATCGCCCGCCGGGTCGCCGACCTGACCGCCTACCAGGACGCCGCCTACGCCGAGCGCTACCGGACGCTGGTCGCGCGCGCCCAGGCCGCCGCCGCGCCGTTGAGCGTCAAGGGCGAGGCCTTCGTGCGGGCCGTCGCGGTCAACGCCTATCGGCTGATGGCCTACAAGGACGAGTACGAGGTGGCGCGGCTCTATGCCGAGCCGGCCTTCCGAGAGGCGCTCGAGGCGCAGTTCTCCGGAGTCGGCAAGCTGTCGGTCTGGCTGGCCCCGCCGATCCTGTCGCGCGTCGACCCTGTCACCGGCCGTCCGGCCAAACGCAAGTTCGGCCCGTGGATCTTCAAGGCCTTCGGCCTGCTGGCGGCGATGAAGGGCTTGCGCGGGACCTGGGCCGACCCCTTCGGCGCCACCGCCGAGCGCCGGGCCGAGCGAGCGCTGGCGCGGGAGTACGCCGCGACCATCGGCCAGCTCTGCGCCCGTCTCGACCAGGTCGGCCTGAGCACCGCCACCGCCCTGGCCCAGTTGCCGGACATGGTGCGCGGCTACGGACCGGTGAAGGAGGAGGCCATGAAGCTCTACGCCGAACGTCGCGCCAAGCTGATCCAGGCCTGCGCCCTGTCGGTTCCACCCGTCACCCGAGTCGCCTGACCATGCTGCTGACCGATACTCAACAGGCCCTGCGCGACGCTGTCGGCAGCTTCGCGCAAGCGGAGATTCGTCCGCACAGCGCCGCCTTCGAACAGGCTGGCGGCTATCCGCCGCAATTGCTGCGGGCGTTGGCGGAATTGGGTCTGATGGGCTTTGTCGTCCCGGAGTCCGAAGGCGGCGTCGGCGCCGACTATGTCTCCTACGCCCTGGCCCTGATCGAACTGGCGGCCGCCGACGGAGCCCTGTCGACGATCGTCTCGATCCAGAACAGCCTGATCGTCGGCGGCCTGCTCAAGGACGGCGACGCCGCCCAAAAGGCCCGCTTCTTGCCCGACCTGATCGCCGGCCGGACGATCGGGGCCTTCGCCCTGACCGAAGCCGACGCCGGCTCCGACGCTTCGGCGATCCGCACGCGCGCGGTCAGGACGGAGGGCGGCTACCGTCTGACCGGGTCCAAGCAGTTCATCACCTCGGGCAAGATCGCGGGTCTCGCCATGGTCTTCGCCGTCACCGATCCGGCCGCCGGCAAGCGCGGCATCACCGCCTTCCTGGTCCCCACCGATCGGCCCGGCTATGGCGTCGACAAGGTCGAGCACAAGCTAGGGCAGGGGGCCTCGGACACTTGCGCCATCCGCTTCGACGATCTTTTCCTGGAAGAGGACCTGCGGCTGGGCGGGGAGGGCGAGGGCTATCGCATCGCCCTGTCCAATCTGGAAGCCGGCCGCATCGGCATCGCCGCCCAGAGCGTGGGCATGGCGCGTGCGGCGCTGGAGATCGCCGTCGGCTACGCCAAGGAGCGCAAGACCTTCGGCAAGGCGATCATCGACCACCAGGCCGTGGGCTTCCGTCTGGCCGACCTGGCCACCCGTCTGGAGGCCGCGCGGCAACTGGTGTTGTCGGCCGCCGCCTTGAAGGACGCCGGCGAGCCCTGCCTGACCCAGGCTTCGATGGCCAAGCTGTTCGCCTCCGAGACGGCCGAGGCCGTGGTGTCGGGCGCGATTCAGACCCTGGGCGGCTACGGCTATCTGGAGGAGTTCGGCCTGGCCAAGATCTATCGCGATGTCCGGGTCTGCCAGATCTATGAGGGCGCCTCCGACATCCAGCGCCTGGTCATCGCCCGCGCGCTCTAAGGAGACCCTCATGTCCGATCCCATCGTCATCTCCAGCTTCGCCCGCACGCCCATGGGGGCTTTCCAGGGCGCCTTTTCCGGTTTGAGCGCCGTCGACCTGGGGGCCGCGGCCGTGCGCGCCGCCGTGGCGCGGTCGGGCGCCGACCCGGCCGCGGTCGAGCGCATCTATATGGGCTGCGTGCTGCCGGCCGCCCTGGGCCAGGCCCCGGCTCGCCAAGCGGCCCTGGCCGCCGGCCTGCCGCGCAGCGTCGAGGCCACCACCGTCAACAAGATGTGCGGCAGCGGCATGCAGGCGGCGATCATGGCCGGCGAGGCCCTGACCAGCGGCGCGGTCGATCTGATCGTGGCCGGCGGCATGGAGAGCATGACCAACGCCCCCTACGCCCTGCCCAAACACCGCTCGGGGGCGCGCATCGGCCATGACCGGATCATCGACACGATGATGATGGACGGGCTGGAAGACGCCTATGAGCCCGGTCGGCCGATGGGGGCCTTCGCCGAAGCCACGGCCGCGGCCTACCGGTTCAGCCGCGCCGACCAGGACGCCTATGCGCTGGAGACCCTGACGCGGGCGACGCGGGCCATTTCCAGCGGCACGTTCGACGCCGAGATCGTCCCGGTCAGCGTCAAGACGCGCGGCGGCGAGATCCTGGTCTCCCAGGACGAGCAGCCGGGCAAGATCGATCCGGCCAAGGCGCCGGGCCTGCGGCCCGCCTTCGCCAAGGACGGCACGATCACCGCGGCGACCTCGGCCTCGATCTCCGACGGCGCGGCCGCCCTGGTGCTGACCCGCCAGAGCGTGGCGCAGCGCCTGGGCCTGGCCCAGGCCGCCCGCATCGTCGCCACCGCCGCCCACGCCCACGAGCCGGCGCTGTTCACGACCGCGCCGGTGTTCGCCATCCGCAAGGCGCTGGTCAAGGCCGGCTGGCACATCCAGGACGTCGATCTGTTCGAGGTCAACGAGGCCTTCGCGGTCGTGGCGATGATCGCCATGCGGGATCTCGGCGTCGATCACGCGCGCCTCAACGTCAACGGCGGGGCCACGGCCCTGGGACACCCGATCGGCGCTTCGGGCGCGCGAGTGCTGGCCACCCTGGTCGCGGCGCTGCAGGCCCGGGGCCTCAAGCGCGGAGTCGCGGCCCTGTGCATCGGCGGCGGCGAGGCGACCGCCGTGGCGCTGGAACTGATCTAGGAACCACGACCCATGAATATCCAAGGAACATCGGCGATCGTCACCGGCGCCGCCTCGGGCCTCGGGGCCGCCACGGCCCGCCTGCTGGCCCGCCGCGGCGCCAAGGTCGCCGTCTTCGACCCCAACGCCGCCGAGGGCCAGGCCGTCGCCGACGAGATCGGCGGGCTCTACCACCCTGTCGACGTCACCGATGAGGCCAGCGTCGAGGCCGGGCTGGACGCCGCCCAGGCCGCGCATGGCCCGGCGCGCATCCTGGTCAATTGCGCGGGGGTCGCCCCGGCCATCAAGACAGTCGGCCGCGAGGCCAAGCCCCATCCGATCGACGCCTTTCGCAAGGCGATCGAGATCAACCTGGTCGGCACCTTCCTGGTCCTATCGCGCTTTTCCGCACGCCTGCAGGCCGCCGAGCCGGTGGGCGAGGAGCGGGGCGTGATCGTCAACACCGCCTCGATCGCCGCCTTCGACGGCCAGATCGGACAGGCCGCCTACGCCGCGTCCAAGGCCGGCGTCGCGGGCCTGACCCTGCCGGTGGCGCGCGAGCTGGCCGCCTCCAGGATCCGGGTGATGACGATCGCGCCGGGCCTGTTCTGGACCCCGATGCTGGCGGGCCTGCCGCAGGCGGCCCAGGACTCCCTGGGTCAGAAGGCCCCGCACCCCAATCGCCTGGGCCAGCCTGGCGAATACGCCCAGCTGGTCGAGGCCATCATCACCAACCCCATGCTCAACGGCGAGACCATTCGGCTCGACGCCGCCCTGCGCATGGCGCCCCGCTAGGTCCGCCGCCTCTCAACCGCCGAGATTGAAGCCATGTTCACCACCCTGCCGCACCCTCGCGCGACGCCCGCCGACCTCCGCGCGGCCCTGCTGGAAAACCCCGGTTTCGGCAAGGTGTTCACCGACCACATGGTGACCCTTCGCTGGACCTCCGATCAGGGCTGGCACGACGGCCAGGTGCGCGCGCGCGAGCCCTTCATGCTCGATCCGGCGGCGGCCGTGCTGCACTACGCCCAGGAAGTCTTCGAGGGCATGAAGGCCTACAAGACCGCCGACGGCGGCGTGGCCCTGTTCCGTCCCGCCGAGAACGCGCGGCGTTTCGCCCGGTCGGCCGAGCGGCTGGCCATGCCCGCGGTGCCCCAAGCCCTGTTCCTTCAGGCGGTCGAGGCGCTGGTGAAGATCGACGCCGACTGGATTCCAGGAGGGGAGGGCAGCCTCTACCTGCGGCCGTTCATGTTCGCCAGCGAAGCCTTTCTGGGCGTGCGGCCGGCGGAGGCATACACCTTCTGCGTCATCGCCTGCCCGGTGGGGGCCTATTTCAAGGGCGGGGCCAAGGCCATCACCCTCTGGGTCTCCGACGACTACACCCGCGCCGCGCCGGGAGGCACCGGCGACGCCAAGTGCGGCGGCAACTACGCCGGCAGCCTGATCGCCCAGGCCGAGGCGACCCGAAACGGCTGCGATCAGGTGGTCTTCCTCGACGCGGCCGAACATCGCTGGGTCGAGGAATTGGGCGGCATGAACATCTTCTTCGTGTTCGACGAGGTGCTGGTCACCCCGCCGCTCAGCGGCGCGATCCTGCCGGGGATCACCCGCGCCTCGATCATCGCCCTGGCCCAGGACGCCGGTCTTCGCGTCGAGGAGCGGCCCTACGGGTTCGACAGCTGGCGGGCCGACGCGGCCAGCGGACGGCTGCGCGAGGTCTTCGCCTGCGGCACGGCCGCGGTCGTCGCGGCCGTCGGCGAGGTGCGTCACGCCGGCGGAGCCTTCCCCATCGGTGACCGGACCGACGGCCCGATCACGCGCCGCCTGCGCGAGCAGCTCGTCGCCATCCAGCGCGGCGCGGCCCCCGATCCCCACGCCTGGCTGCACCCGGTCACGGCCTCTTAGCCGCCGGCGGCGGTCTCACTTCAGCGGAAACGACACCATGCTCGAACAAATCCCCTCCCAGACGCACGAGGCGGTCTATCGCGCGGACCGTCCCGACCTTGGCGTGACCTTCTTCATAGCCCTTCACTCCACACGCCTGGGCCCGGCGTTCGGCGGCGCTCGGATGTGGCGATACCAGACCGAGGCCGACGCCCTCTCCGACGCCCTGCGTCTCTCCGAGGGCATGACCTACAAGAACGCCATGGCCGAACTCGACGTGGGCGGCGGCAAATCCGTCCTGTGGCTTCGCGAACCGGGCAAGGCGTCGCGCGCGGCGATCTTCACGGCCTTTGGCGACATTCTTGAGGAGCTCGGCGGGCGGTACATCTCGGCCGAGGACGTGGGCACCTCCGTCGCCGACATGCAGGTCGTCCGGACGCGCACGCGCCACATCGCGGGCCTGCCGCCGGCCGAAGGCCGCGCGGGCGGAGATCCGTCGCCCTGGACGGCCCTGGGCGTGTTTTGCGCGATGCAGGCGGTCCTCGACGATGCCGGACGTCCTTGGCGCGGCGTGAAGGTCGCGGTGCAGGGATTGGGCGCGGTCGGCGGGCGTCTATGCGGGCTGTTGGCCGAGGCCGGGGCGGACCTGATCGTCAGCGACGTGTCGGGCGACCGCGCCATGGAGGTCGCCGAGCGCTATAGCGCGGTGATGGTCGATCCGAGCCTGATCCTGCGCGCGCCCGTCGACATTCTGGCGCCCTGCGCGCTTGGCGGGATCCTCAACCCGCAAACCATCCCCGACCTCAACGCGCAATATGTGGTGGGCGCCGCCAACAACCAGCTGGCCACGCCGGAAGACGGCGACCAGCTGGCGCAGCGTGGCGTTCTCTACGTTCCGGACTACGTGGCCAACGCTGGCGGGATCATTTGCGCCGTGGAGGAATTTCGCGGGCGCAACGCCGATCGGGTGGACGAAAAAGTGCGCGTGATCGGACCGCGGGTCGGCGACATCCTGCGTCTGGCCGACCAGCAGGGCAGGGCGCCGTTCCGCGTCGCCCAGGCCATGGTCGACGACATCCTGGCCGCCCCGGTCCTGGCCAGGGTCGAGGCGTGAGCCAGCGCGCCGCGTCCAGGTCGCCCCCCGATCGCCCGGCGGTCGCGGCGCCCTTGACGCGCGCGCGAAACCTGGCGGCCATGCGAGATCTGGCGCGCGGCGTTCCTACCCGCTCGCTGCTGACCTTGCTGGCGCGTCTTGAAGGCGCGCCCTGGCCGACGGGCGAGCAATTGGCCGCCGCCCTTGGCGTGTCGCGGAAAGCCGCCGCCAACGCCATGGCCCTTCTGCGCCAGAGCGGCGTTCTGCGCACCGAGATGCTGACGCGACCCGGCGAGGACGCCTGCGAATGCGTCGCCTATGTGCGGGGGCGAATGGTCGATGCCGCCGCTTTGGGCGAGTTCGAAGGCCGCCTGACCCGCGACCGGTCGGTCATGGTCGTCGCCCAGATCGCCGGGGCGCACGACTATCGCATCGAGGCCGTGCATCCAGATGTCGCAACCGCCCAGGCCTGGTTTCGAAGCCTGCTGACGGACAAGGCGGTGGGCCAGGGCGAATTGCGGTTTACCCGGACGGTGCTCAGACGCATCGCCACGGCCGCCGCCATACTGGGGTCGAAGCCCGGCGGCGATCCAGAGGCCTGAACCATCCGCGCCTAGGCGGACGCCGTATATCGTCGTCGGCGAGCCAGAACCCGCCGAGCTTGCAGCAGGTGAGGCGCATCCAGCATCTGGCCGTCGAGGGCGAGCGCGCCCACGCCGGGATTGGCTTCGAAAAGCGCGACGATCCGTTCGGCGCGCGCCAGCTCGACCTCGGTCGGCGTGAACGCGGCGTTGATCGGCCCCACCTGAGACGGGTGGATCGCCATCATGCCGACGAAGCCGTCCCGGCGGCCGCGCGCGAGATAGGCGCCCAGGCCGTCCAGATCTCGAAAATCGGGATAGACTGTTTCGACGGCCGGGACCTGGGCGTGGGCGGCCCCAGCCAGGCAGAGGCTGCGGGCCAAATCATAGAGCGGGGTATAAGCCCCGTTCTCGGCGCGGGCGCTGACCGCGCCGATCGCCGCGGCCAAGTCCTCCGCGCCCCAGGTCAGGCCCGCCAGTCTGGCGGTGGATGCGCCGTAGGTGTGAAGGTTGAAGATCGACAACGGGGTTTCGGTCGCGATGGGCAGCACGGCCGTGCGATCCTCGAACATTCCGACATCGCGTTCCAGGAGGTTGAGCAGATCGTCCAGGACCAGAAGGTCCTCGGCGCCGTCGATCTTTGGCAGCACGACGCCATGGGGCCGTTCCGCCAGGATCGAGGCCAAGTCGCCCTCCGCCAGGCCCGTCTTGAGGGGGTTGATCCGAACCCACAGCTGGGGCCCCGCAGCCCGCGCGCCCTGGGATCGGAGAAAGCCGGCGACCTGGTCGCGGGCGTCGATCTTGGCGGGGGGAGCCACGGAGTCCTCAAGATCCAGGATCAGGGCGTCCGCCTCGGAGGACAGAGCCTTGGCCATCTTGGCGGGGCTGTCGCCGGGCACGAAGAGCCAGGAACGCGGGGTCATGCGGCGCGCCGCTTCAACATGGCCGTGCGGGTGCAACGGCACACCAGTTCGTCACGCTGATTGAGAGCACGGTGTTCGAACACCACCACCCCAGCCTGCGGCCGCGAGCGGCTGGGCCGAAGCGCCAGGACCGTCGTCTCGACCCGCAACGTGTCGCCGATGAACACCGGCTTGGGCATGACGACCGCGTCATAGCCCAGATTGGCCACCAAGGTCCCCAAGGTGGTGTCGCCCACCGAAATGCCGATCATCAGCCCGAAGGTGTAGATCCCATTGACCAGGATCTGGCCAAACTCGCTGGCCTCGGCCGCCTCCGCGTCCAGGTGCAGGGGCTGGGTGTTGTGGGTGAGGGTCGTGACCAGCAGGTTGTCGGTCTGCGTGACCGTGCGCCGCAAATCGTGAACCACCGTGTCGTCCACGGCCCACTCATCGAAATATCGTCCAGCCAATCGCCTAGCCCTTCTTCTCAAGCCGCACCAGCAGTTGCCCCTCGGTGACCTGGTCGCCGACCCGCGCCAATGCCTCGGCCACCACGCCCGCCACGGGCGCGGTCAGGGTGTGCTCCATCTTCATGGCCTCGACCGTGACCAGGGGCTGGCCAAGTTCCACGGAGGCCCCCGCTTCGACCAGCAGGGCCACGACCTTGCCGGGCATGGGCGACAGCACCCCGCCGCCGGCCACCCCGCCGTCCAGCGCGCCGCTGACCCGGGGCTCGCCGAAGCCGTGGGCCTCGCCGTCGACGAAGGCGACATAGGCGTCGTCGATCAGCACGGCGTCCGGCGCGGGCTGGTCGTCGATCGTGACCTGCAGGATCTCGTCGCGGGCCTTCAGGGCCACGACGATCGGGCGCGGCCCGCCGATGCGGAAGCCGACAGCCCCGCGCCAGGGATCGGCCGAGACGCCCGCCGACCGCGCCACGCGCAGGCGCGCGGCGGCCTGCTGGGCGGCGGCGGGCGGCGCGGCGGCGGCCGGGACCAGCGCCTCGGCATGGCGCTCGATGAAGCCGGTGTCGGCGGCGCCCGACAGGAAGTCCGGATGGTCCAGCACCCGGGCCAGGAAGCCGGCGTTGGTCTTGACCGGATAGACCTCGACCGCGCGGCAGGCCTTGGCCAGGCGGCGGGCGGCGGCCTCGCGCGTGGGGCCCGAGACGATCAGCTTGGCGATCATCGGATCGTAGAACGGGGTGACCTCGCCGCCCTCCTCCACGCCGGTGTCGATGCGCACGTCGTCCGGCAGGCGGAAGCGGCGTAGCGGTCCGGTCGAGGGCAGGAAACCGGCCTCGGGGGACTCGGCGTAGAGCCGCGCCTCCATGGCCCAGCCGGTGAGCGTGATCTCGTCCTGCTTCAGCGGCAGGGGCTCGCCCGAGGCCACGCGCAGCTGCCATTCGACCAGGTCCTGGCCGGTGACCCTTTCGGTGACCGGATGCTCGACCTGCAGGCGGGTGTTCATCTCCATGAACCAGATCCGGTCGGGCTGGAGCCCTTCGGAGCCGTCGGCGATGAACTCGATGGTGCCGGCGCCCTCGTAGTTGACGGCCCGGGCCGCGCGCACCGCCGCTTCGGTGACCGCCGCTCGCGCCGCCTGCGTCATGCCGGGAGCCGGAGCCTCCTCGATGACCTTCTGGTGACGGCGCTGCACCGAGCAGTCGCGCTCGAACAGGTGCACCACCTGGCCGTGGCGATCGGCGAAGACCTGCACCTCGATGTGGCGCGGACGGGTGATGTATTTCTCGATCAGCACACGATCGTCGCCGAAGCTGGCGGCGGCTTCGCGGCGGCACGAGGTCAGGGCCGCGTCGAAGTCCTCGCCGCGCTCGACCTTGCGCATGCCCTTGCCCCCGCCGCCGGCCACGGCCTTGATCAGCACCGGATAGCCGATGGCGTCGGCCTCGCGGCGCAGCCGCTCGGGATCCTGGTCCTCGCCCAGATAGCCGGGGGTGACCGGCACGCCGGCCTTCTGCATCAGCGTCTTGGCCGCGTCCTTCAGGCCCATGGCCAGGATCGCCGAAGGCGGTGGGCCGACCCAGACCAGGCCGGCGTCGATCACGGCTTGGGCGAACTGGGCGTTCTCCGACAGGAAGCCGTAGCCCGGGTGGATGGCCGCCGCGCCGGTCGCCTTGGCCGCGGCCAGGATCCTGTCGGCGACCAGATAGCTCTCGCGGGCCGGGGCCGGGCCCAGCAGCACCGCCTCGTCGGCCAGGCGCACGTGCGGCGCCTCGGCGTCGGCCTCGGAGTAGACGGCGATCGTCCGCACGCCCAGGCGGCGGGCGGTCTTGATGATCCGGCAGGCGATCTCGCCGCGGTTGGCGATCAGGACGCTTTCGATCATCGGGCTACATCCGGAACACGCCGAAGCGCGGGGCTTCGACGACAGGGGCGTTGAGGCTGGCGCTGATCGCCAGGCCAAGGACGTCGCGGGTCTGGGCCGGGTCGATCACCCCGTCGTCCCAGAGCCGGGCGGTGGCGTAGTAGGGGTCGCCTTCGGCCTCGTAGCGGGCGCGGATCGGGGCCTTGAAGGCGTCCTCGTCCTCGGTGGACCAGGTCCCGCCCTTGGCTTCCAGGCCGTCGCGCTTGATCGTGGAGAGCACGCTGGCGGCCTGTTCACCCCCCATCACGCTGATCCGAGAATTGGGCCAGGAGAACAGGAAGCGCGGGCTGTAGGCTCGGCCGCACATGCCGTAGTTGCCGGCCCCGAACGAGCCGCCGATCAGCACGGTGAACTTGGGCACGTTGGCGGTGGCGACGGCCGTGACCAGCTTGGCGCCGTCCTTGGCGATGCCGCCGGCCTCGTACTTGCCGCCGACCATGAAGCCCGAGATGTTCTGCAGGAACACCAGCGGGATCTTGCGCTGGCAGGCCAGCTCGATGAAGTGCGCGCCCTTCAGGGCGCTCTCGGAAAATAGCACGCCGTTGTTGGCCAGGATGGCCACCGGCATGCCCCAGATGCGGGCGAAGCCGCAGACCAGGGTCGTGCCGTACAGCGCCTTGAACTCCTGGAAGTCCGAACCGTCGACGATGCGGGCGATCACCTCGCGCACATCGTAGGGCGCGCGCACGTCGGTCGGCACGACGCCGTACAGTTCCTGCGGATCGAGGGCCGGCGGGACCGGCTCGGCCAGTTCCAGGTCGATGCGCTTGTTGCGGTTGAGGCCCGCGACGATGTCGCGGACGATCTGCAGGGCGTGCTCGTCGTTGGCGGCCACGTGGTCGACCACCCCGGACCTGCGGCCGTGGGTGTCGGCGCCGCCCAGTTCCTCGGCCGAGATGATCTCGCCGGTCGCGGCCTTCACCAGCGGCGGGCCGCCCAGGAAGATCGTGCCCTGGTTCTGGACGATGATCGACTCGTCGCTCATGGCCGGGACGTAGGCGCCGCCGGCCGTGCACGAGCCCATGACGCAGGCGATCTGGGCGATGCCCAGGGCGCTCATCCGCGCCTGGTTGAAGAAGATCCGGCCGAAGTGGTCACGGTCGGGAAACACCTCGGCCTGGTGCGGAAGGTTCGCGCCGCCGCTGTCGACCAGATAGACGCACGGCAGATGGTTCTGCTCGGCGATCTCCTGGGCGCGCAGATGCTTCTTCACCGTCATCGGGAAATACGCGCCGCCCTTCACGGTCGGGTCGTTGCAGACGATCATCACCTCGCGCCCCGAAACGCGGCCCACGCCGCAGATCAGGCCGGCGCCGGGCGCCTCGTCGCCGTACAGGCCGTCGGCGGCCAGGGCGCCGATCTCCAGGAACGGCGAGCCGGGATCCAGCAGGCGCTCGACCCGCTCGCGGGGCAGCAGCTTGCCGCGCGCGGCGTGGCGCTGGCGGGAGCTCTCCGGGCCGCCCAGGGCGGCCTTGGCGATCTTGTCGCGCAGGGTCTCGACCAGGACCTGGTTGTGCGCGGCGTTGGCGCGCCAGGCGTCGCCGTCGGCGCGCAGCTGCGATGTCAGTTTGACCATGGAATCGCTCAGAAGAGAGCCGGCCGAGGCGCAAACGCCTCGGCCGGCAGGGACTCCGCGCCGGGGAGGCAGGAGCGGAGAGTTTCGCCAAGGACAGCGGGCGGGACGAAGCGGAAGATCGGCCTCAAGCCCCCACCAGCTCACGCCCGATCAGGAAACGGCGGATCTCGTTGGTGCCCGCGCCGATGTCGTAGAGCTTGGCGTCGCGCATCAGGCGCTCGACCGGCCATTCCTTGGTGTAGCCCGCCCCGCCCAGGGCCTGGATGGCTTCCAACGACACCCGCACCGCGTTCTCCGAGGCCATCAGGATCGCGCCCGCCGCGTCGAACCGCGTGGTCTTGCCGGCGTCGCAAGCGCGGGCCACGGCGTAGACGTAGGCTCGGGCCGAGTTCAGAGCGACGTACATGTCGGCGATCTTGCCCTGCATCAGCTGGAACGAGCCGATGGCCTGGCCGAACTGCTTGCGATCGCGGACATAGGGCAGGACGACATCGAGACAGGCCTGCATGATGCCCAGCGGGCCAGCCGACAGCACGGCGCGCTCATAGTCGAGGCCGCTCATCAGCACCCCGACCCCGCCGCCCACCGGACCCATGACGTTCTCTTCCGGAACTTCGCAGTCCTCGAACACCAACTCGGCGGTGTCCGAACCGCGCATGCCGAACTTGTCGAGCTTCTTGCTGACGCTGAAGCCCTTCATGCCTTTCTCGATCAGGAAGGCCGTGATCCGGCGTTCGTCCGTCTTGGCGTACACCACCAGGGTGTCGGCGTGCGGCGCGTTGGTGATCCAGAACTTGGCGCCGTTCAGCACGTAGCGGTCGCCGACCTGCTCGGCCTTCAACTTCATCGACACCACGTCCGAGCCCGACCCGGCCTCGCTCATGGCCAGCGAACCGACGTGCTCGCCGCTGATCAGCTTGGGCAGATAGCGCTGCTTCTGCTCCGGCGTGGCCCAACGGCGGATCTGGTTGACGCACAGGTTGGAGTGAGCGCCGTAGCTGAGGCCCACCGAGGCCGAGGCGCGGCTGATCTCCTCCATGGCGATCACGTGTTCGAGATAGCCCAGGCCCAGGCCGCCGAACTCCTCCTCGACGGTGATGCCGTGCAGGCCCAGGTCGCCCATGGGGACCCAAAGTTCGCGCGGGAAAACGTTGGTGGCGTCGATCTGCGCGGCGATCGGCGCGATGCGGTCGGCCGCGAAGCGGGCGGTGGCGTCACGGATCGCGTCGGCCGTCTCGCCCAAAGAAAAATCTAGGGACAAAGCCCATTCTCCCCACCGAGGGCCGCCTCGAAACGGCGACCTCACAAGGGCATGATTGGTCTCCCATCTATACAGAAACGGCAAACGTCAATTTGATCGTATTTTGAATTAAACAATTCGCCTCAAGGCCCGCCCCTCAGCGCGCGCGAATTGGCAGAACCGTGGTCGACTTCTCAGCGCCCATCGACATGGTCGAGTTGATTTCCTGCACCGTGGGCAGGGTGAGAAGCTTGCCGAACACAAATTGCCGGTAGTCCTCCACGTCGCCCGTGACGACGCGAAGGAGAAAGTCGAACGGACCCATCGTCGGATGGCATTCAAGGACTTCGGGCAGGCGACCCACAGCCTCGGTGAACTCCGCCAGATTGGCCCTACCATGCGCTGAGAGCTTCACATTCGCGAAAACCATCGTGCGAAACCCGAGCTTCTCCGGGTTTAGCCGGGTGACCTGATCCAGGATGTATCCGGCCTCCTTGAGGCGGGTGAGCCGCCGCCAGCAGGGCGATTGAGACAGCCCCACGCGGTCGGCGAGCTCGGCGCTCGACATGGGCGGGCTCTTTTGCAGCACATCCAGGATCCTAAGATCGATATCATCCAGATCGGGTTGAATTGCCATTTCGAAATCCCCTGAATGGCCGAATTAAATAATCTAATCCCAAGACCTATTTTCGCAACAACAAATAACCCGCGCCCCGCCGCTCCCTTAGCCTCTGCGCAAAGGGGAGCATCCATGGCCGGTTCGGCGACGATCGATCTCAACAGCAAGTACGATCTGGAGCGCGGACAGATCATTCTGACCGGCGTTCAAGCCCTGGTGCGCCTGCCGATCGTGCGACGGCAGCTCGATCAAGCCGCCGGCCTCAACACCGCCGGCTTCATCTCGGGCTATCGCGGATCGCCGCTGGGGACCTATGACTCGCAACTGGCGGCCGCCAAGACGCGACTGGACGCGCACCACATCGTCGTGCGGCCCGCCGTCAACGAGGATCTGGGGGCCACGGCCGTCTGGGGCGCCCAGCAGGTCGGGCTCTATCCCGGCGCGCGCTACGACGGCGTCTTTGGGATCTGGTACGGCAAGGCGCCCGGCGTCGACCGCACCGGCGACGTCTTCAAGCACGCCAATTTCGCCGGCGTGGCGCCAAACGGCGGCGTGGTCGCCATCGCCGGCGACGATCACGGGGCGAAATCCTCCTCCCTGGCCGCGCAGAGCGAGTACAATTTCGTCGACGCTGAGATCCCGGTGTTCGCGCCGGCGAGCGTCGAGGAGGTCCTGAGCTTTGGGGTCAAGGCCTTCGCGGTCTCGCGGTTCGCCGGCCTTTGGACGGCGATGACCACGGTGGCGGACATCATGGATTCGGCGGCCTCGATCGAGGTCGACCCGAGGTTTTATCGCACCGTCGCCCCGAGCCTTGATCTGCTCGCCCCTGATGGGCTGCACATACGGATTCCCGATACGCCGCTCGCCCAGGAGATCCGCCACCGGCAGTTTCGTCTGCCCGCGGCCTTGGCCTTCGTTCGCGCCAACGGCTTCGACAAGACGATCGTCGACGCCCCCAACGCCGAGCTGGGCGTCCTGGCCGCCGGCAAGGCCTACGCCCACGTGCGCCAGGCGCTCGCCGACCTGGGGGTCGACGAGCGCCTGGCGGCCCAACTGGGATTGCGGATCTACAAGCCCGGCCTGGTCTGGCCGCTGGAGCCGGAAGGCGCGCGAGCCTTCGCCCAGGGGCTGCGCGAAGTGCTTGTCATCGAAGAGCGGCGCGATCTGGTGGAGAGCCAGCTCAAGCAGATCTGTTATGGGCTGGCCACCCGGCCCGTCATCGTCGGCAAGCGCGACGAACTGGGCCAGCCCCTGGTCAGGGAGGTCGGCGAACTGGACGCCGCACACCTCGCCCAGGTGATCTACGCGCGACTGCCCGAGCACAAACGCACCCCCGCCATGCGCGCTCACATCGATGGGCTGCGGGCTCAAGCGCCCGTCGCGCCGAACCTTCACGAGCGCAAGCCCTTCTTCTGCTCGGGCTGCCCCCACAACACCTCGACCGTCGTGCCGGCCGGCAGCCGGGCCTTGGCGGGCATCGGCTGTCACTACATGGTGCAGACCATGCCGCGCAGCACCTCCACCTTCACCCAGATGGGCGGGGAGGGGGTCTCATGGGTCGGCCAAGCGCCGTTCACCGACGAGACCCACGTCTTCGTCAACTTGGGCGACGGCACCTATTTTCACTCGGGCATCCTGGCGATCCGCCAAGCGGTCGCCGCGCAAGTCAACATCACCTACAAGATCCTCTTCAACGACGCGGTGGCCATGACCGGCGGCCAGGCGGTCGACGGCGTTCTGACGGCGCCGATCATCGCGCGACAACTGGCCGCCGAGGGCGTGCGCACGATCGTCGTCGTCAGCGATGATGTCGAAAGAACCCGCCAGACCGGCGACTTCGCCGCCGACATCGCGCTCCATCATCGTGATGCGCTCGACGTGGTCCAGCGCGACCTGCGGGACCGTCCAGGCGTCACCGCGATCATCTACGATCAGACCTGCGCCACAGAACTTCGCCGGCGCCGCAAGCGCGGCCTGGCGCCCGACCCCGGGGTGAAGATGTTCATCAATCCTCGGGTCTGCGAAGGGTGCGGTGACTGTTCGGCTCAATCCAACTGCATCTCCATCGAGCCCCTCGCCACCGAATTTGGCCGCAAGCGTCAGATCGAGCAGTCGTCGTGCAACAGCGACCTGTCCTGCCTGAAGGGCTTTTGTCCCAGCTTTGTGACGATCCGCGAGCCGGAGAAACGCCGCAACGTACGGGACCTGGACGCCGCGGTCGGCGATCTCGCCATGCCGACGATCCCCCAGCTGGACGCTTCGCCCTATAATCTGGTGTTGGCCGGCGTCGGCGGACAGGGGGTGACCTCCCTGTCGGGCATCCTGTCCATGGCCGCCCATCTTCAAGGCTCCGCCGCCAAGTCCGTCGACATGCTTGGCATGGCGCAGAAGGGCGGCGGGGTCTTCGTCCACCTGCGCTTGGCGCGTTCGGTCGAGGATATCGCCGGGCCGCGCATTGGTCCGTCCCAGGCCGACCTGCTGATCGCCAACGACATGGTGGTCGCCCACGGCGGCAATGTCGCGGCCCTGGTCGGCAAGGCGCGGACGGCCGTGGTGATGAACACCGCGCTGGCGCCGACGGCCGAGTTCACCACGCGGCCCGATCTCGTCTATGACGAACAGGGCATGACCGCGAGCCTGCAGGCCCGGGCCCGCAGCTGGAGCGCCGTCGACGCCAGCCGACTGGCCGCCGACCAACTTGGCGACGCGATCTTCGGCAACATGACGCTCTTGGGTCTGGCTTGGCAGAGGGGTCTGGTCCCGATCACGCTGGACGCCCTTCACCAAGCGATCGATCTAAACGGCGCGGCGACCGCGTTGAACAAGAAGGCCCTGGCGCTAGGCCGCCTGGCGGCGGTCCGGCCCGAGGTTTTCGAAGCGCTCGCGCCTTCCGCGCCCCAGCCCTCGGCGCGCCTGGAGGACGTGATCGCCCGCCGGTTCGAAGACCTCGTCGCCTATCAGGACAGGGCCTACGCCGAACGCTTCGCCGTCGCCGTCGAAGCGGTTCGCACGGCCGAATCCCAGGTTCGCCCGGGATCAACGGCGGTGACGCTGGCCGCCGCGCGCTCCCTCTACAAGCTGATGGCCTATAAAGACGAGTATGAGGTGGCGCGCCTTTATAGCGAGCCGGCGTTCATGCAGGCCATCGAGGCCAATTTCGGCGGCAAGGCCAAGCTTAGCCTCAACCTGGCTCCCCCTCTGTTCAGCCGGATCGATCCGTCGACGGGTCATGCGCGTACGCGAGAGTTTGGTCCCTGGATGTTGAAGACCATGCCCGTGCTGGCGCGGTTCAAGCGGCTGCGTGGCCGCTGGTTCGACCCAATGGGTTGGACCCAGGAACGGCGGTCCGAAAGGTTTGTCCGTGACGAGTTCTTCGCAATCCTCGCGGTCGTCTCCTCCCATCTGACCGCCGAGAACTTCGATCGGATGCTGGAGCTCGCGACGCTTCCCCAGATGTTGCGCGGGTTTGGCCATGTCAGGCATCGCGCGCTCGTCGCCTATCAGGCCAGGTTGCCCGAGCTGCGGGATCTCGCGACACGGCCGACGGCCCCCCGCCCCGCGCCCGTCCGCGCCGCCGCCCAAGCCGCTCGGGAACTGCAGCCATGAGGTTTGTGCATCCCGGCGGCCCAACCGATTGGGGCCTTCTGGAGGATGGCGCCGTACGCCATCTAGCCGGCACGCTGCCGGCGTGGGCCCCTCGCGTCGCCTACGGCGAAGGCCGCGCGGCGTTACCGCTGAACGGCCGGGTCGAGCCTGAGAAGCCGACCGCGCCGCTTTCCATCGGCCGACATTTCAGGCGCTCGTTTCATGACCCCGATCTCGAAGGCCAAGGCCTCCTGGCCGCGGTGATCGGCGCGGCGCCGTTGGGAGCCGACAGGCCCTTCCGCTGCGTTCTGGGCTATGTCGCCGCCGCCTTGGATCGTGGCGGCCGCCTGACTCTGGGACCGGTCCTGGTCACCGCCGACGAGTTCGGCGCGGCCGGGCCTCCTCTGGCCCCCCAGCCTGGCGGATCCTCCCTTTCGGACCGGATCAGGGCCTATGACCAGCACCATGCGTTGCGGACCGGCGACCTGCTCATCGTCGCGCACGCGCGCCTGACGGACGCGATGTCGACCCGACTGCGCAACCAGGCCGCAGGACAGATCGACCGGCAGCTCGCGGACGCGTCGTCTCTTCGCGCCCTCCAACCCTCTTGATCCGCGCCGCGAGGATTCCAGACGTCGCCGCGCGCCGGGTCGGCCGACCAGGCTCGATCGTATTACGGGAGAAACATACATATCTGTCTGTTGCAGCCGAGGACGAATTCGGGCGCCGGCTGATCCGCGAAAACACTTACAAATAAGGACTTTCGCCGGACTTTAGGCAGACATCATCCATTTTTTGAGCATGCCGAGCCGCCGTCTCCGCGCGATACAGACCTGCATTGACGAATGCAGAGGTGTATGACAGCGTCAAGAACGCCAAGGCGCGAACGTGATTTTCGCAGCCTTCAACAAGGCGAAACGCCGATGGGGAGCCGGACAATGATCAACCATTTCTCGAAAAAGAGCGCTCGGACGCTCATGCTTTTATCGACCAGCGCGGGGATCGCGTTGCTCGCCGCGCCCGCGTTCGCGCAGGACGCCGGGGCGGCCTCATCGACCTATCTCGAGGAGATCATCGTCACGGCCAACAAGCGAGCTGAAAAGATCCAGACCGTTCCGGCCTCCATCACCGCCGTCAACGATCAGCTGCTCGAACGGCTCCAGGCCAACAGCATCGGCGATTTCGCCGCCTATGTTCCGGGCCTCACCGTCCAGAACAACGGCGGCGACGGCAATCGCGTCACCATCCGCGGCCTGTCCACCGGGCCCAACGACATCAGCCCGTCGGTCGGGGTCTATGTCGATGACGCGCCGTTCGGCGCGGCCAGCGGCTTTGCGCTTGGCGCGCTGTTCAGCCCGGACATCGATCCGTTCGACCTCAATCAGGTCGAGGTTCTGCGCGGCCCGCAAGGCACCTTGTACGGCGCCAGCACCCTGGCCGGACTTGTCAAATACACCACCAAGGACCCGAGCACGACCGACTTCAGCGGCCACGTCCGGCTGGACTACGGCCAGGTCGCCGACACCGGCGCGTCGAACTACACCGTCCGCGCCGGCGCGAACGTGCCGTTGGTCACGGACAAGGCGGCGCTGCGCGTCAGCGGTTATTACACCAAGAACAACGGCGACTTCACCAATATCCGCACCGGTGAAAGCGGCCTGAACGACAACGCCCGCAAGGGCGGCCGGATCGCCCTGCTGCTGCAGCCGACCGACAATCTGCGGATCAAGCTGGCGGGCATCTATGCCCAGAGCGACTCTCCCGAGACCGGCACGGTGAACGGCAACGCCAAGACCTTGCAGCCGACCTACGGCAAAGACGCCGGCTATGTTTACAGCGACAGCTACTCACGGTCGCTGTACTCGGTCCTGCAGGCCAACGTCCAATACACGCTGCCCAACAACATCACCGCGTCGTCGACGACCAGCTATTCGCGCTTCAAGGTCGTGGCCCAATCCGACGGGACCACGGTGTTCCAGCCCGCGCTGGGCCCCGTGCTGGGGCCGCTCCTGCAGTTTTCGGCGCCGATCAATCCGCAAACCCGGAAGTTCACCCAGGAACTGCGCTTGGCCTCGCCGAACGGCGAGAAGTTCGAATGGCTCGGCGGCCTGTTCTTCGACCGTGAGGAAAGCACCTATCACTCGGCCATCCGGTCGACCTACATGTACGGCGCGACGCCGCCCCCGGCGCTGGCGCCGACCGTCGCCTTGCTGGCCAACTATCAAACCGCTGATCTCGAAAGCCGCTATATCGAATACGCCGCCTTCGCCAACGGCACCTATTACGTGACCCCGACCTTCGACATCGGCGCGGGCGTTCGCTACAGCCGCAATGATCAGCACCTCACGCGCCATGCGTCCGGCTATCTGGTGCTGCTGGGCGTGACGACGCCGTTCGCGACCGCCGAGTCGTCGGACAATGTCTGGACCCAATCGTTCAACGCCCGCTGGCGCTTCCAGCCCAATTCGATGCTGTACGCCCGGGCCGCCCGCGGCTATCGCCCCGGCGGGCCGAACGCGGTGGGCACATCCTTCTCGCCCGACACGACCTGGAACTACGAGGTCGGGATCAAGAGCGACGCCCTGGACGGGCGGCTGCGCGCCACCTTGGCCGCCTACTACATCGACTGGACCAACATTCAGTTGAACTTCTTCGACGGCACCCGCACGATCACCGGCAACGCCGGCGATGCTCGATCGCAGGGCCTGGAGGGCGAACTCACCTACGCCCCCGTTCACGGGCTGACCATTTCTGCGAACGCCGCCTATTCGGACGCGGAGATGACCGCCCTGAAGCCGGGCGCGCAGGGCGGCGCGGCCGTGGGCGACACCCTTCCTTACAGCTCCAAATGGACCTCGGGCCTGCGCGCCGATTACTATTTCCCGGCCTTCGGCGGGCGTGAAGCCAATGTCGGCGCGAGCCTGCGCTACCGCAGCTCCTCCAACACCACCTTCCCCGGCGACACCGGCAACCGCTTCTACAAGCTTCCGGAGACCACCTTCTTCGACATCCGGGGCGGATTGGACCTGACCGACACCTACGCCATCAATCTGCAAATCCTCAATCTCTTCAACAAGCGCCCCCTGACCTCCGCTTCGGAATCGCTCGCCATCCCGAAGGCGACGGCTGACGCGCTCGGCCAGCCGGCGAATCTGATCTTCGCTCGCGGCCGCACCTATTCGCTGTCGCTGACGGGCAAGTTCTAGCCCGCGCGATCGGGATCCCGTGGGCTGAAACGTCCACGGGATCCCGAGAGCCGCCGCCTTTGTTCCACAGCCGGACTTTTGCACCAAAGCGGCCCGCGTTCGCCCGCGGCCGGCGCTTTGGCGGCCGCGCCACGGTTTGGCCGTAAGCGGAACGTCTTGGCCTCACGTCCTGCATCCTCGTCGCCGAAGGCTCCGTTCAGGACGCCGCTGGCGGATTGCGGCGGCGTCGCCGCGCAGGGGACGAGGCTGAACCCGCGCAAGCCTGGCCGACGCGCCCTCCGCGGATGAGCGCTCGGATCGCCAGATCCCAAGACCTTTGAGACGGACCGCCCAGGCCCGGCGACGTCGGAGAGGCCCGCGCCGGTTCGCCGTCAGCGGCGCGACGAGGCCGTGCGAGAACGACGCGAGAATGCCGCCAAACCGGCGGGGAAGGGGAGACGCCCCTTGAAGCGAGGGCGGATCGCAACCGGTCCAGCCGGGCGGTCGCGACGCCGTGAAGCAATGATCCGCCATGACGGACGCCGGCCCCGATCCCGGGACGAAAGGTTCATCACCAGACACTGTCGTCCTGGCGTCGTGACGTCGCCTGTCGACAGGTTGACGGCGCTCGTCGGCGAACGCGCCCGTGATCTTCTGGCGCCGGCGACGCCGAGACCAGCAGGCCGCGCGTCACCGATCAGAGGTCGGCTTCCTATTTCGATTTGACGATATTGTCCAAATCGAGCAAGATCACGCCAACGAACAAAACACGGGAGCGGACAAATGGCCTTCTTGCGCAATGCCTGGTACGTCGCGGCTTGGTCCAACGAGGTCAGCGACAATCTTCTGACGCGAAAAATCCTGGGCGAGCAGGTTCTGCTGTACCGGGACGGGGCCGGCGAACTCGTCGCCACCACCAATGTCTGCCCCCACCGGTTCGCTCCGTTGAACATGGGCCGGGTCGTCGACGGGGCGATCGAATGCCCCTACCATGGCCTGCGGTTCGACGCGTCCGGCCAGTGCGTCTACAATCCGGACGGCGACGGCGCGGTGCCGGTCAATGCGCGGCTGAAGACCTATCCTGTCGAAGAGCGATTGGGCGCGGCCTGGATCTGGATGGGCGATCCGGCCAAGATCGACCTCGCCATGATCCCGGACTTCGAGTTCCTGGACGATCCTGCCTATCACGCCGTGACCGGGCTGATCCATGTCCGCGCCAACTACCGGCTGATCACCGACAACCTGATGGATCAGGCGCATTTGCACATGGTGCACAACACCACCCTGGCCTGCGACATGGTGCGTCGCGCCACGACCCAGCTCGTCAGGGAGTCCGACGGCACGATCTGGGCTAACCGATTGGGTGAGGCCGGCGAGACGCCGGCCATCTTCCAGATGATGTGGCAGGCCAATCGCGGGCCCATCGAAGGCGACTTCGATCACTGGGTCGAGAGCGGATGGAAAGCGCCGGCCTTCGTGCGCAACAATACCGGCGTGGCGCCGCACGGACGGCCGCGCGAGGAAGGGCTGGAAACCAAGAACGCCCACCTTTTGACGCCTGAGACAGAGACGACCACCCACTATTTCTGGGCGATCAGCCGCACCTTCGATCTCAACAATCCCGAGCTCGACGCCAACATCCGCATCGGCACCGAGCATGCCTTCATCAATGAGGACGAAGTCATCTTGCATGGCGTCCAGGAGATGATGGACGGCCAGGATTTCTGGTCGTTGCGGCCGGCCTTGATGCAGGCCGACGTCGGCGCCGTCCAGCTGCGTCGCGCCCTGGACAAGAGGATTACGGCCGAACAGGCCGAAGCCTCGGCCTCCGACGAAACGTCGTCGGCCCGGCGAAGCGCCGAGCCCGTGGCCTGATCCCGCCGCGCTCGGCGGCGGGCGGCGGCGACCGCGATGGGCCCAAGGGTCCGTACGGTCGCCGCCTTCGCCGCCTTGATCGGTAAGGCCGCACGTCCATCCGCCGGCCGACGCGCCGGCCGATCGGGCCAGACGCGCCCCCTCCGGCGTGATGGCCCCCAAGGCGAACCCGGCGGCCGGGCTTGCGCCGCACGCGCCGGTAAGCCGATTTAGAGACATCACGTCGGCCGTGGCGGCCAACGCGCTGTTTTCGGCATGGGATCGGCGCTCTTCTGCTGTAGGAAATGAGCGCAGGAGACGTAGCGACTTGGCCAAGACCCGCAGCACGAACCTGAACCCGGCGCAAATGGCGCGCAGGATCGAGATCGGCGAGGAGCGGCGCGCCCGCACCCGCGACAAGCTCCTGGAAGCGGCCTACGCCCTGTTCGCGGTTCATGGCGCCGAAGCGCCGACGATTGACGACGTGATCGCCAAGGCCGGCGTGGCGCGGGGCACCTTCTATAACCACTTCGAGACCCGCGACGACCTGTTCAGGGCGGTGGCCAACGATATCGCCACGGCCATCAACACCCTGATCCTCGAGGCCGAACGACAAATCCGCGATCCGGTCGTTCGGATCGCGATCGCCTTCCGGATGTTCGTCGATTTCGCGACCGCCGACCCCGCCCGCGGGTGGATCCTGCTACGGACGATGCCGCTGGTCGGTTCGCTCAACGGCGAGATGAGCAGCAAGATCCGGCTTCAGTTCCAAGAGGCCCTGTCCACCGGTCGCCTGAAGGTCCAGTCCTTGAACACCGCGATCGATATCGGCCTGGGTCTTCAGGTGATGACCATCCGGCGCATATTGACCGACGGTGATGAAGAGCGCGCGATCCTCGACGCCGTCCAAGCCTTGCTGATCGCCTTGGGCCTTGACGCCGAGGACGCCGCCAAAATGGCCGCCTTGCCCATCGCCGCGGCCCACCTTTCCGCGCCAGGCCGCCGGGGCGTGGCGGCCTGACTCCCTGCAGGGTCGTCAAGCCCGCGGGGCCGGAAGGCGAACGCACGGCCCGATCTGTCGCCAGCGGCCGGCGGCGCCGACCTCGAGCATCGGCGGGCCGGGGATCTGGACCCTGGCGTCCGAGGCCATCCTAACCGCTCTTGCTTTGAACCGGAGCCAGGGCGGGCCGATGCCGCGCGAAGGACGTGCTCACGAGCTCCTCGATCGACTGCCGGCTCACCCAGAAGCGGACGTGCTCGCGCCGACCTCGCCCAAGGTGCTGCGTGATCTGGCCCCGCTCGACATCGCCCGCGCAATGCTGGGCCAGGAAATCGAGGATCGATCGAACGGCCGGCACAATCCCATGACGCGACGGAAAAACGGCTAAGAGCTCCGCCACGGGGGCTCGGTATTCCGGCAAGACGATCTCCAGGGCGCCGCTGCGGATGTCGTCCAGACACAAAGACAGGGGCAGCAACGTCACGCCGCTGCCTTGCAAGGCGGCCTGACGGATGACGACGAAATCGTCGACGATGAGCGTCGGCTGATGTCGAACCTGAATTTCGGTCTTCTCAGGGCTCACCAGCGTCCAGACATGCGGTCCCTGGGGCGTCGAATAGCTGATGATCGGCATTTTCGTGAGTTCGTCGAGCGTCGTGGGCCGGCCGCGGCGGTCGAGAAGCTCCGGACTGGCGACCAGCAGGGGCTGAAAGATGCCCAGGGAGCGCACGATCAGGCTGGAGTCCTCATAGGGCATTTGCCGAATACGAAAGGAGATATCGAAGTTCTCCTCGATGCTCACCTCTCTGTTGGCCGTCTCGATAGCGATGCAGATCTCGGGATATTCCCTCATGAACAGAGGGAGAAGCGGCCCGATGACATACTGCGCGAGCATCGCCGGGCAACTCATCCGCACCAGGCCCGCCGGCTTGTCTCGCGCCTGCGCGACCTTGTCGAACGCCGCGTCCGCCTCGTGGATCATGTTCAGGCAGTGTTTGTTGAATTCCTTGCCCAGGTCGGTGACCGCAAAATGCCTGGTCGTGCGCTGGATCAGGCGAGCATCAAGACTGGCTTCCAGTTCCGAGATACGACGGGAAATCTTTGAGCGCGCCATGCCCAGCGCGTGGGCCGCGCCGGTGATCCCATTATATTCGACGACTTTTGAGAACAGGAACATATCATTGTAATTGTTCATAATCCTCCCCGGCGTAGCGCTATTCTAAAGGTCGCGCCACTTGCCCCGACTATAGCCGCCGGCGTCGCGGCGGGCAATCGGCGCGACCCGCTCGCCACAGCGGCGCTCGGCCGCGCCACGGGCCGCCTGGTCGTCGACAAACACATGGCGGCGAGGGGAATTGGCCGCCGCGGGGCCGCTCGGCTTGACCGGCCTTCCGGTCGCCCCTGGGCGCGATCACCCGCCGCGAGCCCCCCGGAGCGCTCGCGTCGTGCAGACGCCGCGCCTCATCGTCGGCCCGCTCGCAAGGTCGCAACGCCGCCGAAGACGGACCGGCCGTCCGCTGTCGCCTGTGGCGCTGCGCCTCGCAAGACGATCGGCCGGGTCGGCCGCCGGCGCGGAGGCCGGCCGCCGTCATGGCCGTTTCCGTGCGACGCAGGCTCCAGACATGATGTTAGGAACGCCCGTCTACGGCCTTGGAAGCAGCCCCGCGCGCCCGCCAGACCTTGGCCGACACGGTCAAACCGAAGATCCTCGGGGCGCCATAGGCCGCCGCGCTGTTGAGCTGTCCCGCGGACGGGTTCTGGGCGATCCGCCAATCGGCGAGACTACGCCCCGCAGCGGGCCGACGGACCGTGGCGCCTGTGCGCGGCTCAGCGACCTACGACTTGAGTTGCTGCAGCAATCCAAACATGTCGGCCGTAGCCCAGTGCTCCACATACTTGCCGTCGCGAAGCCGGATGATTTCGATGACCGCGATGCTGACGCGCTTGCCCGTGGCCGGGATGTCCATAAACGCGCCGGTGTGCGTGGCGTGGTACGACTTTCTCGCGATGACCGTGTCGCCGTCGGCGAACAGATCCTGAATATCGACCTCGACGTCCGGGAACGCCGCCCGGAATATCCCGGTATAGAAAAAGAACGAGGCGTCCCTGCCGGTCGGCGCTTCTCCCTGGACCGAGTGGTTTGAGAATTCCGGAGAGACGATATCGTCAAAGATCGCGCGGTCTCCGGTCTCGACGAAATCCTTGTTGAATCTTCTGACGACGTCCTTGTTCGCTTCTTGAAGAGTAGACAATGATCGGTCCTTTTTCGAAGTCACGAGAGCGCCAGCATGGGTGGGAAGCTCCGGCGCGCTGTTGATCTGGCCTTTCAGCGGCGATGAGGACACGATCCTCAAACTGTCCGAGGCTTGATCCAGCGCGCGTGCGCCAGGCGCGGCGAACTCCGGGCCAGAAGCCTTAGCCGCCGATCCCAAGATCTTTGGACCTTCAGGCCCCTCGGCGAGACCTCCCTATGCTGGCCTCGCACGCTGCCATACGGGCGCAACGGGTAAACCGGCTAAAATAGACAACTGTTTCCCAAGATCGACGGCTTACGAGCCGGACGCCTCTCGTCAAGGATAGGCGCGGGCCGATCAAGAACGCCCAGTCTGCAAAACATATTAGTGGGAGGGCCTGCATCAATGTCGCTCAACGAGTCCAAGCTTGCGTCTGACACCAACGCTTTTGAGGTTGTCGTCATCGGCGCCGGTCCGGTCGGCCTGCTATCGGCCATTCAGCTTGGCCGCGCTGGCGTCAAGACATTGCTCCTGGAGCGGCGTTCGAGCTTTTCGGTCCACCCCAAGGCCTCGGGCATCCACGCCCGGACCATGGAGATCTATCGCCAGCTGGGACTGGCCGACCTCATCCGCAAGAACAGCGTCGACTGGGACGGCGTGTTCACGATCGGCTGGATGACCCGGATGGCCGGCATCGAGCTGGGTCAGGTCTCGATCGGCGCGACGCAGGAGGAACAGGACCTCTTCCGCAGTTGGTCGCCGGAGCTGATGGCGTTCTGCAGCCAGGACATCTACGAGCCGCTGTTCGCCGAGGCTCTGAAACAATATCCGTCGGTCGAACTGCGGCTCGCGAGCGAAGTGCGCACGGTCGAACAGGACGACGACGGCGTGCGGATCGGTTACGCCTCGCCCAAGGGCGCGGAGATGGAGACCCGCGCCCAGTACGTCATCGGCGCCGACGGGGTGCGCAGCCCCACGCGCACCCGGCTGGGGATTTCGGAATCGGGCCACCCGTCGATGGGAAACGCCATCAACGTGGTCTTCGAGGCGGATCTGGAGCCTTATCGCGCCGGACGCCAGTATGGCCTGTTCTGGGTCGTCAACGGCGACACCCAGGGCGCTTTCGGTTGGCGTCGGCGTGGCAATCTGTGGTCCTACAACTTCGAGGCCGCCGAGGGCGAGGATCCGCTGAACTACACCCCCGAGCGTTGCGCCGAGATCATCCGGCAGGCGGCCGGCGTCCCGGACCTGGCGCTGGCGGTGACCAGCATCCTGCATTGGAAGCATGATCAGGCGGTGACCGATCGCTGGCGCGCGGGGCGGATCTTCCTGGCCGGCGATGCGGCCCATCGCTTTCCGCCGCACGGGGGCTTTGGCATGAACAGCGGCGTTCAGGACAGCCACAATCTCGTCTGGAAGCTCGTCGCCCGGCTGCGGTGGGGGGCTGGAGACGGCCTGCTGGACAGCTACCAGGACGAGCGCAAGCCGGTGGCCCAGAGCAACGGCGAGCAAATGATCCTCAACACCAAGCGCATGGCCGAGACCGGGTTCCTGAGCAAGAACCCCCAGGCGCTGTCGATCCTGGAGACGCCGGAAGGCGAGCCCATGCGCGAGAAGATGCGCGAAGCGATCCCCAAGCAGCGCGAGCAGATCCTGTCGCAAGGCCAGCAGTTCGGGCAGATCTACACGACCGGCGCGATCGTCGGCGACGGCGCGCCGGCGGTGGAATCGACCGTCTCGACCTATCGGCCGACAGGGAACCCCGGCGCGCGCGCGCCGCATGTCTGGCTGACCGACGGCCAGGGGCGATCGCTGTCGACGATCGATCTCTACAACGGCGGCTTCGTGCTGTTCGCGGGCCGCGACGGGGCCGCCTGGACGGCCGCCGCCGCCCAGGTCCTCGAGGCGGCCAAAACGCCTCTCGTCGCCCATCAGATCGGCGGCGCGGCCTATGCCCAGCCGCCGGCCGACACGCCCTGGGAGGATCTGGTCGGGGTCGGCCCGACCGGAGCCCTGCTGATCAGGCCCGATGGCCACGTGGGCGCCCGCTGGACCGCCCTGCCCACCGATCCGGCCGCGGAACTGAAACGCGCCCTGAGCCAGATTCTCGACTTGGCGGCCGTCGGCTAGGGTGGGCTGAAAGCCCGTCAAGGCCTGACCTTGATGGTCTTCTCCGAGCCCTAGGACCACGGGCCGGGGAAGGGCGGGCCTATCTCGAAAGCGAGGCCCGCCCGCCTCCTGGTCGCAGGGCCGAACATCGCGACGACACCGCGCCCTAAGGCGACGATCGCGAAGATCGGCGCGCGGCAAGACAGATCCATGGAGATAAGCATGAGGCTCTTTACCGCCAGCATGGCCCCCTATCCGCGACGTGTTACGCTATACTTGAACGAGAAGCGCATCGTCCTGGATCGGCAGGAGGTCGACGTGCATGGGATGGAGCATAAAAGCCCCGCCTTTCTCGCCAAGAATCCCGCCGGGAAGATTCCAGTCCTCGAGCTGGACAACGGCGACTACCTGCCGGAGTCGGCAGCCATCATCGAGTACCTCGAGGAGCTCTATCCGGCCCCGCCGATGATCGGCCGCACGGCCGAGGAGCGCGCTCAGGTCCGCGCCACCGACAGGGTCGCCGACGAGGTGTTCACGGTCCTGAGCCAAATCCTGCTGCACACTTCGCCCGTCGCCCTCCTGATTCATCCGGGCCTGGTCCAGAAACCAGATGTCGGCCCAGCCCTGCAGCCCGTGCTGGATCGGCTCCTGGACCAGTTGGAGCAACGCATCGGCGACGGCGAATTCCTGGCGGGCCGAACCCCGACGATCGCCGACTGCACCTTGTTTGCCTTGATGGAGGCGGTCTACCCGGCCTTCGGCTATGAGCTTCCCAAGCGCTGTCGTCGTCTGCGCGCGTGGTACGACCGGTTCCAGCGCCGCCCCAGCGTGACCCAGTGAGCATGGTGCAAGTCCGTCGGGCGTCCTCAACGCCGGCCCTTCGCGGCGCCGGGACGGCTTTGGCGGGACCGACGGGATTTAAGTCGACCCGCGTCCTGGACCGAACCGTCGTCGGCGCGGCCTGAAAGCTTGTCGGGAATGACGCGCCGCCGTCAGCGACGGTCTTTTCGGCGACCATGCCCGAAGGCCTCGCGGCCGACAGATAGGCCGCGCGTCAAGCCGACTTGAGACGACGTTCCCGGGCCGGCGATCTCTTGGAGAGACGGCTGGGGCGCGGCGGTCAGGACGCTCTAGCCGTCGATCTTGCGTCCCGCGCCAGCCGAACGGCTTGAGCGTCAGCGCGCACCGCACCGCGTGTTTGAAGCGGGCCTCCGGCCCGCATAGCGATGAGGACTTCCCTTCCATGGATGAACAATCGCCGGCGGCTCCGGCGGCGGCGACCCAGCCGGTGCGCGTGATCTTCGCAACGCTGATGCTGGTGCTGTTGCTCGCGTCGCTGGACCAGACCATCGTATCCATGGCGTTGCCGACGATCGTCGGCGAATTTGGCGGCTTGGCGCACCTGTCGTGGATCGTGACCGCATACATGCTGGCGACCACGATCGTCACGCCGCTCTATGGGAAGCTGGGCGACCTCTTTGGCCGAAAGATCGCCCTGCAAGGCGCGATTGTCATATTCCTGATCGGGTCCGCGCTTTGCGGGCTGAGTCGTTCGATGGGCGAGCTGATCGCCTTTCGCGCGCTTCAGGGCCTTGGCGGCGGCGGCCTGATCATAACGACGATGGCGGTTGCCGGCGATCTCATCCCGCCCCGCGACCGCGGCCGTTATCAAGGCTTCTTCGGCGGCGTGCATGGATTTTCAACGGTCCTGGGGCCTCTGATCGGCGGCTTTTTCGTCGAGCATTTGAGCTGGCGCTGGATCTTCTACATCAACCTGCCGCTCGGCGCGTTCGCGCTGGCCGTCATCGCCTGGACCTTCAAGGCGCCCATCGCGCGCCGGCGCGCGGTGATGGACATCCCGGGCGCGCTGCTGCTGGCCGCGGCGCTGACCGCGCTGACGCTGTTCACCAGCCTGGGCGGTCACCTCTACGCATGGGGGTCAGGGCTTATCCTCGGCCTGGTTGGCGTGTTCCTGACGGCGATCGCGGGCTTTGTCGCCGTCGAACGCCGGGTCGTCGAGCCCATTCTTCCGCTGTCCCTCTTCTCCAACCGAACCTTCGTGATCTCTTGCGTGGTGGCCGCGATCGTCGGCGTCGCCATGTTCGGCCCGGTGACCTACATGCCGGTCTATCTGCAAGTGGTGCAGGGTCTGAGCCCTTCAGCCGCGGGCCTGCAGCTCATACCGCTGATGGGCGGGCTGCTCCTGACCTCGACCATCAGCGGGCAGATCATCAGCCATATCGGTCGCTACAGGGTGTTTCCCATCGCCGGCACGGCCATCGCCACGCTGGGCCTTGCGCTGCTGTCGACCCTTGATCCGGCCAGCGGATCGTGGGCCGCGCCAACCTACATGCTCCTGCTGGGCATGGGCCTGGGAATGGTCATGCAGGTGCTCGTTCTGGCCGCGCAGAACGCGGTCAACCATCGAGATCTCGGCGTCGCGACCGCCGGCGTTACGCTCTTCCGCGCGGCTGGAGGCTCGGTCGGCGTTTCGCTGTTTGGCGCGATCTTCGCCGCGGGATTGGCCGAACGTCTTGCGCATCTGTCCCTTTCGGGCCCGCACCTGGCCGGGGCCAGCAACGCCGCGGCGATCCAGGCGCTCCCCGCGGCCGAGCGGCTGGTCTACATCTCCGCGTTCAACGGCGCGCTCCACCCGGTGTTCATCGCCGCCGCGGTCATCGCCGCGGGCGGATTTGTCCTGACCCTGTTCCTGCAGGAGCTGCCGCTTCGGGCCTCAGCGCGGCCGAACACCTAGCGCTACGCCGGGCCAGCCCGCCGTCGCCAAGCCCAGGGCGTCTCGCGTCGGCCTCAGGCAATAGCCGATTGTCCGGTCGGTCAATTATTGCTTGCCGTCCGCCGTCCGAAATCCTACTCAGGGGCAGGGGCGTTCTCGTCGAGCGAGCTTAGCCCTCTGAGCAGGGAGCAAGTGAGGATGGCCGCGACGCCAATCCCGAACGCGGCGGACTGCGGGCGCCAGGAGCCGTCTCCGCGCTGGACGTCGCGTCGCCAGCAGATCCTCGACGCCGCCGGCCAGTGTTTTCGCCAGTCGGGTTTCCACGGCGCGAGCATGGCCAGCATCGCAGCTCTCGCGGGACAGAGCGTTGGCCAGATCTACCGCTACTTCGACAATAAGGAAGCGATCATCGCCGCCATCGTCGATCAGCATCTGGTCGAACTCCACGAAATCTTCGACCAGCTTCAGGGCCGCTCCGGTTCGGCCGTCGATCTGATCGTCGGCCGCGTCCCCGAAATGCTCGCTCAACGGCTTGACCCTTCGCGAGCGGCCCTGGTGCTGGAGGTGGTGGCCGAAGCGGCGCGCAATCCGAAGATCGCCGACATCCTGCGCGCCGCCGACGCCCAGGAGCGGGCCCTTTGCCGAGCGATCCTGGCGCGTGACCGCAAGCCGGCCTGGAGCGACGCGGAATTCGAAGGGCGGTGCGGCTTGTTGCGCATCCTCGTCGATGGCCTGACCTTCAGGGCCATCAATCAGCCCGACGTCGATCGGGCCGCGCTGGTGTCGGCGATCAGCATGAGCATTCAGCACCTGGCGTCATGACACGGCGGCTGATCGCCAAACCACCGGCGCTCGCCGCCTGATCAATTCCGAAAACAAATTAGGAGGAATAGATGGAAATCGAACAAAGAACGCCCGAGAACACAGCCATCGTCTTGATCGACTACGTTGTCGGGTTCGCGAACCTCTTCCGATCCCAGTCCGTCGTCGACAACATCAACGGCGGGGTTGCGCTCGCGAAGATGGCGCTGGGCTACGGGATTCCGGTGATCGCGACCGTCGGGCCGAAGAACGATCCGCGCGGCGGACTCTATCCGCAAATCGGCGAAGTGCTCGAAGAGCGGCATCTTGTCCACAAGGGCGGGCAGTTCGACGCGTTCGACGATCCGGCGTTCGAGGCGGCCGTGCGCAAAATGGAGCGACGCCATTTGGTGGTCGCCGGACTGATGACCGAGGGATGTGTTCTTCAAACCACATTGGGGGCGCTTCGCCGCGACTTCACCGTCTCGATCGTCGTCGACGCCACCGCCGGCGAAAGCAGCGTCACCCACGACGCGGCGATCATGCGCATGATGCAGCATGGCGTCACGCCCACGACGTGGCAGTCGTTCGGATCGGAAATTCTGAGAACTTGGGAAGACGTCGAGAAAGCCAAGGTCTTCCGTCAGGTGCGCGCCCAGTCGCCCGGGCTTGGCATGAGCCTGTTGGCGACCGCGGCGGCCCAGGCGGCCGTCACGGCGCGTTAAGCCGGCCCGTCAAGGCGGCGGCCAGGATGGCCGGAGTCATCCTGGCCGCGGCGCTTCGTGAAGGGATAAACCCTGGAACCCCTGGGTCGGGAGGCTAGCCGCCGACGCCGGCCTCAAGGCCGCTCAGGAAGGTCTCGGACGCCATGCTGGCGAACTTCGCCGGTCGGATGGCGCCGGTGGGATCGTACCAGGTGTGGGTCCAGTTGAGCATGCCAAAAAACAGCATGACGAGCGCTCGGCGCTCTTCGCGTTTGCCGCCAAGGTCCGGGCGCATCGCCGTGACCATGCGATCGACCAAATCCAGCAGTTGGCGTTGATGGTCGATGACGATCCGCCGTCGATCCTCGGGCAGGTTGACCAGTTCGTTGAGCAAGACCTTTTGATGGGCCTGGGCGCCGACATAGAGGCCCATCAGGGCCTCGGCCAGACGGCGGATCTTCTGAGGCGCGGGGAGATCTTCTGCTTCGACTTCGCGCGCCGCCGCGACGAGACTCTGGACGTGGGAGTCCATGACATCGATGAGGATGTCCTCCTTGGACGGGTAGTAGTGGTAGAGCAAGGACTTGGACATCCGGCAGGCGTCGGCGATCTGAGACACGGATGTGCCAAGAAAGCCGTGCGCCGCATAGAGTTTGGCGGCCGTCTCCATGATGGCTTCGCGTCGTTTGTCGTAGTCCAGCGCCTGCGTGCGCGCCATTTATGGCCTCGTGAAGAACAGCGTTGGCGTAGAACTAAGGCATAGGCCTGCTCCGCGCCAGCCATAGGACGCCAATCCCCCGCCGGCGCATGCGGTCAGGCCGATTGCTCGCCGACGGCGATCAGGGTGACCAGATCGCGCGCGAACGACATCAGGTCCTTGCCCGCCGCCCGGTTCTCCGGTGAAGCCATGCCCGCATCGAAGGCGGCCTGATCGGCGAAATGCAGCTCGGCGATCAGAAAGTAGGGGTTGTCGCCCATCAAGGTCTTGTCGACCCGGTTGACCACCGCCTTCTGCAACCCCGGCACCTTGGCGATCAGCGGCATGTGGACGTCGTTGTAGTGCGCGAGGAAGGCGTCGACGTCTTGAGGCTTCCTGTAGAGCGCCAGCAGCTTGACGGTCATGGTTGGGATCCTTCCGATCAGATGGCGTTCATGGTGAGCAGCTCGTAGGCGGCGACGGTGTCGCCGTCCTGGTTGGTGACCTGGGCGTCCCAGCGCACCTCGCCGTACTCGTCGTTGCGCCGGCTCTTGGCCATCGCCGTCAGGCGTACGGCGATGGCGTCGCCCGGCGACACCGGCTTGACGAAACGCAGATTGTCCAGGCCGTAATTGGCCAAGACCGGGCCCGGAGCCGGATCGACGAACAGGCCCGCGGCGAAGGACAGGATCAGATAGCCGTGCGCGACCCGGCCCGGGAAGAACGGATTGGCGGCGGCGGCCGCCTCGTCCATGTGGGCGTAGAAGGTGTCGCCGGTGAATTCGGCGAAATGCTCGATGTCGGCCAGGCTGATGGTCCGCGCGGCGCTGTTGAAGGTCTTGCCGATCGCCAGCTCGTCGAACTTCAGGCGGAACGGATGGGGCCCTTCGGTGACTTGCGGCGAACCGGCGATGTAGCGATGGCCGATGGCGGCCAGCATGCGGGGCGAGCCTTGCAGGGCGGTGCGTTGCATATAGTGGGAAAGGCCGCGCAGGCCGCCCATCTCTTCGCCGCCGCCGGCCCGGCCCGGCCCGCCGTGCACCAGGCCCGGCAGGGGCGAGCCGTGACCGGTGGATTCGCGGGCGCAGTCGCGGTCGGCGACCAGCACCCGGCCGTGGAAGGCCGCCGCCCCGTCGATGACCTCGATGGCCACGGCCGGATCGTAGGTGAACAGCGACATGACCAGCGAGCCCTGGCCCTGGCGGCACAGCGCCACGGCGTCGGCCAGGTCCTTGTAGGGCATCAGGGTGGCGACCGGGCCGAAGGCCTCGGTGTCGTGGACGTGGCGAGCGGTCCACGGCGTGTCGCAGCGCAACAGCACCGGGCTCATGAAGGCGCCCGCCGCGTCGACGCCGGCCGGGGCGGCGTCGGGATCGCCGAACACGATGCGGCCGTCCTGGACCAGGTCGGCCACCTTGGCGCGGACGTCGGCGCGCTGGGCCTGGCTGACCAGAGCGCCCATGGTCACGCCTTCCTGGGCCGGATCGCCGACCACCACCGCGGCCAGCTTCTGGCTGACGGCGTCCTGGACGGCGTCGATCAGGACGGCCGGCACGAAGACGCGGCGGATGGCGGTGCACTTCTGACCCGCCTTGACCGTCATCTCGCGGACGATCTCCTTGGCGAAGAGGTCGAACTCCGGCGTCTCGGGCGTGCAGTCGGGACCCAGCACCGTGGCGTTGAGGCTGTCGCACTCGGCGATGAAGCGCACGCTTTCGCGCAGGATCGTCGGATGACTGCGCAGTTTGTTGGCCGTGGCCGCCGAACCGGTGAACGAGACCACGTCCTGACCGGTCAGGTGGTCGAAGAGATCGCCCGTCGAGCCGACGATCAGCTGCAGGGCGCCGGGCGGCAACACGCCGGCCTCCAGCATGATGCGCACGCACTGCTCGGTGACATAGGCGGTCGCGGAGGCCGGCTTGACGATGGCCGGCACGCCGGCCAGCAGGGTGGGGCCCAGCTTCTCGAGCATGCCCCAGACGGGAAAGTTGAAGGCGTTGATGTGCAGGGCCACGCCCTGCAGAGGGCTGAGGATGTGCTGGCCGACGAAGGAGCCCCGCTTGGACAGCGGCTCCAGCGCGCCGTCGAGCAGAATCTTGTCGTTGGGCAGTTCGCGCCGACCCTTGGAGGCGTAGGCGAACAACGTGCTTGCGCCGCCCTCGATGTCGACCCAGCCATCGGTGCGGGTCGCGCCGGTCAGGGCCGAGAGGGCGTAGAGCTCCTCCTTGCGAGCGATGATCGCCTCGGCCAGCGCCTTGATCATCTTGGCGCGCTCGTGGAACGTCATGGCCCGCAGGGCCGGACCGCCGACCTTGCGGGCGTGGTCGGCCATCGCCGCGAAATCGACGCCCTGCGAGCCCAGCCGCGCGGCCGTTTCGCCGTTCACCGCGGAGGGCACGTCCACGACGCCGGCCTGCGCGCTGAACCAGGCGCCGGCGGCGTAGTTTTGGAGGTGAAGAGGCTTCATCGGGGACGGCTCCGGTAAGCTATCGACCGGTGAAGGTCGGCTGGCGTTTGTTGAGGAAGGCGTCGACGCCTTCGGCGTAGTCGGCGCTATGGCCCAGTCGACGCATGGCGTCGCGTTGCAGGTCGAGCTCTTCGTCGAGCGTGTGGGCCCAGCTGGCGCGGATCATCGCCTTGGTCGCGGCCAGGCCCAGGGTCGGCGCCTTGGCGAAGCCGGCGACCAGCTTTTCGGCTTCGGCCAGCAACTGGTCGTCGTCGACGGCGCGCCAGATCATGCCCCAGTCCTGGGCCTGTTCGGCCAGGACCGGGGCGCCGCTCAGGGTGATGGCCAGGGCGCGGGCCTGGCCGATCAGACGCGGCAGGATCCAGGTTCCGCCCGAGTCGGGGATCAGGCCGATGGCCGCGAAGGATTGGATGAACTTGGCGCTCTTGGCGGCGATGACGATGTCGGCGGCCAAGGCCAGATTGGCCCCGGCGCCGGCGGCGACGCCGTTGACCGCGCAGACGACCGGGAAGGGCAGGGCGACCAGGCGGCGCACCAGCGGGTTATAGTAGAGCTCGACGGACTGGCCCAGATCCACCGCCCCCTCGCCGGGCGCCACCGCTCGATCGGCCAGGTCCTGACCCGCGCAGAAGCCGCGGCCGGCGCCGGTCAGCAGCAGGACGCGCGCGGCGCCGGCCTCCAGTTGGTCCAAGGCCTGGGCGACCTCGCCGTGCATCTGGACGGTGAAGCTGTTGAGACGGTCGGGCCGATTGAGGACCAGGCGCGCGACGCCCTGGTCGTCGATGGAAAATTGAATGGTTTCGAAGGCCATGTGATCGCCTGCCGTTCTGTGCGGTCGCGCCTCCCTGACGCTGGCCATGGGATAAAGTAGAACGTCCGGTCGGTCAATTATTACCCTAGGTCAATCGTAATCGACCGCCTTAATCTGTGCGATAATTGAATGTTGCATATTGTCGACCATAGGTCATTTTCAATGCGACGGATGAGCCTGGAGACGAGCGCATGAACGGACACGATCTGGCGCGGCGCGTCGTCGATCACCTGCGCGAAGGCGAGGGACCCACCCGATTGTTCGACCTGGCGCTGGAGGAGGCGGGCGAGGGCCATGCGCGGGTCTCGATGAGCGTGACCGCGGCGATGCTGAACGGGGTGGGCTGCGCGCATGGCGGCGTGATCTTCACCCTGGCCGACACCGCCTTCGCCTACGCCTGCAACAGCCGAAACATCGCCAATGTCGCCCAACAGGCGTCGATCGCCTTTCTCAATCCGGCCTTCGAAGGCGAGCGCCTGGTCGCCGACGCGCGCGAGGTCGCCGTGGAGGGCCGCACGGGCGTTTACGGCGTGACGGTCACGTCCGCCGACGGCCGCGTGATCGCCAGCTTCAACGGCTTGTCGCGCACCTTGGGCCGCGCCCTGGTGGAGCCTGACGCGGCGCCTGGCCCTGGCCTGGCGCGCACGGTCGCCGCGCCGTCCTGACGCAAGATGCGCCCCGCGTCCTGGCGAGGAGCCGGCGATCTTCGCTAAAAATTCTCGTGGCGTCCGTCACGGGGATTGGCTATTCAGAATTAATAGACCGACCGTACGGTCATAAATAGGGAGGCCTCCATGGCCAAGCTTGCTGTCGCTTCGGAGCCGCCCCGCAACGCGCCCGACGAGAGCCATGACTGGGCGCGCGTCGCCTATCTGGTCAATCTCTCCAGGGCGCTGGACGCCATGGAGGAGGAGCGCCTGGTTCCGGAGAAAAAGGTCCTCTACCAGTTCTCCGCCCGTGGCCACGACATGGCTCAGATTCTGTTGGGATGCCGTCTGACCGAGCGTCACGACGCCGCCTGCGGCTACTATCGCTCGCGCCCCCTGCTGCTCTCCCTGGGGGTGGATCCGGAGATCGCCCTGGCCTCGGCCATGGCCCGCAGCGGCGGCTATTCGGGCGGCCGCGACATCGGCACGGTGTTCAACTATCCCAATCCGCACGGCGCTTCGGCCCTGCCGATGTGCGGCGGGGTCGGCGCGCAATACACCCCGACCGCCGGCTGGGCCCAGGCGATCGAATACCATCGCACCGTCCTGAACAACGCCGCCTATGAGGGCGCCATCGGCGTGGTGCTGGGCGGCGACGGCTCGGTGGCGTCCAACGGCTTCTGGGCGGCCCTGACCATCGCCACCACCCAGGCCCTGCCGATGCTGTTCTACATCGAGGACAACGGCTTTGGCATTTCGGTGCCCTCCACCTTCCAGACCCCGGGCGGCGACATCGCCAAGAACCTGGGCAGTTGGAGCGGCCTGGAGATCATCAGCGGGGACGGCACTGAACCGCAGGAGGCCGCGGCCCTGATCGATCAGGCCATGGCCCATGTCCGCGACCGCAAGGGGCCCTGCCTGCTGCGCCTGACCGTGCCGCGTCTGCAGGGCCACAGCTTCCAGGACACCCAGTCCTACAAGTCGGCCCGGGTCGTCGAGGACGAGTGGCGGCGCGACCCCCTGCCCAAGCTGAAGTCCTATCTGGTGCCGGCCCTGCTGTCGCAGGCGCAATGGGACGAAATCGACGCCCGGGCCAAGGCCGACGCCGAGGACGCGCTGGCGCGCGCCGAGACGCGGCCGGTGGCCGACCCGGTGACCGTCACCCGCAACGTCTTTTCCGAGGACGGCGACCTGCAGGCCATGGGCGGCCAATGGACATCCGGCTACGTCCCGCCGCCGTCGACCCCCACCCCCGTCCCCGAGGGACAGCGGATCAACATGGTCACGGCCATTCGCCGTACGCTCGAGCACGAAATGACGATCAATGATCGCGTCGTGCTGTTTGGCGAGGACATCGGCCCCAAGGGCGGCGTTCACGCCGTGACCCTGGGTCTGCAGGAGAAGTTCGGCCAGGCGCGGGTGTTCGACACCAGCCTGTCGGAAGAAGGCATCATCGGCCGCGCCGTCGGCATGGCCATGGCCGGCCTGGTGCCGGTGCCGGAGATCCAGTTTCGCAAATACGCCGAGCCGGCCACCGAGCAGATCAACGACTGCGGCACCATGCGCTGGCGCACCGACAACCGGTTCGCCGCGCCCATGGTGGTGCGCGTGCCCGGCGGCTTCTTCAAGTGCGGCGATCCCTGGCACAGCCAGACCAACGAAGTGGCCTTCGTCCACCAGCCCGGCTGGATGGTGGCCGCGCCGTCCAACGCCGAGGACGCCGTGGGCCTGCTGCGCACCGCCCTGCGCGGCAACGACCCGGTGATCTTCTTCGAGCACCGCTCGATGCTGGATTTCGCCTGGGCCCGGCGGCCCTATCCGGGCGACGACTTCGCCCTGCCGTTCGGCAAGGCCAAGACCACGCGTTCGGGCGACGACATCACCATCGTCACCTGGGGCGCCATGGTCCCGCGTTGCGAGGAAGCCGCCGAGGGCCGCTCGGCCGACGTTCTGGACCTGCGCACCCTGATGCCCTGGGACAAGGCGGCGGTCCTCGCCTCGGTCCGTCGCACGCGTCGCTGCCTTATCGTGCACGAAGACCTGAAGACCGCCGGCTTCGGCGCCGAGATCGCCGCCCTGGTCGCCGACGAGGCCTTCATGGACCTGGACGCGCCGGTGGCCCGCCTGACCATGCCCGACATTCCCAGCCCTCATAACCCGGTGTTGCTCGACTTCGCCGTCCCGTCCGTGGCCGGCATCCGGGCCAAGATCGACGACCTGCTGGCTTTCTGATGAGCGCTTCCATGATCGACATCATCGTTCCCCTGGAGCTGGAAGGCGCCAAGGCCATCGTCCGTAACTGGCTCAAGAAGGTCGGCGACACCGTCGTCCTGGACGAGCCCATCGTCGAGCTGGAGACCGACAAGGTCGCCCAGGAGATCCCCGCGCCGATCACCGGCGTGTTGGCCGAGATCCTGATGCTCGGCGACACCGAAGCCACGCCGGGCGCGGTCCTGGGCCGCATGCGGCCGGCCGGCGAAGCCGAGGCGGAGGCGCCGGCTTCGGCCGCCCAGGCTGTCTCGCCGGCCGCGGCCGCCAGGGCCGCCCCCGCGCAGCCGGCGGTCGGCGGCCTGTCGCCGTCCGTGCGCCGGGCGGTCAAGGAGCATGGCGTCGACCCCGCGAGCGTCGAGGGCAGCGGCCGGGGCGGCCGAGTCACCCGCGCCGACATCGAGCGGGCGGTGGCGCAGGCCAGCCGCTCGCCGGCCAACGCGCCCGACATCCTGAAGTCCGCGCCGATCTCCACGCCGCGGTTGGCGTCGACGCCGCCGGCGGCCGCCTCGATCGGCGGCTTCCGGGCCGTGCCCCACGACCGCATGCGTCTGGCCATCGCCGAGAACATGCTCCACTCGGTGACCGTGGCGCCGCACGTCACGGCGGTTTTCGAGGCCGACTTCAGCGCCATCATGGCCCATCGCAAGAAGCACAAGGCCGCGTTCGAGAAGGAGGGGATCAACCTGACCTTCACCGCCTACATGATCGCCGCCAGCGTGGCGGCCATGCGGACCGTCCCGAGCGTCAACAGCCGCTGGCACGCCGATCGACTGGAAATCTTCGACGACATCAACATCGGCGTGGGGGCCGCCCTGGGCGACAAGGGCCTGATCGTGCCCGTCGTGCAGCGCGCCCAGGATCTGTCGCTGCAGGGGATCGCCGGGCGGCTGGGCGACCTGATCGCCCGCGCCCGCGACAACAAGCTCAACGGCGCGGACGTGCGCGGCGGCACCTTCACCATCTCCAACCATGGGGTGTCGGGCTCGCTGTTCGCCTCGCCGATCATCATCAACCAGCCGCAGTCGGCGATCCTGGGCGTGGGCAAGCTGGAAAAACGGGTGGTCGTGCGCGAGGTCGCCGGCCAGGACACCCTCCAGATCCGGCCCATGGCGTATGTCTCCCTGACCATCGACCATCGCGTGCTCGACGGCCACCAGACCAATGCCTGGCTGTCGAAATTCGTCGAAACCCTCGAAGCGTGGCCGCTGTAATGGCCGAGCACGATTTCGACGTTCTGGTGATCGGGGCCGGACCGGGCGGCTATGTGGCGGCGATCCGCGCGGCGCAACTGGGTTTGAAGACCGCCTGTGTCGAGAGCCGAGAGACCCTGGGCGGGACTTGCCTCAATGTCGGATGCATCCCGTCCAAGGCGTTGCTGCACGCTTCGGAGCTCTATGAAGAGGCCCGGTCCGGAGCCTTGGCCAAGCTGGGCGTGAAGACGCAAGGCGTCAGCCTGGACCTGGAGGCGGTGCATCGTCACCGCAACGAGGCCATCGACGGCCTGACCGCCGGCATCCAGTTCCTGTTCAAGAAGAACAAGGTCGAGTGGTTGAGAGGCGCGGCCCAACTCCTTCGGCCCGACGCCGTGAAGGTCGGCGACCAGGTGGTGCGCGCCAAGAACATCATCATCGCCACGGGGTCCTCGCCCGCAGCGCTGGCCAATGTGCCGATCGACCAGACCATGATCGTCGACTCCACCGGCGCGCTGGAGCTGGCCGCCGTGCCCGAGCACCTGGTGGTGATCGGCGGCGGAGTGATCGGCCTGGAGCTGGGTTCGGTCTGGCGCCGGTTGGGCGCGCGAGTGACGGTCGTGGAATATGCCGACCAGATCCTGCCGGGCATGGACGGCGACGTGCGCGCCGAAGCGGCCAAGATCTTCAAGCGGCAGGGCATGACCCTGATGACCGGCGTCAAGGTCGCCGGAGCCCAGGTCGAGGCGGCCGGCGTCGCCCTGATGCTGGAGCCGGCGGCGGGCGGCGCGGCCACCCGGCTGGAAGCCGACCGGGTGCTGGTCTCGGTGGGGCGAAAGGCCAATGTCGAGGGCCTGGGCCTGGAAGCGCTCGGCCTGTCGCTCAACGCCCAGGGACGGCTGGACGTCGACCATCAATTCAAGACCGCGGTTCCCGGCGTCTGGGCGATCGGCGACGTCATCGCCGGTCCCATGCTGGCCCACAAGGCCGAGGACGAGGGCGTCGCCGTCGCCGAGATCATCGCCGGCCTGCCGGGGCTGGTAAACCACGAGGTGATCCCCAGCGTGGTCTACACCACGCCCGAGATCGCCGGCGTGGGCCTGACCGAAGACCAGGCCAAGGCGCGCGGCGCGGTCAAGGTCGGCAAGTTCCCGATGCTGGCCAACTCCCGGGCCAAGACCAACAAGGAGCCCGAGGGCTTCGTGAAGGTCATCGCTGACGCGGCCTCCGACCAGGTCCTGGGCGTGTGGATCATCGCCCATCCGGCCGGGACGATGATCGCCCAGGCCGCCCAGGCCATGGAGTTCGGCGCCACCTCCGAGGACATCGCCTACACCTGCCACGCCCACCCGACCCACAGCGAGGCGGTCAAGGAGGCGGCGATGTCGGTGCGCGGCAAGGCGATCCACGTGTGATGACCGCGCCGCGCAGCAACAGTCCCGAACCGCCGGTCAGCGAACCGGCCGTGCGGGTGATCGCCATGCCGGCCGACACCAATCCCAGCGGCGATATCTTTGGCGGCTGGCTGATGTGTCAGATGGACCTGGCGGCTGGAAACGCCGCGGCGCGTCACTCGGCCGGGCGCGCGGTCACGGTGGCCGTCGAGGCCATCTCGTTTCACCGGCCCGTCGTCGTCGGCGACGAGGTCTCGGTCTATGCCGAAGTCATCGAGACCGGGCGCTCGTCCATGAAAATCGCCGTTGAGGCCTGGCGCCGTCCCCGCGAAAGCGGCGAGCGCGAGAAGGTCACCCAGGCGGCGTTCACCTTTGTCGCGGTCGGTTCGGATCGCCGCCCAAGGCCCGTCCCCCAGGTTTCTCACGCCTAGCCCGGCCGCCGCCGGAAGGCTCATCGATCGAAAGGCGCGTGACATGCCGTTCTATGGCTTCGAGGATCTTAGGCCCGTCGTCGATCCGACCGCGTTCGTGCACCCCACGGCGGTGCTGATCGGCGACGTCATCATCGCGCCCGGTTGCTACGTGGGGCCCAACGCCGTGCTGCGCGGAGATTTTGGCCGGTTGATCCTGGAGGAGGGGGCCAACCTGCAGGACAACTGCGTCATGCACAGCTTTCCGGGCCATGAGGCCGTGATCGAAGCGGCCGGCCATGTGGGCCACGGCGCGATCCTCCACGGCTGCCGCGTGGGCCGCAACGCCCTGATCGGCATGAACGCGGTGATCATGGACAAGGCTGAAATCGGGGCCGACTGCATCATCGGGGCCATGAGCTTCATCAAGGCCGGGACCGTCACCGCGCCCGCCACCCTCTGGGCCGGCAGTCCGGCGCGCCCGGTCCGGGCGGTGTCCGAGCAGGAACGCGCCTGGAAATCGCAAGGCACCCAGGAATACCAGACCCTGGCGCGCCGCTGCCTGGAGGGGCTGTCGCCCTGCGAGCCGCTGGCGCGCGCCGAGCCTGACCGTCGGCGCCTGGCGGGCTCCTACGCCCCGCTCTCCGAAACGCGCGCCTGACATCTCGCACGGGTCCCCACGCTCATTTTCCTCGACCGGAGCCACCATGACCGATCTCCTGGCCACGCCCGCCGAACCGGTCCGCCGCGACTGGCGCATCTTCTTCCTGTGCTTTGCCGTGGCGATGATCGACGGGTTCGACACTCTGTTGATCTCGTTCATCGCGCCGACGCTGTCGGGCGACTGGAACCTGAGCGACGGCCAGCTGGGGCGGCTGTTCACCGCCGGCCTGATCGGCGCGGCCGGCGGCGCGTTCGGATCGGGCCTGATGGCCGACCGGTTTGGCCGCAAGCCGGTGCTGGTGGGGTGTGTCGTCCTGTTCAGCCTGGCCTCCCTGGCCTGCGCCTTGGCGCAATCGCCCGCCACCCTGCTGGCGCTGCGGGTGATCGGCGGCCTGGGCCTGGGCGGAGCCATCCCGGCGATCGCCGCCATGACCGCCGAAACCACGCCGGCGGCCCGGCGCTCGGCGGCGGTGACACAGATGTTCATCGGCTTTCCGGCCGGCGCGGTGCTCGGCGGGACGATCAGCGCCTGGCTTGTCGACGCCGAAGGTTGGCGCGCGGCTTTCGTGCTCGGCGGCGTCCTGCCGGCGCTGCTGGTTCCGGTCTTGATGAGGCTTCGCGAGCCGGCGTCCTGGACCGCCCGCCACGCCGTCCCCGAACGGGCCGGCGGTCTGCGGGACGGTCTGGCGGCGGCCAGTCTTTTGCTTTGGACGACGGCGTTCTGCGTGCTGCTGCTGGGCTACTTCCTGGTCAGCTGGACGCCGATGATGCTGGCGCGAACCGGCCTGGCCGACAGCCATGCGGCCCTGGGCGCCGTGGTCCTCAATCTGGGCGGCGTCGCCGGGGCGATCGTCATCAGCCAAGCCTTTCGCCGATTTGGCGCCTTCACGCCCGTGGCGCTCGCCCTAGGCCTTGGCGCGGGTCTGGTCGTGCTGCTGGGTCGCCTGCTGCATGTGCCCGCCCTGGGCTTTGGCCTGATCTTCCTGACCGGCGCTATGGTGATCGGCGCCCAGCTCAACCTGCCGACCATGGCCGCCGCGCTCTATCCCGTCGCTTCGCGCGCCACGGGCGTCGGCTCGACCATGGCCGTGGGCCGGATCGGCTCGATCATCGGCCCGGCCGCCGGCGGGCTCCTTCTGGGCCTGGAGATGGAAAGATCATCGCTGTTCCTGATCGTCGCGCTGCCGGCCATCGCCGGCGGCCTGGCGCTGCTGATGCTGGCCAGGTTCAAGCCGCGCGCGACGCCGGCCTGACGAGGCGCGGCGCAAGGGGGCTCAAGACGACGTCCGACAAGGCGGCGCCGCGGGCGCGCCGACCCGGGCTCGACAACAGCGACGCCTGCGATCCCGAACGCCGCCTCGCCGCGAGGTCGGTCTCAGGCGTCGTAGTCCAGCACGACGTCGTCGGTGAGCGGAACGGCCTGGCAGGTCAGGACGTAGCCTTCGGCCACCTCTTCTTCGCTGAGGCCGTAGTTGACCTTCATGGCGACCTCTCCGCTGACCACCTTGGCCCGGCAGGTGGCGCACACCCCGGCCTTGCAGGCGTAGGGCGCGGGCATGCCCGCCGCGCGGGCGGCCTCCAGGATGTTGCCCTTGGTCGGATCAAAGGCGAGCTGACGACGCCGGCCTTCAAGCGTGATCTGCACCTTCAGGCCCGCGGCCTTCTGCTCAAGCTCCCGCTCGACGGCCACCTGCGCGTCGGAGGCGCGACCCACCGTGAAGCGTTCGATCAGGATCTTCTCGGCCGGCACGCCCGCGCCGACCAAGCCCGCTTCGGCCGCGTCCATCATCGGCCCCGGGCCGCAGACGAAGGCGGCGTCCAGAGCCGAGGGATCGACCAGCGAGGCCAGGACCTGCGCCGTGCGGGCCACGTCCAGGCGGCCGTTGAACAGCTCGACCTCCTCGGCCTCGTCCTCCAGGAAATGGAACACCTGAAGACGGTCCATATAGCGGTTCTTCAGGGCCGCCAGCTCCTCCAGGAACATGATCGAATTGGATTCGCGATTGGCGTAGAGCAGCACGAAGCGGCTGTCGGGTTCGATCCGCAGCGCCGATTTGAGCAGAGACAGGATCGGGGTGATGCCCGATCCCGCCGCGAAGCCGGCGTAGGTGGCCGCGCGCGCCGGATCGAAGGTCCAGGTGAAGCTGCCGTGCGGGGCCATGACCTCGATGCGGTCGCCGACGGCCAAGACGCTGTTGGCCCAGGTGGAAAACACCCCGCCGGCCACCTTCTTGACCGCCACCCGCAGCTCGCCTTCGTGCGGCGCCACGCAAAGCGAATAGTTGCGCCGCACGTCCTCGCCGCCAATCTCGGCGCGCAGCGTCAGATGCTGACCTGAACTGAACCGAAACGTGTCGCGCAGATTCTCGGGCAAATCGAAGCTCAGCGAAACCGCCTCGTCGATCTCCCGGCGGACATCGGTGATTTTCAGGGAATGGAACGACACCGACATGGTTCTTCTCTCAATGGCATTTAAAGCGGTCGAACGGCTCCAGGCAGCCGAGGCAACGCCACAGCGCCTTACAGGGCGTCGACCCGAAACGACTGACCTCGACCGTGTCGGTCGACGCGCAGCGCGGGCAGGCGACAAGGTCGGCCCCGCGCAGCGAACGGGAGTCCGCGCCTGGCGGCGGCGGCGCGATGCCGTAGGCCAGCAAGCGCGAGCGGCCTTGCTCGGTGATCCAGTCCGTCGACCAGGGCGGCGACAGGACGGTTTCGATCCTCACCGCGCCGAATCCGGCCGCGTCCAGCGCGATCCGCACCGAGGCCTCGATGGCCAAGGTGGCGGGGCAGCCGGTGTAGGTGGGGGTGATCAGCACCGCGGCCGGCGTGGCGCGCACCCCGCGCACGATCCCAAGATCGACCACCGAGACGGCGGGGATTTCGGGGTCGGGCACCTGGGCCAGCACCGCCAGGATGCGGTCGACCGCGGCGGCGTCGAGCGATGCGCCGGTGCTGATCATGACCCTACCAGACGGCGTCCGGATAGGTCCGCTGCAGATACTGCATCGGCGCCAGCAGATGGCCCAAGTGCTCGGAATGGTGGCCGACACGGCCGCCCTTCACCCCGCGCGGATAGACCGGCAAAGGCAGGGTGGCCTCGGTGAGCACGGTTTCGATGGTCTTGTCGAACCCCGCGCGCAGGACCGCCTTGTCGATCGCCACGCCTGCGGCGGCCAGCTCGGTCTCGACCGCGTCCATGTCGAACAGCTCCTCGACAAAACGCCAGCACCAGTCCAGACCGTCGATCATTCGTGAGCGGCTCTCGTCAGTGCCGTCGCCCAGGCGCACGACCCAGTCGGCGGCCAGTTCGGCGTGATAGCGCACCTCCTTGACGGCCTTGGCGACGATCTCGGCCAGTCTCGGTTCGGCGGACGCCGCCAGCCGCTCGAACAGGGCCAGCTGGAAGGTCGAGAACAGGAACTGACGCGCCACGGTCTGAGCGAAGTCCCCGTTGGGCTGCTCGACCAGCAGACAGTTGCGGAACGCCAGGACGTCGCGGCGGAAGGCCAGCTGATCGGCGTCGCGGCCAGCCCCTTCGACCTCCCCGGCCAAGCCCAGGAAGAAGGTGGCCTGGCCGATCAGGTCCAGGCCGACATTGGCCAGGGACAGGTCGATCTCGAGAGCCGGCGCCTGGCCGCACCATTCGGTCAGGCGCTGGCCCAGGATCAGACTGTCGTCGCCCAGCCGCAGCAGATATTCGAAGAGGGATTGACGCTCGGCCATCTTAGATATGCTTCACGATATCGGGGATGTCGTAGAAGGTCGGATGGCGATAGACCTTGGTTTCCGCCGGCTCGAACAGCTCGCCGGCCTGGGCCGGATCGGACGCGACGATGTCGGCCGAGCGCACGACCCAAAGACTGACGCCTTCCAGGCGCCGCGTGTAGACGTCGCGGGCGTGGCGCACCGCCAGCTCGGCGTCGGGCGCATGCAGCGAACCGACATGTTTATGGGCAAGCCCGCCCTTCGAGCGGATGAAGACTTCCCAGAGCGGCCAATCTTGGCTCATCGTTTTTCCTTGATGCTTAGGCGGCGCGCCGCGCGCGGCGTTTGTCTTCGTGCGCCAGGGCGGCCTCACGAACCCACGCGCCGGCGTCCCAGGCGTCGTTGCGCGCCTTGAGGCGTTCCTTGGCGACCGGACCCTCGCCGCGGACCACGGCGTAGAACTCCTCCCAGTCGACCGCCCCGAAATCATAGGCGCCGCGCGCCTCGTTCCAGGCCAGGTCGGCGTCCGGGACGCTCAGGCCCAGATAGTCGGCCTGCGGCTTGGTGATATCGACGAACTTCTGACGAAGCTCGTCGTTGGTGTCGCGCTTGATCCGCCAGCGCATGGACTGGGCGGTGTTGGGCGAGTTGTCGTCAGGCGGCCCGAACATCATCAGCGACGGCCACCACCAACGGTTCAGCGCGTCCTGGGCCATGGCCTTCTGCTCGACCGTGCCGTTGGCCAGGACCATCATGATCTCGTAGCCTTGGCGCTGGTGGAAACTCTCCTCCATGCACACCCGGACCATGGCCCGGGCGTAGGGGCCATAGGAGGTTCGCTGCAGCGGCACCTGGTTCATGATCGCCGCGCCGTCGACCAGCCAGCCGATGGCCCCGATGTCGGCCCAGGTCAGGGTCGGATAGTTGAAGATGGTCGAGTACTTGGCCTTGCCGCTGAGCAGGGCCTCGGTCAGGTCGTCGCGGCTGACGCCGAGGGTTTCGGCGGCGCAGTAGAGATAAAGGCCGTGACCGGCCTCGTCCTGGACCTTGGCCAGCAACACGGCCTTGCGGCGCAGGCTCGGCGCCCGCGTCAGCCAATTGCCCTCCGGCAGCATGCCCACGATCTCGCTGTGGGCGTGCTGGGAAATCTGGCGGATCAGCGTGCGGCGATAGGCCTCCGGCATCCAGTCCTTGGGCTCGACGAACTCGTCGGCCGCCACCCGCGCCTCGAACGCGGCCAGCAGTTCGGGGTCCTCGCGCAGCAACGGCGTCGGGGCCTTGGGATCGGGCTTGCCAAGTTCGGTCGTGTACATCGCATCCTCCTTGGGCGTCGAAATCCGTTCTATAATTGTCCGACCGATCGGTCAACTAATTATCCGAACCTAGACCCGCTCCACCGCCAGGGCGATGCCCTGTCCCACGCCGATGCACATGGTGCACAGCGCGGTCTTGCCGCCGGTGCGCGCCAGCTGCTCGACGGCCGTCAGCACCAGACGCGCGCCGGACATGCCCAGCGGATGGCCCAGGGCGATGGCGCCGCCGTTGGGATTGACGTGGGCCGCGTCGTCCGGGAGACCCAGACGGCGCAGCACGGCCAGGCCCTGCGAGGCGAAGGCTTCGTTGAGTTCGACCACGTCGACGTCGCCGATCGACAGGCCCAGCCGCGCCAGAAGCTTCTCGCTGGCCGGGGCGGGGCCAATGCCCATGATGCGCGGCGGCACGCCGACGGCGGCGCCGCCCAGGACGCGGGCCCGGGGCCTCAGGCCGTATTTCGCCGCGGCCGCGGCGCTGGCGACGATGATGGCGGCCGCCCCGTCATTGACCCCCGAAGCGTTGCCCGCGGTGATCGTGCCGTCGGGACGAACGATCGGCCGAAGTTTGGCCAGCGCCTCGATGCTGGTCTCGCGCGGGTGCTCGTCGCGCGAGACCACCAAGGCCTCGCCCTTCTTTTGCGGAATGGTGATCGGAACGATCTCGACATCGAAGCGGCCGGAGGCCTGGGCGGCCGCGGCCCGGCGCTGGCTTTCGACGGCGAACCTGTCCTGGTCGGCGCGCGAAACGCCAAAATCGTCGGCGACGTTCTCGGCGGTCTCGGGCATGGAATCGATCCCGAACTGCGCCTTCAGGGTCTTGTTGACGAAGCGCCAGCCGATGGTGGTGTCATAGACGGCGTTGTCGCGCGAGAAGGCGCTTTCGGCCTTGGGCATGACGAACGGCGCGCGGCTCATGCTCTCGACGCCGCCCGCGACGATCAGTTCGGCCTCGCCGGCCTTGATCGCCCGGGCGGCCATGGCGACGGCGTCCAGGCCCGAACCGCACAAGCGATTGACCGTGGTGCCGGGGGCGGACTCGCCAAAGCCCCCCAGCAGGGCGGCCATGCGGGCGACATTGCGGTTGTCCTCGCCGGCCTGGTTGGCGCAGCCCAGGATCACGTCGTCCAGAGCGCTCCAGTCCACGCCGCGGTTGCGCTCGACCAGGGCGCGCAAGGTGGCGGCGGCCAGGTCGTCGGGACGAACGCCGGCCAGGGCGCCGGCGTAGCGGCCGATCGGCGTGCGGATGGCGTCGCAGATGAAGGCGTCAGACAAGGTCGATCTCCTGGGTGGTCGAGGTCGCCGCGGCGAGCAGGAAGGGGGAGGGGCGGTAAAGCGGATCGGCCGTCTCGGCGGCGATGTGGGTCAGGGCGGAGGCCAGGCGCTGGACGCCGTAACGGCGGGCCCAGGCCAGGGGTCCCTCCGGATGATTGGCGCCCAGCACCATCGCCTCGTCGATGCCGTCCAGGCTCGCGACCTCGTCGCCGGCCGCGTCGGCCGCGGCGTTGGCCAACTGGGCCAGGGTGCGCAGCACCAGCAAGCCCGGGCGGTCGGCGATGAACAGAGCCTCCTTGCCGATCGCCTGGACGAAACCCGCGGCGGTGGCGGCCGCGTGATCGTCGACGGCGGTCATCACCAGGGTCCTGGCCGAGGAAAAATCGCGCGCCGCGTCGAGCAGGACGTCGGCGTCGGTGCGGCTGGCCAAGGCCCGGCCGTCGCCCAAGGCGATCCGGATGCCGTCGACCTCCAAGACGTCGGGCGCGAAGGCCGCGTCGAAGCTGAGGGCCACGCCGGCGTCGCTGGCCGCGGCGGCCAAGGGGGCGACCTCTCCGAGCCGGCGCGCCTCGATGACGAGGTTGGGCCGCGCCGCGGCGGGCGCCAGATCGGGCGCAGGCAGGTCCCGGGCGTAGTCGTAGACCCCCGACCCCGATTTGCGTCCCAAGGCGCCGGCCTCGACCAGCGCCTGCTGCGCGGCCTGGGGCCGAAAGCGGGTGACGCCGTCATAGGCCTCGTAGACCGAGGTCGCGACCGCGTAGTTGACGTCGTGGCCGATCAGGTCGGCCAAGGCCAGCGGCCCCATGCGAAAGCCTCCGGCCGCCGTCAGGGCGTGATCGATGGCCGCCGGCGGCGCGCCCTCGGCCAGGGCGGCGAAGCCCTCCGCGTAGTAGGGCCGCGCCACGCGATTGACGATGAAGCCCGGCACGTCGCGCACCGTCACCGGATGCTTGCCCCACCGGCTCATGAGGGCGGACGCCGCCTCGATGGTCTGGAGGCTGGTGGCGGCCGCGCCGATCACCTCCACCAGCTTCATCGCCGGGACCGGATTAAAGAAATGCAGTCCCAGGAACCGTTCGGGGTGGGTCACGGCGGCGGCCAGGGCCTGGATCGACAGAGAGGAGGTGTTGCTGGCCAGGATCGCCGTGGACGGCGCCGCGGCCGCCAGCTGGGCGAACAACGCGGCCTTGACGTCGAGCCGCTCGACGATGGCCTCGATCGCCAGGGCCGCGTCGGACGCCCGGGCCAGGTCGGTCGTCCAGGCGATCCGCTCGGCCGCGGCGGCCTGGTCGGCGGCGGTCAGGGCGCCGCGCCGCGCCAGACTGGCCAAACCCGCATCGACGCTGGCGCGCCCCCGGGCGAGCGCGGCGTCGTCGCGATCGATGACGCGGACCGGATGGCCGGCCAGCGCCGCCACCTGGGCGACGCCCGCGCCCATGGCGCCGGCCCCCACGATCACGATCACGGCGTTCGATTGGATATCCATCGCTTCCCCTAACGTCCTTTGGACGGCGAAACAATAATAGACCGTGCGGACGGTCTATTTAAAATCAGGACGGTCGCGCCGGACGTCCGACGCTAGCGGTCGAGCGTCTCGAACAGACCGATCAGCTTGGACAGGTCTTCGTCCTTGGAGATCTCGGGATGATCGGGCAGGTCGTAGAGCTTGGCGCACAGGCTGGTCAGCGGCGTCAGCCCCGCCGCGCCGCCGGCGAGCTGGAGCGCCAGGCCCACGTCCTTGGCCATCAGGCCGATCGCGCCCAAGCGGGGGAGAAAGAGATGCTCGGCCATGCGCGGCCCGAAGATCTGCAACGGCGCGGAGTCGGCGAACCCGCCCGCCAGCGCCTGCGGCAGCCGGCTGACCTCGACGCCGGCCCGTCGGCCCACCGCCAGGGTCTCGGCGATCATCATCACATTGCAGGCCACGATCATCTGGTTGCAGATCTTGGTGGCCTGACCCGCCCCCGAGGGGCCCATATGCGTGACCCGCGCGGCCAGGGGCGCCATCAAGGGAGCCAAGGCCTCCAGATCCTGGGCCTCACCGCCGGCGAACACCACCAACTGCCCCGAACTGGCGCCGCGGACCCCGCCGGACACCGGCGCGTCGACCCAGCCGGCGCCCAGGGCGGCCGCCCGCTCGGCGAAGGTCTTGGCCGCCTGTGGATCGCCGGTCGAGAAATCGGCGATCCATCGCCGCGCGCCGGCCGGCGCGGCGCTCAGCAGGCCGCCGGGACCAAACACCACGGCCTCGACCGCGACGTCGGAGGTCAGGCAGAGACCAATCAGGTCGGCGCGCGCGCCGACCTCGGCCGGCGAGGCCGCGGCGATCAGCGCCCCCTCCAGCGCCAGCTGGGCCAGTTTGTCGGGCGAGCGGTTCCAGGCCACGACCTGGAGTCCGGCGGCCAGAAGCCGGCGAGCCATGGGCAAGCCCATGTCGCCCAGGCCGATGAACCCGAAGACGGGGGCGGGGCGGTCCGGTGTGGCCTGTTCGCTCATGAGTCGCGCTCCCAGATGACGGCGCCGGAATGGGTGACGGCGCCCAGGTGGGCCGAGCCGACGGTGGCGGCGTATTTTTCCAGCAGGCCGCCAAGCTTGCGAAGCTGGACGGGCGGACGTTCGGCCCGGCGGGCCTGCAGCGCGTCTGCGTCGAGCTCCACCGTCAGGGCCTCGACGCCGGGCGTGGCGTCGATGGCGACGATGTCGCCGTCACGCAGCAGACCGATCGGGCCGTCGCTGGCCGCCTCGGGCGACACATAGCCGATGCACAGGCCCCGGGTGGCGCCGGAAAACCGTCCGTCGGTGACCAGGGCGACCTTCTCGCCATTGCCCTGTCCGTAGATCAGGGCGGTGATGCCCAGCATCTCGCGCATGCCCGGTCCCCCGCGCGGTCCTTCGTTACGGATGACGATCACGTCGCCGGGCGCGTAGTCGCGCGCCTGGATGGCGACCAGGCACTGCTCCTCGGATTCGAACACCCGCGCCGGCCCCCGATGCTTGAGCGTCTTCAGGCCCGCCACCTTCAGCAGCGCCCCGTCCGGGCTGAGGTTGCCCTTCAGCACCACCACGCCGCCGGTGGCCGCGAGGGCTTGATCGCAGGCGCGAACCACCTCGCCGTCGGGTTCAGCGGCGGCTTCCAGTTCATCGGCCAGGCTGCGGCCGGTGATGGTCAGGCAATCGCCGTGAAGATGGCCCGCCTTCAGCAGGGCTTTGAGGATCACCGGCGCGCCGCCCACGTAGAAGACGTCCTTGGCCAGGTATTGGCCGCCGGGCTGCAGATTGGCGATCAGCGGCGTGCGGGTGAAGACGCGGGCCACGTCATCCATGGTGAACCTGATCCCGGCCTCGTGGGCGATCGCCGGCAGGTGCAAGGCCGCGTTGGTCGAGCCGCCGGTCGCGGCCACCAAGGCGCAGGCGTTTTCGATGGCCTCCCGGGTGACCAGGTCGCGGGGCAGGGGCGCATCGCCCATCACCGCGGCCATCAGCACCTTGCCGCTGCGCCGGGCCAGCGGCGCGCGTTCCGAATAGACCGCCGGCACCATCGACGACCCCAGCAGGGCCAGGCCCAGGGTCTCGGAAATCATGCCCATGGTGTTGGCGGTGTACTGACCCGCGCAGGATCCCGCCGTCGGCAGGCAGGCCTTGGTGTAGGCGTCCAGCTCCGCCTCGTCGGCGGTCCCGGCGATCACCTTGCCGATCATCTCGTAGGTGTCGACGATGTTGAGGTCGCGCCCCTCGCGCCGCCCGGGCAGGGCGGAGCCGCCAAACAGGAAGATCGAGGGCACGTTGCAGCGGACCATGCCCATCATCAGGCCCGGCATGTTCTTGTCGCAGCCGCCGATGCCGAAGATCCCGTCCCACTGGTGGCCGCGGGTGGTGGCCTCGACGCTGTCGGCGATCAGCTCGCGCGAGATCAGGGAAAACCGCATGCCTGAATGGGCCACCGACAGGCCGTCGGACACCGACACCACCGGGCACTCGTGCGGCATGCCGCCGGCCGCGTAGACGCCGGTCTTGGCGTGCTGGGCCTGGTCGCGCAGCGTCATGTTGCAAGGACTCATGTCCCCGCCGGTATGGATGACGCCGATATGGGGGCGGACGATCTCCGCGTCGTCCTGGCCCAGGGCGTAGAGAAAGCTGCGAGTCGGGGCCCGGACCAGCCCCTCCCGGATGGTGGCGGAGCGGAAGCGGCGATCGGTCATGACGGTTCATCCCTCGTGCGGCGCCGCGGCCGTCTCGCGCCGATCCTTGAGCGAGCCTGAACGCGGCGCGGGGGCCGCGCCCATCCTAAGGCGGGCGCCTGCCGGTTCTCTTTGGTCAAGGCTGCCCGATTGCCGTGCCGGTCGCAACAAAATAACCCGTCCGGTCGGACTATAATTGACAACTGTGACGTCTTGATTGAATCGCCGGCAAGCGGCGAAAAGACCTGACCCGGCGCGCGAGCGCGCCAGGTCAGGCAGTCGCCTAGAACTTCCGATCAAGAGACAGGTACCACTCGCGCGGCCGGGCGTAGACGCCCTCCCACACCCCGGCTGAGTCGCTGTAGCCCGAGGAGGTCAGGAAGCGCTCGTCCGTCAGGTTGCGGCCGCCCAGCGTCGCGCGCCAAACCCCGTCGACCGTCTCGTAGGCGATCGCGGCGTTGAGCAGCGGATAGCTCTTTTGCGAGGCGATGGCGTTGTTGGACGAGGTGAAGAACACGTGGGATCGATAGCTGTAGTCGATGCGCGGGGTTAGGGTGCCCTTGTCGCCCAGATCGATGGCGTAGGACGCCGACAGGCTGGCCGACCATTTGGGAACGAAGGGCAGGCTGTTGCCCGCCGAGATGCTGGGCACGGTGGCGTCGACCTCGGTGTAGCGGGCGTCGAGGTAGCTGACCGATCCGTCGATATGCAGCCGACGCAGCGGAATATAGGTGAACTCCAGCTCCGCGCCGTCGATCTTGGCCGCGCCGGCGTTGCCGACCAACGTGCCCAAGACGCCCGGATAGCTGAAGTCGACCTGCACATCGGTGTAGTCGGTGTGGAAGGCCGCTAGGTTGAGCCGTAGATTGCGCTGCGGCGTTTCGTACTTCAGGCCCGCCTCGTAGAGCGTGGCGAACTCCGGAGAAAAGGAGATCGGCTTGGCGACCGGCGAGGAGTAGCGGGCGTTGAAGCCGCCGCTCTTGAAGCCCTTGGAATAGGTGGCGTAGGCCATCAGCGCGCTGGCCAGGTCATAGGAGACCGTGATGCGCGGCGAGGTTTCCTCGGAGGTCTGGCTTTGCCAGGTGTCGTCCACGACGATCAGCGTTCCGATCGGCGAGCGCACCCCGGCGATCACCTGCTGATCGGTGCGGAATTTCTTGGTCTCGCTGGTGTAGCGCAGGCCCGCGGTCAGATGGAGCTTGTCGGTCAGGTCATAGGTGCCCTCGCCGAACACCGCGTAATTGCTGTTGCGGGTGTGGTTGAGCCCCTGCACGCCGTTGACGTCTCCGGAGCTCTGGTAGTTCTCGAAGGCGCTTTCCTTGAAATAATAGACGCCGCCCAGCCATTTGAGCCGATCGTCGAACGCGCGGCCCGTCACCTGGAGTTCCTGGCTGAACTGATCCTGGTCCTCGGAGATGTCCGAATAGAGGAAGTTGTACGGAGTGTGGTCGGTGTCGCGAGCGAACGAGGCCTGCACTTCGCGATAGGCCGTGATCGACTTCAACCCCACCGCGCCCAGGTCCCAGTTCAGGGTCAGGCTCGTGCCCCAGATGTCCAGATCCGAGCGCGACGGCGCGGTGCCGTTGGAGGTGTAGGGATCCTTGGTTTCCCAGGCCGCGCCAAAGCAGTTGCGGCTGGCGTTGGGAGCCGCCGCGCAGCCCCCGCCGATGACGACGCTGTTCTCCAGGAAGCCCAGGGGAAAGGCCGTGCCGTCCAGCTTGAGCGCCACGTTCGGCGCCGAGGCCTCGCGCTTGCGGGTGCCGTCCACGGAGAAGAGGGCGGTGAACCGATCATTCGGCTTCCACTCGGCCTGGAAGCGGCCAGCCAAGGCGTCGTCGCCGCCCAGCTTTTCACCGGTCTGCAGGCGGGTCACATAACCGTCCCGGCGATGGTAGAAGCCGCTGAATTTGGTGAGCAGTTGATCGGAGAGCGGAACGTCCACCGACGCCTGCAGTTGGCGGCGATCGTCCGAACCGATGGTCGCGGTGACGTCGCCGCCGAACTCCGCCGCCGGCGCCTTGGAGACGATGCTGAGCGCGCCGCCGATGGTGTTGCGGCCAAAGAGCGTGCCTTGCGGGCCGCGCAGAACCTCGACGCGCTCCACATCGACCAGGTCCAGCACCGCGCCGGCGCTGCGGGCGACATAGACGCCGTCCAGATAGATCCCCACGCCCGGATCGGTGTTGATGGTGAAATCGATCTGCCCGATGCCGCGAACGAACACGACGGCGGCCGACGGATTGCCTGACAGCGGGGCCGAACCTTGCAGCGTGAGGCTGGGCGTGCTCGAGGCGATTTCGGTGATGTTGGTGATGCCCTTGGCCTTGATCGCCGCGGCGCTGACCGCGGTGATGGCGATGGGCGTATCCTGCAGGTTCTCCTCCCGCTTGCGGGCGGTCACCACAATCTCTTCGATTTGCCCGGTGTCGGACGGCGTGACGGCTTGCGCGAACGCGACGCCATGAACGCCGACGCCTGCGCCGACGGCGACGGTCGCCATCAGCCAGCGACGCCCAGTTTGCCTGCGCTTGGTCATGGTCTCTCCCCTATTTTTGTTTATTTTTTTAGCCCATGCGAGCTGGCGCTCGCTCCAGGCGGACCGGCCCTAGGGCCGGTGCATGTCCCAGGGCGTCTTGCCGGCGGGCAGCGTCGGCCGCCGGGTCAGGTCGTCCATCGACTCGCCCGCCTCGTACCGGCTGGCCAGATCCTCGGGGTCGATGATGATCCCCATGAAATTCTCGTCGTAGGCGCCGGAGGCGAAGAAGGCGTCGATGTCGGCGACCGTGCGGAAGATATCGTACTGCAGCTCGACCTTGTTGCCGTCGACATCCCGGTAATAGAACGAGATCGTCGGACCGTGATTGATCGTCCAGTACGGCGTGATGCCTTCGGCCTTGAGCCTTTGGAAGGTGGCGAGCAACTGGCCCAGGTCGTCAAAGGTGAACGCCATATGGTCTAGGCCGGCCACGCCGGGGGGCGGCGTGGCGAGTCCTGGCATGTTGATGATGCCGATCCGGTGATGCTCGTCGTCGTAGGTCATGAAACAGACCTGCGCGTTCTCGTAGGCCGGGTGAGCATTGAGCACGGTGGCGTACCAGGCCTTCGCGGCCTCGAATTGCGACGTGACCAACACGAGGTGGGCCAGCTTCGCGGGACTCAACGGAGCCGGATGGCGCTCTGTCAGCGCTTGGCGTTTGGCGCCCATGTGCAACCTCCCATGATGGTCCGCTTTTGCGGATCTCGATCGTCCCGACAAGCGGACTTTTTGATTTTGCATGTTGTCGACAATCTGACAATCTTTTATTGATCGACTGTTCGGACTTTTAATCGGTAAGCTCGGATATCGCATGTTGTCGACAAACGGCTCGACCGACGCCGCACCATGCAGATGACGAAGAACACGCGGCGCGGCGCTCGCTCGAGCGATCCAGCGTCCATCAGGGAGAACGACATGAGCGGCTATTCACCCGTCCCCGCGGACGTACACGCGGCCATCCACGGAATCCTCGCCGAGTTCGGCTACCGCGTGGACAACGCCAAGGGCGACACCGTCGCGGCCCTGTTCGCCGAGGACGGCACGCTGGAAACGCCGCATTTCCGCCTGGCCAACAAGGCCGACATCCACGCCTGGTTCAGCGAACGCGCCACCAAGGGCGACCGGATTTCGCGCCACCATTCGACCAATGTCCGCATCACGCCCCTGGACGCCGATCGCTTCGAGGTGATCTCCAACGCCTTGACGATCGTGGGCGCGCCGCCCGCGCCGGCCCAAGGCGCCGCCGTCGCGGCGGGAACGTCGAGCGACATCGTCGTGCGGACCGCGCAAGGCTGGCTCTTCCAGTCGCGCAAACTGACCGTGGTGATCGAAGGCCGCATCGCCGCGCCTCCGGAGAAGACGGCATGAAACTCGTCCGCTTCAGCCATCAGGGACGCACCGCGATCGGCGCCTTGATCGAGGAGGGGATCGTTGATCTGCAACAGGCCGACGCGAGCCTGCCGGCCAGCCTGGAAGCCCTGCTCCGGGCCGGGCCGGCGGCGCTGGATCAGGCCCGGCGCGCCGTCGCCGCGGCGAAGGCCAGGATCCCGCTGGGCGAGGCGAAACTCCTCGCGCCGATCGTGGCCCCTCGCAAGTTCCTGGGCATCGGCTTCAACTACAGCTCCCACGTCGACGAGGTCCGCGCCAAGGGCCTGCCGATCCCCGACCTTTCCAACCAGATCTGGTTCAACAAGCAGGTCTCGTGCATCTCCGGCCCGACCGACCCGATCCACCTGCCGCAACAGTCGGACGAGTTGGACTATGAAGGTGAAATGGCCATCGTCATTGGCCGTCGCTGCCGCCGGGTGCCCAAGGACCAGGCCAGAAGCGTCATCGCCGGCTATATGATCTGCAACGATGTCAGCGTCCGCGACTGGCAGCTGAAGGCGCCCACCGCGACCCTGGGCAAATCGTTCGACACCCACGGCCCGATCGGACCGTGGCTGACGACCGCCGACGAGGTCGCCGATCCGGAAAACCTGTCGATCAAGACCTGGGTGGACGACGAGCTTCGCCAAAACGGCAACACCCGTGAACTGGTCAACCGCATCGACGACATGATCGTTTACCTGACCTCGGTGTTCACCCTGGAGCCGGGCGACATCCTGTCGACCGGCAGCCCCGCCGGGGTCGGCGCCGGCCAAAAGCCGCCCAACTATCTGAAGGTCGGTCAGACGGTCAAAATCGAGATCGAGGGCCTGGGCCAGATCGCCAACACCGTCGTCGCCGAACCGCTCGACGAAACCACCTTCATTCAATGAGCGGCTCCCACATGCGCGCCGTCCAGCACGCCTTTTACGGAAGCGCCGAGGAGGCGCTGAAACTGACCACGGCCGCGCCGGTCCCGCCGCTGGCGCCGGACCAGGTGCTGGTCAGGGTCGCCGCCACCTCGGTCAATCCGATCGATTGCGCCGTGCGCTCCGGCTACGGCTCGGTCTATTGGGAGGACGTTGGCTTCGTCACCCATCCGCACACGCCGGGGCGCGATGTCGCCGGCGAGGTCGTCGCCGTCGGCGCGGCGGTCGACGCCTACAAACCGGGCGACGCCGTCTGGGCCGGCACCCTCTCGGGGGGCTCGGCGGAGTTCGCCGCGATCCCGCAGGACTGGCTGGCGCCCAAGCCCCCCTCGCTGACCTTCCTGCAGGCCGGATCGATGCCCTATGTGGCGCTGACCACCTGGGCGGCGTTGGTGGACCATGGCGGCCTGTCGGCCCAGTCCGCCCGCGACAAGAAGGTGATCGTACCGCGCGGGGCCGGCGGCGTGGGCAGCTTCGCCATTCAGTTGCTCAAGGCCTGGGGCGCGCACGTGGCCTCGACCTGCAGCACGCGCAATGTCGATCTGGTCCGATCGCTCGGCGCCGACGTCGTCGTCGACTACACCAAGCAGGACTTCACCGAGGTGCTGAAGGACTATGACTTCGCCTTCGACACGGCCTTCGACTGCGAGGCCCAGTTACTGGGTGCGCTCAAGACCCATGCCGGCGCGGGCTATGTCAGCATCGTCACACCCAAGCTGACCTTGATCGACGAGTTGGGCCTGGAGGCTGGCCTGGCCAAGGGCAAGGACATCCTGGCCGAGCGGGTCGCGGCCCAGGCCAGGCTGGGGCGCCGATACGCCTGGTCGTTCATGCGGCCGAACGGCAAGGCCTTGAGCACGATCGGCGACCTGGTCGAGGCGGGAAAGATCCGTCCCGTGATTGACCGGGTCTATGGCCTGAGCCAACTGGTCGAGGCCCAGCTGTTCTGCGAAACCAAACAGGCCCAGGGCAAGATCGTCATCGACATCGCCGGCTAGGCGGCCCTGGCCCGCCCGGGAGACTCGCATCGATCGGCGTCAACCTCTCGGGCGATCCCTCAGCCGTCGATTGCATCTTGTCGACCGTCCGTGAGCCGCCTATGCGCTTGCAGGACGCTCTCCTCAATCGAACGACGCGCATGATCGAAACCGCTATCCCGCGATCCAGCCTTTTCACCGAAGTCGTCTCCCGGTTGCGGCAGGAGATCGTCGAAGGCGTCTGGCGTCCTGGCGCGCGCTTGCAGGAGCGCATCCTCTGCGCCCGATTCAACATCTCTCGCTCGCCCTTGCGCGAGGCCTACCAGGTGCTCGCCGCCGAGGGGCTGCTTGAGACTTCGCTCAATCGCGGGGTCGTGGTCAGCGCCCCAAGTCCAAGGCGGATTTTGGAGAATTTCGTTCTCCTGCGCACCCTTGAGGTCCTGGCCGTAGAACTGGCTTGCGAACACGCGACCGCCGACGACCTCCAACGCATATTCGACGCGGAGGCGGCGATGAAGCAGGCCGGCCTGGCGGGAAAGGAGAGCGCCTTTCTGCACGCCAACAACGAGGTTCACCGCCTGATCGTCGTGGCCAGCCGCAACCAGCCGCTGATCGACGCCCATACGGTCGTGTCCCGTCAGCTCATCCGCGTGCAAAATCTCAACGGTCCGCTGGAGCACAGTCTCGACGAGTCGATTGACGAGCACGACCAGTTCCTCACCGCGCTGGCCGCGCGCGACAAGAGCGCGGCCGCTCAGCGGTTCGACCGCCATCTGACAACCGTTGAAGACAATCTGCGGCGTCGGCTCGAGCCGTTCGCCGAGGAGGGGGACGCGGCGGGCGCCGGACCCCAAGAGACGGCGCCGCCGCCAACGCGCTGATCGTTTGCGGAAGCCGGCTAGGTCCGCACGCGCCCGGTCAGGTCGCCGAGCGCGACGAGATAGGCCAGATAGGCTTGACGTCCCTTCGACGTCAGTCGCACCTCGGTGCGCGGCTTGCGCTCCACAAAACGCTTGTCGAGCGTCAGATAGCCAGCGGCTTGCAACTTCAACAGATGGGCTGAAAGATTGCCGGGCGTAACGCCCAGCAAGCTCCGCAAGTCCATGAAGTCAGCCTGTTCGACCTCGTGAAGCCGAACGATGGCCGCCAACCTCACCGGGGCGTGGACGAGCTCGTCGATCCGGTCGACCTGGTAGCGGGACGTCATGCGCCCGGCCCCTCCTGGCGTCGCCCAAGGCGACGACGGCGAGGCGACGCGCCCTCGGCGTCGATCCGTCCGAGGGCGCGCCCGCTCACGATTCAGCGTCCAGCGTATCGGCGTCCAGAGTGCGCGTCGCCAGGAGGAAGAGCGGAACGGCGAGCGCCAGGCACAAGGTCAGCGCGCACAGGCTGGCCTTCAGACTTTCGGCCCCGAAATGCGGAACAAAGGCGTCGCTGAGCAGGCCGCCGACCAGGGGCCCCAAGCCCAGTCCGACGATGTTGACGATCATCATGAAAATCGCCGCGGTCAGGGCCCGCAGCTTGGGGCCCGCCAGGCTCTGGACCACGGCGTAAGCCGGGCCGGTCCACAGCCCGCCCGCCAAGGTCATGACGATCGACAGCCCCAAGGCCAGGTGAAGATCCCGAACCAGGAAAAAGGCCAGGCTCGCCGGGACGCTCAGGCTGAAGGAGGCCGCTATGATCCACAGCGGCGCGCGCTTGTCCCGGCGCAGCAGCCAGTCGTTGATCAGGCCGCCCAGCAGGATTGCGACAATCATCGTCGGGCCGGTCACCGCCGAATACTGCGCCCCGACCTGGCCCGCCGTCAGATGATAGGTCCGCATCAGAAAGGCAGGGATCCAGGTTTGATGGGCGTAGGCGCCCACGGCGCCTACCGCCATCCCCGCGCACAGCAACACAAACGCCTTGCGGCCCCAAAGGGTCTTGAAGGCCGCGCCCAGCGGCGGCGCGGTCTTGTCGGCCGCCTGGGCCTGGATATGGGCCAGGGGCTCCTTGACGGTGAAAATCACCAGCAAAGCCAGGATCACGCCGGGAATCGCGGCGAGGTAGAAGGCCATGCGCCAGCCGTGCCAGTCATTGATCAGACCGCCGCCGACCAGGGCCAGGCTCATGCCGATCGCGCCGCACACCCCCATAAGCGACAGCGCGAAACCCCGGCGCTTGGGCGAGAAATAGTCGGCGATCAAGGCGTGCACCGTGGGCAGGCCGCCGGCTTCGCCGACGCCGACGCCGGCCCGGGCCAGCAACATGGTGGCGAAGTTGATCGTCATGCCGCTGGCCGCGGTCATCAGCGACCAGAACCCGACCACGCCCGCCAGAACCTTGGCGCGGCCATGACGATCGGCCAGGCGCGCCATGGGCACGCCAAGCACGCTGTACATCAGGGCAAAGCCTATGCCGGCCAGCAGGCCCACCTGGGCGTCGGTGATGTGCAAGTCCCGCTTGATCGGCTCGACCAGGATCGTCAGCAGGAACCGATCGTAATAGTTCATCACCGAAACCAGCCCGACGATCAGCAGGACGTAGCTCGAGTACCAGGGCTTTCGCGTGAAATCGCTGCGCATGCCGTTCTTTTCCGCCCGTGTTCGCCGATGGTTGATCTCGGCCCCCGCGCCAGACAATACATAAGTGCATCATGGCCGCAAGGCCGCGGTCCCGCCCCCTTTGGCTTTAAGACGATTTGCCCGCCGAAGCGGCGTCACGCCTCCGACGCCTTGCGAAATCGGCCTGACTCCTGGCGAAGGCCGGAGCGGGGAATGGAGACGTCGAGGGCCCGACCAGGCCCCGGATTCTAAGGCGTTGCGCCCTTCAAGGACTCATCTGCATCGCCAACAGGCGCAATCAGCCAGGCCGCGGCCAAGTCGTCGACAAAGACAATACATACAGCACTGCATTGACGGATGCAGCACTGTATGGGAGCGTCCTCGATCAATGCAGTCGACACAGATCGGCGCTTCGCGATCGCCACAGATCGCATGGCCTGGGGCGGGACAGAATGACCGGAGCGCATTCGCTCAACGCATCCTCAAAGCAGCGCGCCTGGCCAAACCTTGGTGGTCCCGCTCAACGCCTCGTTCTGCGGGGCTCTCAAGAAGGGAGCGCACGCAAGTTCGCCCCCGGCGCCGTTTCGCCGCGTCCTTCCTGGAGAATTTCATGAAATCTGTCCTGATGGCGGGAGCCCTCGCACTCTCCACCAGCCTCCCGGCCGCGGCGGGTGATCTGTCGCCCGCCGGTTGGCCCAAGGCCGAGCGGGAACGGGTCGAACAGCTGGAGTTCGAACACAGCACGCCGTCCGAAGGCCGTGTGTTCGCCAGCGACGGCGGCGTCGTTTCAGCGACCGTCTCGCCGATAGCGGCCTATGCGGGGGTTCAAACCTTGAAGTCAGGCGGCAACGCCGCCGACGCGGCCACCACGGTGGCCCTGACCCAGATCACCACCCAGCTCGGCTCGGTGGTGTCCTATGCCGGGATCATCACCGGGCTCTACTACGAGGCCAAGACCGGCAAGGTTTATTCGTTCGACGGCGGCTACAATTCCTACCTCGGCGAGACCGATCCGGCGACTATCCCGGTCGGTGACCTGGGTCCCCTCAATTTCGGCGGGCCCAAGCCGACGATCGGCGGCGCCAAGGGCCGCGAGACCTTGGTGCCCGGGTTCATGGCCGGCCTGGAGGCTCTGCACGGCCGGTTCGGGCGCTTGCCGTTCAAGGATCTCTTCGCGCCGGCCCTGTACTACGACGAACAGGGCGTACGCATCTCCGCCACGCACGACCGCTTCCTCAAGCTGCGCCAGAGCTTCTTGGCGCGGACGCCCGAGGGGCGGGCCTTCATGGCGCAGGCCGGCGGCGAGACGCCGGCGGTCGGCGCGCTGTTTCGTCAACCCGATCTGGCCAAGACCCTGCGTGGCGTCGCCGCCCAGGGCTCGGCCTACATGTACACCGGCGCCTGGGGGCAGGAGTTCGTACGCGTCGTGCAGCGCGAGGGCGGCAAGGTCACGTCCGAGGACATGGCGCGCTACGTCGTGTCGTGGAACGAGCCGCACAAGCAGGATGTCTTGGGGGCCAGCGTCTACGTCAATGGCGGCCAGCATTACGGCGCCTACTATCTGTTGCCGGCGTTGAACCTGGCCGAAGCCAAGACCCTGCAGACCCGCGGTCCATATTGGTCGGATCCGGACGCCTTCGTGCAACTGAGCCGGATCAACGAGGCGGTCACCGCCGCCCCGGACCTGAACCCTCAGGTCGCCGCTTTCCTCAGGAGCAAGGGCGTGGACGTCTCGCCCGAGCACCAGTTGACCAAGGCCTACGCCGCTCAGGTCGCGCCCTTGATCGACGCGATGTTCGGCGTCAGCGACGTCAACGTCCCTCGCCATTCCAATTCGATCGTCGTGGTCGACAAGGACGGCAACGTCGCGGCCGTCACCCACACCATCAACAGCGTGATCTGGGGCGACACCGGCATCGTGGTCGGCGGGGTTCCAATCCCGGACTCGGCGGCGTTCCAGCAGGCGCGTCTGGCCAAGATGAAGCCGGGCGATCGCCTGCCGCATGAAATCATCGACACCATCGCCGTCAAGAACGGCAAGCCGGTCCTGGCCACCGCCGCCATCGGCTCCTCCCTCGTTCCCGAGACGATCCGCACCCTGGTCGGCGTGCTGGGACAAGAACGGGATCTCAACCAGATCATGAGCGCGCCGCCGCTGCTGTCGACCTTCGATCTGAGCGCAAAGCCCAAGGCGCCCGGCTCCAACCCCGTCATGGTTCCCAAGGGGCGCTACGAGGAGGCTTTCCTCGCCAAGCTGAGGGCCCTGGGCCTGCAGGTGACCGAAGTCGATCCGGCGATGGCGCAAGGCCTGCGCGGCACCCTGACGGCCGTGCGGATCGATCCCAAGACCGGTGAGCGCACGGCGGCCGACGTGCCGGGCGTGGCGGTGTTCAACGCCGTCCAATAGACGGCGTTGAACCCGAACGCCGACGCCGGCTTGCCTGTCTAGACCACGCCGCTTTCGCCAAGGAGGCGATCCATTTGCGCGGCCAGCTGAAAATCGCGCTGCGAGACGCCCCCGGCGTCGTGGGTGGTCAGGCGCACCTGGACCCGGTTGTAGACATTGAACCATTCCGGATGGTGGTCGGCCTTTTCGGCCAGGATCGCCACGCGGGTCATGAAGCCGAAGGCCTCGACGAAGTCGGCGAACACGAACGTCCGCTCGATCGCGGCGGCGGGCTCGTCCAGGGTCCAATCCGGCAGGGCGACAAGCCGCTCGCGGCAGGCGGCGGCGTCGAGGCGCTCGATCATCGGGAACTCCTCTAGCGCGGCGTCGGCGCGGTGGCCGCGATCAGGGCGCCGTTGATGGCGCGGCTTTCGTCGGAAGCCAGGAACCGGACCACCTCGGCGAGGGCGGCCGGAGCGGTCCATCCCGCAGGATCGGCGCCGGGCATGTCAGCCCGGTTTTGCGGCGTGTCGAGGATCAACGGCAGAACCGCATTGACGCGGATCCGGCCGCCCAGCTCCGCGGCGAGGCTTTCGGTCAGACGCGCCACCCCCGCCTTGGAGGCCGCGTAGGGCCCCATGCCCGCGCCGGCCCGCTCGGCGGCGGCCGCACCGATGTTGACGATCGCCCCGCCTGCGGCCAGGCCGGCGGCGGCGGCGCGGCACATGTTGGCGCAAGTCTTCAGATTGGCGGCGAACAGCGCGTCCCAACTGGCCGGGTCGCCGCCTTCGATCATCTCGAACCGAAAGGCGCCGGCGACATTGACCAGCGCCTGGACCCCGCCCAGGGCGTCGCGGGCCTGGTCGAAGGCTCGTTGCGCCTGATCGGGATCGGCCAGGTCGACCTGGCCCAAGGCGAAGTCGGCGTCATGTTCGCCAGCCGACGCTCGATCGATCAGAGCGATATGGAAACCGGCCGTCTTGAACGCCGCGGCGACCGCCTGACCCAGCACGCCAAAGCCGCCGGTGATGATGACGCCGCTCATGAGGTCTGCTCCGTGGTGGTGAAAAGAAACCCGTCGCGCACCGTCACGGGCCAAGCTGTCAGACGCGCGCCCGCGCAGGGCCCGCCGACGCAGAGACCGTCGTCGATGGCGAACAACGCCCCGTGCCAGCTGCAGGCGATCTTCTCGCCGTCCGGGGTGAGATAGTCGTCGAGCGTCTGGGCCAGCGGCAGGCCCGCATGCGGACAGCGATCCACATAGCCGCGCACCGCCTGGCCGCGTCGCACGACAAAACCATGGAACCGCCCCTGACCGATCTGCAGCACGAAATTGCGCGCGCTCCCCTCGGCGACAAGGCTGAGCGGGCCCAGCTTCACGCCGGCCGGCGTGGCGGAAAGACGTATCGGGGTCTGCTCCTGCGTCATGCCGGATCCGCGTCGGGCTGCCTGGCCGGGTGGGCCGCGGCGAAGGCGGGCAGGGCGGCCGCCGCGCTCGCCGCGGCGACCAGGCGCGGGTAGGGCGAAAGATCGACCTTGAACCGCTGCGCCGAATAGACCTGCGGCACGATCAGGCAATCGGCCAGACCGGGCTGGTCGCCATAGGCGAAGGCCCCGCCATGGCGCGTGATCAACGGCTCGAGCGCGGCGAAGCCGTCCCCGATCCAGCGCGCGATCCAGGCGTCCAGCTGGGGCTGGGCGAGCGCCAGCTCGTCGCGCAGGACCTGCAGGACCCGCAGGTTGTTCAGCGGATGGATGTCGCAAGCCACCAGCGCGGCCATGCTGCGGACGATCGCGCGACCATGGGCGTCGCCCGGCAGCAGCGGCGGGGTCGGACAGGTTTCTTCGAGCCACTCCAGGATCGCCAGGCTCTGGGTCACAACCCCCAGGTCCGTCTCCAGCGCCGGCACCAGACCTTGGGGCGCCAGCGCCCGATAGGCGGCCTCGGCCTGCCGGCCCAACCGCAGATCGTGCGTGGCGCTGGCGTGATCGACGCCCTTGAGGGCGAGTCCGATCCGGACCCGATAGGATGCGGTCGACCGCCAATAGCCGTGCAGGAGCAGGTTCATGCCGCGACGCGGGACGCGATCTGCCCGACGCAGTCGCCAAAGCCGATGCTGACGAAGCCGAGGGCGGCGGCGCGAGCGCTCAGGCGCACCAGGTCGCCGTCCTGCAGGAAGGTGCGGGTCTCGCCGCTGGGCAGGGTCACCGGTTTCTGGCCGCCGCGGGTCAGTTCCAGAAAGCTGCCTACGCCGCTGTCGTCGGGCGTCGAGATCGTGCCAGTGCCCAGCAGGTCGCCAGGATTGAGGTCGCAGCCGTTGCTGGCGTGATGGGTCACGAGCTGGGCCAAGGTCCAGTAAAGATTAGAGGCTGGGCCCTGGGCGATCGTGAACGCCGGCTCGTCGCGATCCCGCATGGCGGCCGTGGCGATCGCAACCTCCAGATCGATGGCGTAGGCGCCGCGGGCCTGGTCGGCCTGGCTCAGGAGATAGGGCAGGGGCGTGGGATCCTCGGCCGGGCGCGCCGGCTGGGCGATCCGAAACGGCGCCAAGGCCTCGGCGGTGACGATCCACGGGGAGATGGTGGTCATGAAGTTCTTGGCCAGGAACGGACCCAGGGGCTGGTACTCCCAGGCCTGCAGGTCGCGCGCCGACCAGTCGTTGAGCAGGCACAGGCCGGCGATATGCTGGTCGGCCGCGTCAATGGCGATGGGTTGGCCCAGCGCGTTGCCCTGACCGATCCACACGCCAAGCTCCAACTCGATATCGAGGCGTTGGCTGGGACCAAATTCCGGCCCCTCGGCGTCGGGCGCCTTGCGCTGCCCCTGAGGCCGCACGACCGGCGCGCCGGAGACGCGCACCGACGAGGCGCGGCCGTGATAGCCGATCGGCACGTGCTTGTAGTTGGGCAGCAGCGGATTGTCGGGCCGAAACAGTATGCCGACGTTCAGCGCGTGATGGATGCCGGCGTAGAAGTCGGTGTAGTCGCCGATCCGGGCCGGCAGGTGCATTCGGCAATCGACGGCCGGGTAGAGCCAGGTCTCGACCTCGGCGCGATCGGGCGCGCCGGCGGCGAGCAAGGCCGACAGCCGCCGACGCAGCGCGGAACGCTCTTGGGCCGGGCCGCCCAGGAAGGCGTTCAGCAGGGGACCCGCCGCCGCGTCCACGGCGTCCTTGGCCCCGCCCTCGAACAGCGTCGAACGCGCGGCCAGCGACAGGTCCAGGATCTGATCACCGATCGCCACGCCGCCGCGGGGCTGGCCGTGGCGCGGGCTGAAGATCCCGAACGGCAGGTTCTGGATCGGAAAGTCGGGGTGGCCGTTGGCCGTGCTCACCCAACTGGCGAGGTCGGCCGCGTGGGTTTCGTCGATATGCGGGATCACGGCAGTCGAGCCTTCTGAAAGCCGGACCAGCAGTCATCATAGTCCGACTGGGCCAGCGGCGTCTGAGCGGCGAACCGCGTGGGGCGGATCACCCAGCGGCTTTCGAACATGAAGGCCAGGGTGTTTTCGATTCTGTGCGGCGCGAGCGGCGCGGCGACGGCCTTTTCGTAGCTGGCGACGTCGGGGCCGTGAGCGTTCATGCAGTTGTGCAGCGACGCGCCGCCGGGCGAAAAGCCGCCGGCCTTGGCGTCATAGGCGCCGTGCACCAGCCCCATGAACTCGCTCATCACGTTGCGGTGGAACCAGGGCGGGCGGAAGGTGTGCTCGGCCACCATCCAGCGCGGCGGGAAGATCACGAAATCACAATTGGCCGTGCCCGGGATCTCGCTGGGCGCGGTCAGGACGGTGAAGATCGACGGATCGGGATGATCGAAGCTGACCGTATTGATCGTGTTGAAGCGCGAGAGATCGTAGCGATACGGCGCCAGGTTGCCGTGCCACGCCACGACGTCCAGCGGGCTATGATCGCACTGGACGGCCCAGAGTCCGCCTTGGAATTTCTGGATCACCAGCGTGGGTTCATCGACGTCCTCGAAGGCCGCGAACGGCGCCTCGAAATCGCGGGGATTGGCCAGGCCATTGGAACCGATGGGTCCTAGCTCCGGCAGCCTGAAGGGCGCGCCGTAGTTCTCGCAGACATAGCCGCGCACCGGTCCCTCGACCTCGACGCGGAAACGCACGCCGCGCGGGATCACCGCGATATGGCCCGGACCCGCCTCCAGCACGCCCATCTCGGTGATCAGGGTCAAGGCTCCCTGCTGGGGAACAAGCAGCAGCTCGCCGTCGCTGTTGTAGAACACGCGACCCTTCATCGAGGCGTTGGCGAGGTAGAGATGGACGCCCAGGCCGGCCTGGGTCGCCACATCGCCGTTGCCGGCCAGGGTGACCAGGCCGTCGACGAAGTCGGTCGGCTCGGCCGGGATCTCCAGCGGGTCCCAACGCAGCCGGTTGGGCGTCGGCGCGACGGCGTCGAACGGGCCGCTCTTCAGGCGATCCTGGGCGTAGGGCGCGTAGGGTCCGTGACCGGCGCTGGGCCGCAGGCGGTAGAGCCAGGTGCGGCGGTTGTCGTGGCGCGGCGCGGTGAAGGCCGCCCCCGACAGCAGTTCGGCATAGAGCCCGAAGGGCGTCTTCTGCGGAGAGTTCTGGCCGATGGGCAGGGCGCCGGCTACCGCCTCCGTCTCGAAGTAGGAGCCAAAGCCGGTTTGATAGCGGAGGGTCATGCAGGCTCCTGTGAATCGGCCGGCGCGGCCCGCGCCGACGCCCCGCAATAGGCGAAACGGCCCGGGATCGAGAGGGCGCTCGATCCCGGGCCCGCGACGCGTCGGCCGGGGAGGTGGCTGACGCGGGCGAGGCGTGTCAGGCGTCGACCGTGATCACGCCGCGGCGGATCTGGTCCAGCTCGATGCTCTCGAACAGGGCCTGGAAGTTGCCGTTGCCGAAGCCTTCGTTGCCCTTGCGCTGGATGATCTCGAAGAAGATCGGGCCGAACAGGTTCTCGGTGAAGATCTGCAGCAGCAGGCCTTCCTCGCCGACATTGCCGTCCAGCAGGATGCGGTTCTTCTTCAGACGCTCCAGGTCCTCGCCGTGGCCGGGCACGCGCTTGTCGACCAGCTCGTAATAGGTCTCGATGGTGTCCTGCAGCTTGACGCCCCGGGCCCGCAGCTTCTCGACGGTCTCGTAGATGTCCGGCGTGGTCAGGGCCAGGTGCTGGATGCCCTCGCCGTTGTACTGGCGGATGAACTCCTCGATCTGGCTCTTGTCGTCCTGGCTCTCGTTGAGCGGGATGCGGATGGCCTTGTCGGGCGCGATCATCGCCTGGCTGAACAGGCCCGTGGCCTGGCCCTTGATGTCGAAATACTTCTGCTCCTCGAAGCCGAAGACGTCGCGATAGAAGCTCGACCAGGTGCGCATCTGGCCGCGCTTGACGTTGTGGGTCAGGTGGTCCAGCAGGTCCAGGCCCACGCTGTTGGCCGCCTCGTCCTCGGCGGCGCCGGCGACAAGATCCCAGCTGGCGAACACCGCCTCGGCGCTTTGGACCAGATAGAGCAGGGAGCCGCCGATGCCTTGCAGCACTCGCGCCCCTTCGCCCAGCAGCGAGCTTGCCGGATCCGCCGCCACCGCGCCGCGCTTCAGGGCCTCGGCATAGGCCTGCTCGACATCGGCGACGCCGAAGGCCATGCCGTTGGCCGAGGGGCCGTGGGCGGCGCGGAATTCGGCCACCTGGCCGGTCGGCTGGTCATTGACCAGCAGGTTGATGCGGCCCTGCTTGTAGCGGGTCACCGCCTTGGTCGGATGCTTGCTCGCGGCCACGAAGCCCAACTGCTCGAACAACCCCTTCATGAGGAGCGGTTCGGGGCTGGTGAACTCCACGAAGGCGAAGCCGTCGAGGCCCAGGGGATTTTCAGCGGAGATGGTCATGCGAATTCTTCCTGCAGGCAGGCCTCGAGAGCCCGCGCGAACGTCTGAACATTGTCGTGGTTGAGACCGGCGAGATTGATGCGGCCGGAACCGGCCATGTAGACGGCGTGGTCCTGACGCAAACGCAGCACCTGCTGCGGCGACAGCGGCAACAGGGCGAACAGGCCGTGATGGGCGGCCAGGCCGGCCACCGACGGCGCCGCCCGGGCCAGGGCGGCGCGGACCTGGGCCAGGCGCACGCGCATGGACTCCAGCTCCTCGCGCCAGGCGGCGGTCAGACCCGGATCCTCCAGAATGACGCGCGCCACGGCCGCGCCGTGATCGGGCGGCATCGACCAGGCGCAGCGCGCCAGCCGCAGGATGTTGGATTGCACGAGCTGGGCGTGCCCCCGCGCCCGGACGAAGAGGGCCCCGACGCGCTCGCGATAAAGGCCGAAGTTCTTGTCCAGCGAATAGGCGACCAGGGCGTTGTCGCAGTCCCTCATCACCAGGCGCAGGCCGGCGGCGTCCGCCTCGAGGCCCGCGCCCAGGCCCTGGTAGGCCAGGTCGATCAGGGGCACCAGTCCGCGCGCGACGATCAGTTCGGCCAGGGCGCGCCATTGATCGAGGCTGGGATCGGCCCCGGTCGGATTATGGCAGCAGCCGTGCAGGAGGACGGCGTCGCCGGGCGCCGCGCCCGACAGGGCCTCCAACATCCGGTCAAAGCGCACCGCCTGGGTCGCCGCGTCGAAATAGGAATAGGTCACGACCTCCAGGCCGGCCATTTCGAAGATGCCGGCGTGGATCGGCCAGCTGGGCGTTCCCAGCCAGATGCGGCCGCCGGGCTTGCCCGCCGCCAGCAGCTCCGCCGCCAGCCGCAAGGCGCCGGTGCCGCCGGGCGTCTGGACCGCGAACAGGTCGCTGGCCGCCGCCCCGGTCCCGAACACGATCGGGGCGATGCGCTCGAGGAAGCCGAAATCGCCCTCGGGGCCGAGATAGGCCTTGGTCGGCTGCTCGTCCAGCAGACGCTGTTCGGCGGCCTTGACCGCCGCGAACACCGGCGTGCGGCCGTCGGCCGTGCGATAGACTCCCACGCCCAGGTCGATCTTGTCGGGACGGGGGTCGTCGGCGTGCAGCTTGATCAGCGAGAGCAGGACGTCGGGCTGCTGCGGCTCCAGCGCCCCGAAGGCGAGATCCGAGGAAACGGTCGACATGGTCAGGAAGCTTTCTTGGCGAGGGCGTAGGCCTGGGTGCCGTTGTTGAGCACCACGTCGCCCGGCAGGACGGCGTCGGTGGTCAGGTCCGAAGCGGCCTCCAGTTCGGCGTAAAGCGGCGCGAAATCGGTCTCCAGGGTCTGACGCAGAAGATCCTCGAAGCTGTCGATCACGAAATAGGTCTGCTGATAGTCGTCGATCTTGTACTTGGTCCGCATCACCCGCTTGAGGTCGAAGCCGATGCGGTTGGGCGAGGGGTCGTCCAGGGCGAAGATCGACTCGCCGTAGCTGGAGACGATGCCCGCCCCATAAAGCTTCAGGTCGCCGCCTTCGCGGATCAGGCCGAACTCGACCGTGTACCAGTAGAGGCGAGCCAGATTGGCGAGCGAGCCGTAGCCGAGCGCGCGCAAGCCCCCCTCGCCATAGGCCTGCATGTAATCGGCGAACACCGGATCAGCCAGCAGCGGCACGTGTCCGAACACGTCGTGGAAGACGTCGGGCTCCTGCAGATAGTCGATCTGCTCGGGGGTGCGGATGAAGTTGCCGGCCACGAAGCGGCGGTTGGCCATGTGCTCGAAGAACACGTCGTCGGGCACCAGGCCGGGCACGGCCACGACCGACCAGCCGGTGAGTTTCTGCAAGCGTTCCGACAGTTCCTCGAAGTCGGGAATCCCCGGCTTGGACAGACGCAGGACGTCCAGGCCGCGCATGAAGGCCGGCGTCACGCGTTGGGGCAGCATCGACGCCTGGCGGGCGAACAGATGATCCCACATGGCATGCTCGGCCTGGGTGTAGCGCGACCAATCCTGGGGAATGGTCCAGTCGGCGGCCGCGCCGGCGGGCGGCGTCACGAGTTTGGCTTTGGGATCGCTCATGCGACGATGGTGAACCGGGACGGCTGAAATAACCCTCCAGAATGGCCCGGATTTCGCACAAAGATGGCGACATGATTTCATCTATAGGAAAATCATGAAATGGATTGTTCAAGCCCTTCTGGCGTCGCCGCCGGGGGCCGCCCGCTCGGCGGGCGGACTTGCCTGGCGAGCGTCAAATCGACGACAAAGGGTGGCCCTTCACAATACAGCTATGTATCGTATCGCAAATGATCCAGCTCGACCCCACCGATCGACGTCTGCTCGCGGCCCTGCAGGCGGACGCCAGCCTCAGTCACGCCGCCCTGGCCGAGAGCATCGGGATTTCCGCGACCTCATGCTGGCGGCGCATCCGTTCACTGGAGACGACAGGCGTCCTGGGCCCGACGATCCGGTTGGTCAACGCCGGCGCGGTCGGACGCGGGGTCAGCGTCATGCTGCAGGTGCGGGTGACTTCGCAAAACCTTGACCAACGTCAGGAGTTCGAAGCTTTCCTGCAGAGCCGGGCCGAGATCATGGAATGCTATTCGATGTCGGGAGAATGGGATTACCTGATGCGGATCGTGGTCGCCGACGTCGCGGCCTACGAGCGGTTTCTGATGCGAGAACTGCTCAAACACCCCAATGTCGCGTCCTCGTCGTCGCACTTCGCCCTGAGCCAGGTGAAGTACACCACGGCGATCCCGGTTTAGCTGATGGCGTCCAGCACGCTCCAGCGCGCCGAGACGGCGGGCCGCGAACGGCCCCTTGGCGGGCCCGCCCAAGCCGCTGGCCGCGCAGCATGAGCGCGGCGTCGCGACAGCGGCAAGACGCGACCTCGCCAGATCGCGTCACGGAGATTCTCACAACCCACGTGTTCGTACGCGGCCTGCGGGTCCAAGCGCAGATCGGCGTGAACGCCGAAGAGCTCGATCGCCGCCAACCGTTGCTCGCGGACGTGGAGCTGGAGGTGGCCGTGACGAGCCGCCATCATCTGGCCGACACCGTGAACTACGAGACGATCGTCACCGCGGCCCAGGCCATCGTCGCCGGCGGCCATATCGCCCTGGTCGAAGATTTCGCGCAACGTCTGGCCGAGGCCTGCCTGAACGACCCACGCGTTCTGCGCGCCCGGGTGCGCGTGGAAAAGCTGGAAGCATTGGCGCGCCACGCCGCCGCCGCGGGCGTCGAGATCGTTCTGGTCCGCGCTCAAGCCTAGTCCGGCGGAGAAACATTCCGTGCCCGCCGGGGCCGCCGGTCCCTAACCACGCGCCGAATAGAAGGTGCGCAGGTAGCTGTACCAGGAGGCGGCCTGACCAGAGACGTGGGACTCCTCCGGCATGATGCGGCTGCTGATCGCCAGCCCTCGAAGCGGCGCTTGACTGGCCATGGCGATGAAGGCGGTCGTGCCAGCGCTGACGAACGGCTGATAGTAGGACGCGACCGTGATCTCGCGCTCATTCAAGGTGATATGCAGGGACCGGCCGGTGTGATCGGCGGCCGCTTTCACTTCGCTGGCGTAAAGATCGAAGATCTTGGAATGCTGCGCCTGGATGCCCGGGCTTCCAGCTCCGATCTTATAGAATAGCGACGAGCGCTGGAGCGCGGCATAGGCGGCGAACAGACCGCCATAGGAATAGCCAAACAGCCCGGCGCGTTCGTCCTTGAAGCGGAATTTTTTCGCCAGGAGCGGATGCAGCTCATCGGTCAGAAAGACGAGGAACTTGTCAGCCGCTGGATTGCGCAGATTGCGCAAGTACAGTTCGGCGCCGTCCCGATCATACAGGCCTTGCTCCACTTCCTGCCGCAGGCCAGCCTCCAGCCCGTCCGGGACAGGCTCTCCGGGCGGCAGCAGATCGCGCGCCCGCACCGCCAGAATATTGCGCACGTCGTCGCCGGCGTAGCCCACGCAAACCTGGATGAAGGGAACGATGGGATTGATCGCATCGCTGGGCAAATACTGCAGATCCGGAACCGTACGCGGCGCCGCCCAATTGCCGTCGGGCTGGTAGACGACGGGGAAGCGTATCGACGGATCGCGATCATAACCGCTCGGCGTGGTCACCCAGATCGCGTAGCGCGCGCCAGCCCGCGCGGAATCGATCTCGAAATAATGGGTGTTGGGCAGGATCGCCGACATCTGGGGCTGGCGTTCCACCAGACCCGTGGCTTTGCCGTCAGCGGCGGCTTGCGCCGTCGTCGCCGAGAGCGCGGCGCCCGCGGTGAGCGCGATTGCGGTTCGGCGGTCGATGTCGTTGGTCATGGCCTCTTTCGTCTCTCGGGGCTCTTGTGAGGGATCCGCCTGCCCGCCCAGCGGCGAGCCGGCCTTTCGCTAATGGGTCCATGGCTCGGCTGGCGGCCCCTTGGACACCGGTGTTCGCCGGCATTGATGCACAACTGTATAACGACGGCAAGAGGCCGGCGGACCTGCGCGGAAGGATCGATGGCGCATCGAGAGGGGGGCCGCCCTTTCTGGGATCCCGTCTGATCGCTCACGCGCGGTCGATCGCCGAGATCGGCCACCGCCTGTCTTCCCCAGAACGCTGAACGCCGTGCTGGAGGTCGAACGGGGTGTTCCGCCGCCGAGCTCCGGCGAGAACACCCATGAACCCGTCCGGAGGAGGGAACTCCACGCCCGGAAAGACGCGACTGGGTGGGGCGGCCTGCTTCGAGACGGCGGCGTCAGGCCGAAGCGCGGGCCCGCGGCTTGGCCGATGTCGTCCGTCGGCGCGCCGCCGCGAGCGCCTCAGCGCCGCACAGGATCTCAAGATAATTCTCGGCGGCCTGGCGACGCTCGGGAACGCTCTGGCGGACGCCGATCGCGTAGTACCCGATCTGATGATAGTAGAACACTCTGGCCCGGATGACCGCCTTTTCAACGTCGTAGCCAAGCGCCTCGAAAAGCTGCTGCAGCTTGAGCAGGCGCTCGCGATCGGCCCGTTCCACGGCCCAGGCGGCGCGTTGATCGCCCCGCGCCCATTCGCGCACCGCCATGTCGAACTGATAGTCGTAGCCGTCGGATTCGATCAGTCGAAGAATCATCCGGTCAAGCCATTCGACCGCGTCCGTCGGGTTTGCGCCGGGACCGTCGTCGGGGAGGAAACGACAGCTGTGCTTCCAATGCTCGAGCAATTGGTCGAGCAATTCGTCTCGATCCTTGAAGTTGTGATAGAACCCGCCGCGGGTGACGCCAAGCCGGTTGGCCAGGCGATCGATCTTGACGCCGCCAATGCCGACCTCGACGAGCATCAACCGCGCGGTCTCGATCCAAATCGTCGCCGATATCTTGGCTTTACGGCCCGCCAATTTCACACCTCTTGCGCTCACGCGCCGATTGCGCACGAACCTTGGGTCCGTTCTGTCACAGTCCGCCCGCTTCGAAAAGAAAGCGTGCGCGGCGCCATGGGATTAGGCCGCGCCGGCCCGCCTCAGGTCCGAGGGCAGGGTCCTGATCGCCGCCCAGAAATGGACCGCGGCCCAAAGGCCGGTCAGCGCGGAAAAAGCCAGGGCGATCCGTAAGGACTGGGCCGGATCGGCGAGGTGAGCGGCCAGCAGATCGGAGGCCAAACCGATCAATTGCGGCGCGATGGCCAGGTTGGCGATATTGGCGGTGAACAACAAGGCCGCGACGGTGACGCCTCGCATGTTCGCCCGCACCAGGTTCTGAAGCAGGGCCAGGGTTGGTCCGACATAGACGTTGGTGAACGGGACGAACAGCCAAAGCAGGATCAAGGCGGCGGACTTGTCGGCGACGGCGTGGGCGGCCACGCCCGGAATGGTGATCAGCAGGGTGACCCAGGCCAGGAAGTGACACTGCCATTTGGCCGGGAGCCTGGCGAGACGGAGGGTGATCAGGGTTGAGACGATCAGCGCCAGAGCGCCGCCGACCCCGCTCATCAGGCCGACCGCGGCGCCCGCCTCGCCAACCGTCAAGCCATGTGAACGCCCCAGGAAGGCCGGGGTCCACCACACCAATCCCATGCCCGAGAAGGTGGCGATGGTGGCTCCGGCCAGGACGTGAAGCAGCGATCGCTGGCCGCGAATGAACGCCATGGAGGCGCGAAGGCCCGCCGCCGGCTCTTCAGCGCCGACGCCCGAATCGGCCGCGCCGCGCTTGGGCTCGCGCACGGTCATCAAAAGCAGAAGGACGGGCGCGCTGGCGCAGGCAAATATGATCAGGCTCTGTCGCCAGCCGAAGCGCTCGGCCAGCATGCCGCCGCCGATGCCGCCGATCGCCGAGCCCAAGGCGATGCCGAGCGCGTAGATCGACATCGCCACGATCCGTTCCGAAGGACGAAAATAATCTGCGAGAATGGAATGGGACGGCGGCGTCCCGCCGGCTTCGCCGATCCCGACGCCGATGCGGGCCAGCAGCAGGTGCCAGAAAGTCTGGGCCAGGCCGCACAGCGCGGTGAACGCCGACCACAAGGCCAGGGCCCAGATGATCATGTTGCGGCGGTTCACGCGGTCGGCCAGGGCCCCCAGGGGCAGGCCCGCGGCGGTGTAGAACAGCGCCAAGGCGACGCCGGTGAGAAATCCGACGGCCGAATCCGAAAGGTGGAAATCGTGTTTGATCGGTTCGATCAGGGTCGAGAGCACGAACCGGTCGGCGATGTTCATCCCATAGACCAGGGTCATGACCAGCAGCGCCCAATAGCGCCGTCGCGAACCCTCGCCGCCCGCCCCGGGGGCCGATCTGACGGCCGAGCTCATGCGTTGTGGTCTCCGCCTCTGGCCACGCACCACCCATTAAGTACAGTAATGTCTTTTACGAGAAGCAGACTTCGTTCTCGCTGAAAAGCCTTGTCAAGCTTTGGGTGAAATCGAAGGCGGCGCGCCTCCAACGACGCGGCTTCGCGCCAGCGGCTGATGGATCTGCTGTTTTTGCCATATCGCCGTCGACACCAGGCGCGGCCGCACGCCCCCGGGGGCGCGCCAGGAACGCGGTCTGGCGAAGGTGCATTGTCGTATGGCGTTGAAGCGCAATCAGATTGCCCGCGGCGACGGCGGAGCGTCGCCGTCCCAGCGACCGTCCCGAGCACAGGCCGGACGCTCGACCTTCGGCGGTGATCGACTTGGCGGCCGCGACGCTTCGTCAGGTCTCGCCAGCGCAACCGTGCTCGATCGCGCGCGCGTTCCTGAACCCTTCGCCGCCACCGGTCCGGAATCGTTCGCGAAAGCTCGCGCGGGCGGCGCCCGACATCGCATCGCGTCGTGACATCAGCTCTCGGCTCAACTGCAATAATTCCATTTTTAGGAACAATACCTTTCAGATTGTCGTCGTTCTAGTCGAGCCGCACGGCCAATAAGGTTTGTCCATCGGAGGCCAACGCGGATTTCCCGAGCGCCTCGCAAGGACAAGACCATGAACCGGATGATCCTCCCCCTCCTGCTCGCCGCGACGGCTTTTGCACCCCTGGCGCACGCCGCGGCCACGCCCGCGCCGACCCCCGCCGCGATCGTTCGGCCCGCGCCGCCGGTGGTCCACTACCGCACCGCCAAGGTCGACGGCGTCGACATCTTCTACCGCGAGGCCGGCCCGGCCAACGCCCCGGTCGTCCTGCTGCTGCACGGCTTTCCGACCTCCTCGCACATGTTCCGCAACCTGATCCCGGCCCTGGCCGACCGCTACCACGTCATCGCGCCGGACTATCCGGGCTTTGGCCAGAGCGCCGCGCCAGACCATACGCAGTTCGCCTACACCTTCGGCCACTACGCCGATCTGGTGGACGGGCTGATGGGCCAGTTGAAGGCTGACCGCTACGCGCTCTACGTCATGGATTACGGCGCGCCGGTCGGCTACCGTCTGGCGCTCAAGCATCCTGAACGGGTCAGCGGGCTGATCATCCAGAACGGCAACGCCTACGACGAGGGGCTCAAGGCGTTCTGGGATCCGATCAAGGCCTACTGGGCCGAGGATACGACGGCCCGGCGCGAGGCGCTGTCGGTGCTGGTGGCCCCGCAAACCACCAAGTTCCAGTACACCGACGGGGTCAAGGACCTCTCGCGGATCGATCCGGACAACTGGGGTCATGACCAGGCCCTGCTGGACCGTCCGGGCAACAAGGACATCCAGCTGGATCTTTTCAAGGACTATGGCTCCAACATCCCGCTCTATCCGAAGTTCCAGGCCTTCTTCCGCGCGTATCAGCCGCCGACCCTGATCGTCTGGGGCAAGAACGACCAGATCTTCCCCGCCGATGGGGCCGCGCCCTATCTGCGCGACCTGCCCAAGGCAGAGTTGCACCTGCTCGACACCGGCCACTTCGCGCTGGAGGACAAGTTGGACGTCATGGCCCCGATGATCCACGATTTCCTGGATCGCAAGATCGCACGGCCCTGAACAAGACGTCACGCGCGCCCGCCGCGGTTCCGGACAAGCCGGATCGCGGCGGGCGTCGCCCGTCCAAAACTCGCCACGACCTTGCGGAGCGGAAAGGCCCAGGGCCATGAAGACCCCCACTCTCGACGATCATCTCTTGGTGCAGATCGCCCTGGCGCTGGCGGGCGCGGGGCTGCGTGGCGAAGCGGCCGATGACCTGGAAGGTCGGGCTCGGCGTCTGGGGTTGAGCGGCGCGGAGATCGACGCCGCCCGCGACGGCCGCAGTTTCGATGTCCGCGCGGGCGCGGCGGTGGCGGTCGCCATCGCCGCGCGTCGGGCCGATGCGGCGGGCTTGCGCGCCTCCCGCGCCCAGGCGTTGAGGCTTGGGCTGGGTTCACATGATCTGGACGACATCGAATTGTGGGTCGCGGCCTCAAGCAAGGAGGGCTAGCGCTTTCCCGTACGGGACGCCCATGGCAAAGGTCCAGAAAAACGACAGCGAACCCCGGCCCCCCGTCATGGGCCAGCATCAGGCGACCAACCCGATCGGAAGTGTGCGCGATGGACCGATGGCAGGCGATGAAGGTCTTTGTCGAGGTCGCCGAGTTCGGCGGCTTCGCCCAGGCCGGGCGCAAGTTGAACATGAGCCCGCCGGCCGTGACCCGCTACGTCGCCGCCCTGGAGGATCTGATCGGCGCGAGGCTGCTGATCCGCACCACGCGGGCGGTCAAGCTCACCGAAGCCGGCAAGCTCTACTACGAGGATTGTCGCCGGATCCTGGCCGATCTCGGCGAGGCCGAGGCCGCGGCGGCTGGCTCCCACGCCACGCCGACCGGGACGCTCACGGTCACCGCCTCGATCATGTTCGGTCAAATGTACGTGACGCCGATCCTCACGGAATTTCTCGACCGCAACCCCGCGGTGACCGGCCGCACGCTGTTCCTCGATCGCCTCGTCAATCTGATCGACGAGGGGGTCGACGTGGCCGTCCGGATCGGGAACCTGCAAGATTCCAGTCAGAGCGCCGTCAAGGTCGGGTCGGTGCGCAGGGTCGTCTGCGGCGCCCCGGCCTATTTTGAAAAGCACGGCGTCCCCCAGACCCCCGCCGATCTGGCCCGGCATCGCATCATCGCGCCCACCGCGGCCTGGGCCTCGCTCGATTGGCGGTTTGGCCGCCAGCAAAAGACCAACGTCACGGTCCATCCCCGCTTGTTCTGCAACACCAATGACGCGGCGATCGGCGCGGCCGTGGAGGGGTGGGGCCTGACGCGGCTGTTGTCCTATCAGATCGGGCCCCACCTGCAGTCGGGCGCGCTGCAGACAGTGCTGCCGGATTTCGAGGAGGACGCCCTTCCGATTCACGTGGTCCACCCGGAAGGACGAAGGGCTTCGGCCAAGGTCCGGGCCTTCATTGACCTGGCCGTCGACCGCCTGCGCGCCAACCGTCTGTTCAACTAGCGCGAGGCGGCGCCCGGCTCGGAGACGCGCGCGATCCGCCCGGCGTCGCCTCTGTCCCAGTCTGTCCCGCCACGATCCAGCGATCGTTTCGGGCAAAGCCGCGGTCGCAGCGACCGAACGCGGGGCGCGGTCGAGCCGCGCCCCGCGTCGCAAGGGTCTGGTCCTAGAAAGCCACCGCGTCGCTGTTGTTGCGGTTGTGCGACGCGGCCTCGAGCACCCCGGTCTTGGGGTCGCGGCTGATCGCCACCCATTTGCCCTCGCCGCCCAACCGGGCCTCCTCCAGCGGAACTTCCCGCCAGGCGTAACCGGTCGCGTCGAGCACGGCGTGGTCAAACCGGCCGGTTGGGAAGGCCGCCGTGGCCTGGCCGGTGGTCGGATCCGTCGAGGGCAGATAGAAGTCGGCGGTGTTGATCGCCTCCTCCACCGTCATGCCGAAGGCCGTGACGTTGAGCAGGCCCTGGAACGTGCGGTGATGCAGGCCCGCGCCCATGGAGGCGAAGCCGAGCACGGCCTGACCGTCCTTGAACAGGACGCCCGTTTCGGTCGGCGCCTCCATGCGGGTTCCCGGCGTCGTGCGCGCCACCAGCGGCTGCTGGAACGAGCCCGGATCGCCGATCGAGATCCCGTCGACATTGATCGTGGTCTTGCCCCAGATCACGCAATTGATCGAATGGGTGATGGCCGCGATGTTGCCCTCGGCGTCCACGGCGACGACGTCGTCGGAGTGCATGGGCGTGGTGCGCTTCCAATTGGCCAGCGGCGAGCCGTCCTTGATCCGGGCCCAGAGCTTCTCGGCGTGCGCCCGGGTGACGCGGGCCTCCGGCGAGAAATCCAGGCCTGGGAACAAGGCGCCCAGCGCCTCCGGCGGCAGGAAGACCAGGTTCATCATCTGGGTGATGTCGAGCGCCTTTTTCAGGGCTTCGGGCGACTTCGTCCAGTGCGGCCCCTGGTCCAGGCCTGCGGCGCGAGCCAGGTTTTGCGCTTCGATAAGGGCCACGCCGCCGCTGTTGGGCCAGGGCGATGTGGCGATCGAATACCCGCCGCCGATGTCGCCGACCATGGCCTCCGACCAGATGACCTCATAGGCCTTGAGATCTTCCAGGGTCATCTTGCCGCCGTCGGCCTGGATCGCGGCGATCAGCCGTTCGCCCCAGGGGCCGCCATACATGTAGTCGGCGCCTTGAGCGGCGACCTGGCGCAGGGTTTGAGCCAGCTTGGGCTGGCGGAAGACCTCGCCGAGCCCGTAGCGCGTCCCGTCCGGCTTGAGGAACACCTCGGCGGTGGCGGGCAGGCGCGCGAAGTCCTTTTCGCGGAAGGCGAAGGACCAGT